>JBIKWX010000006.1:0-28429 GCA_044356095.1 Roseomonas sp.
GCCGCCAAGAACGGCATTCTGATCATTGAATTCGCCAAGGAACAGCGCGAATTGCATGGGAAATCCATCCAGGAAGCGGCAGTGCTTGGCGCCAAGCTGCGCTTCCGGGCTGTGATGATGACGTCCTTCGCCTTCATCTTGGGGCTGTATCCGCTGGTGGTGGCGGAAGGCGCATCCCAGATCAGCCGCCGCGCGGTGGGGACGCCGGTGTTCTGGGGGATGCTCGCGGCCTCCACCATCGGGATTTTCATGATCCCGATGCTGTATGTGACCTTCCAAAGCCTGCGGGAGCGTCTGAAGGCCATGCTTGGCATGGGGCAGGCGGTGAAGCCCGCCCAATACCCCCCGTCTTGACCCGAGGGCCATGAGACACGATTTTTAGAGGCAAGAAGGGCAGCGCATTCCGCTGCCCGCGATTCGATGGAGACCCCCATGGGTGATCTGACCAAGGCCGTATCTGATGAGAGCTTCAAGGCTGATGTGCTCGATACCAGCGGCGCGGTGCTGGTGGATTTCTGGGCCGAATGGTGCGGCCCCTGCCGCATGGTAGGGCCGATCCTGGATGAGATTGCGGCGGAATATGCCGGCAAGCTTACCATCGCCAAGGTGAATATTGATGAGAACCCGATGACGCCGAATGAATATGCGGTGCGCGGTATCCCGACGATGATCCTGTTCAAGGATGGCAAGCCCTTGGATACCAAGGTGGGTGCGCTGCCCAAGGGTGCGCTCAAGACCTGGATTTCAACGACGCTTGGTGAGTGATTTTTGGCATCACGCTTTGGTTGAAACCGATTTCGCCAGAAAACGGCTGATCGGGTCCGCTATATAGGGTGCAAAAGCCGCGCAGGGCGTGAAGCCGGCGCGGCGATAAAGCGCATAAGCCGCAACATTGCGAATGCCGACTTCCAGCAAAAGCGTCTGAATGCCGCGCTGCGCTGCCTCCGCTTCCAGTGCGGCCAACAGGGCAGCACCGGCACCGCTGCCGCGATGGGCCTCATCCACAATCATGCGCTTGATTTCTGCCGAGCCATCACCGCGATCAAGCAGCGCGCAGCAACCAATGGCGTGCTCAGCGATGCGTGCGACGAATAGGCTTGTTTCTGGCGTGTCCAGGGATGCCGGCGTGATAGCGCGGCGAAAGGCTCCAGGGTAAAGCGCCGCCGCCACCGCATCGGATTGGCGGAGCAGCGTTGCGATTTCATCCTGATGGGGGCTTTCGACCGCGACTTTGATCATCTTCCCTTGAAAACCGGCTTGCGCTTTTCGTTGAAGGACAGAATGCCTTCCTGCCGGTCTTCCGTGCCGACCAATTGATTGTAGCATTCCACTTCAAAACGCAGTGCGCTCCGCAAATCCATCTGCAAGCCAAAATGCATGGAACGCTTGGCCTGGCGGATGGAAAGCGGCGCATTGCCGGCAATCACGCGCGCGGTTTCAAGCGCGGCGGTCAACACCTCCTCCGGCGCGCAAACGCGGTTCAGAATGCCCCATTCCAGCGCCTGTTCCGCCGTGAAGGGCTTGCCGGTCAGGATGATTTCCTTGGCGCGGCGTTCGCCGACAATGCGCGGCAGGGTTTGCGTGCCGCCGGCACCCGGCATGATGCCAATGGTCACTTCCGTCAGCGCAAAGCGCGTGCCCGCGACGCCATAGGCGAAGTCTGACGCCAGCACCAATTCCAACCCGCCGGCATAAGCATGGCCATTCACAGCGGCGATGATCGGGATTTGGCAATCCAGCATGGTCCAAAAGGCGCGCTCAAAAATCTCATGCTGATGGCGCCAGGCGGCATCCGTCATGCCCTTGCGTTCCTTGAGGTCGCCGCCCGCGCAAAAGGCGCGCCCGCCGGTCGCGGTCAGGATGACGCAGCGGATATCGCCGGGCTCGGCGATCAGCGCCGACCAGACCGTGTGCAAATCACGGCCCATTTGCGTGTTGAAGGCGTTGGAAACCTCTGGCCGATTGAGCCGCACGATCTGGATGTGTGGTTCCGGGCTTTCGAGTTGCAGGGTCTCGGTTTCGGGCAGGGGCATGTTTATTCTCCAAATTCAGGCGGCGGAGACTGCGTCAGAAGGCCGCCTTTGTCAGCGCCCTATTTTCGCTTCCCCGCTGGCCGTGCAAGAACAGACATTGAAGGAGACCCCCATGGCCGAGAAAAACCTGCAAATCCTGTTGAAGCGTCGCCCCGTCGGCGCCCCGGTGCCCGAGGATTTCGAGATTGTCGAAACCGCAGCGCCCGAACCCAGCGAAGGGCAGGTGCTGGTGCGCGCGCAATATCTCTCGCTCGATCCCTATATGCGCGGGCGCATGGCGGATGTGAAAAGCTACGCCAAGCCCGTGGCTTTGGGCGCGGTGATGGAAGGCCAGACCGCCGGCGTCGTGGTCGCGTCCCGCCATCCGGATTTCAAACTGGGCGAAACTGTGCTCGGCGGCTTTGGCTGGCAACGCTTTTCCGTGGTGGGGCCTGAGCGCCTGTTCAAAGTGCCGGAAGCCGATCCGCCGCTTTCCTCAAGCCTTGGTGTGCTCGGCATGCCGGGGCTGACGGCCTGGACGGGCCTTGCCGATATCGGCCAGCCAAAAGCGGGGGAGACGGTGGTGATCAGTGCGGCCTCCGGCGCCGTTGGGCAGGTTGCCGGGCAGATCGCCAAGATCAAGGGCTGCAAGGTGATCGGCATCGCGGGTGGGGCGAAGAAATGCGATTTTGTCGTGAAGGAATTGGGCTTTGACGCCTGCCTGGATCATCGCGGCGATCTCAACGCGCAATTGGATGCGGCGGTGCCGGAAGGCATTGATGTCTATTGGGAGAATGTGGGCGGCGCCGTGCAAGCGGCGGTCTTCCCGCGCTTCAAGGATTTCGGCCGCATGGTGATGTGCGGCATGATCGCGCAATACAATGAAGCGCCAGGCGCGGATGCCGCCGGCGCGCCGGCCGGCCCCAATCTTGGGCCGGTGGTGCGCAAGCGCCTACGCATCCAGGGCTTTATTGTGAGTGACACGGGCTGGCCGCGCTATCCGCAATTCCGCGCCGAAATGCTGGGCTGGATCCGCGAGGGCAAGCTCCGCTGGCGCGAAGATGTGGTGCAGGGCCTGGCGAATGCGCCCAAGGCTTTCATTGGCCTGCTGAAGGGCGAGAATTTCGGCAAGCTGGTGGTGAAGGTGGATTGAAGGCGTGTGGGCGCCGACTAACCCCGGCGCCCCCTCTCAATACCGCCGCAGCAAGCCCACCAGCTTGCCCTGCACGCGCACGCGATCCGGGCCGAAGATGCGGGTTTCGTGCCGTGCATTGGCGGGTTCAAGCGCGATGGAATTGCCGCGCCGGCGGAGCCGCTTCAGCGTCACCTCATTCTCATCCACCAAGGCGACGACGATGGTGCCATTCTCGGCCGTGTCGGTGCGGCGGATGATGACGGTATCGCCATCCATGATGCCCGCTTCCTCCATGGAATCGCCGGCGACTTCCAGCGCGTAATGCTCGCCATTGCCAAGTAGTGCCAGGGGCACTTCCACACTCGCACCATTATCGCGGAGTGCTTCAATGGGCAGGCCGGCGGCGATGCGGCCATAAAGCGGCAGATGGACCGCGGCGGCCTCGGCGGCCACACGCGCGGCGCTGCCGGGCAGGTTATTGGCAAAATTGCCGCGAATGACATTGGGGGCGAAATTCGGCGCTTCGGGCTTGGGCGCCGCTTCCTTCACCTTGGGCGTCAGCGCCTCGGGCAGGCGCATCACCTCAAGCGCGCGGGCGCGGTGCGCGCGGCGGCGCAGAAAACCGCGATCTTCCAAGGCAGTGATCAGCCGATGGATGCCCGATTTGGACCGCAGATTGAGCGCTTCCTTCATTTCCTCAAAGGAAGGGGAAAAGCCGGTCTCCCGCAGGTGCTTGTCAATAAACATCAGCAATTCATGCTGCTTACGCGTCAGCATCTGATCCTCCCGGGCCGGGTGCCCCCCGCGAATCGGGGCGAACAAACCGGCAACTGAGTGGATGTTCTAGAAAAGTTCCAAAATCACAGTCAAATGTTTTTTGTGGTGGATAAGTGGTTTAGGCCAAAAATGTTGCGCAAAGGCTCAAGTGCGGGGCGCCGCCGCCCGCGCCAGCCGGTCATTGATGGCAGCACCGAGGCCGCTTTCCGGGATGGGCATGGCGGCAATCCGGGTCAGGCCCCGCTGGCCTCCCTCAGCATCCAAATGGCGGAGCCCCGCGAAAAGTCGTGCGGCGGCCTCGCGCAAATCGCCGGTTTCGGAGAGCTGCCAAACCAGCCCCGCACCCGGCAAGGGCGGGCCAAAGGACAAAAGCGCCTCATCTGCCGCCACCTCCACCGCGCCAAGCCGCACCGGCAGGTTGGGCGCGTAATGGGACAGCATCATGCCCGGGCTGCGGAGCGTGCGGGTTTTCTCGGCAGCGCTGATGGGCAAGGGGCGGGATACCTTGCCGATCACCGCCTCAATCGCTTCCACCGGCACGCCACCGGGGCGGAGCAAGGCAGCACCACCCATCGCCAGATCAAGCACGGTGCTTTCCACACCCACATCACAAGCCCCGCCATCCAATACGGCGGCGATGCGTCCCGATAGCCCTTCCAGCACATGATCCGCCGTGGTCGGGCTGACCGCGCCGGAGCGATTGGCCGAAGGCCCCGCCACCGGGATCGCCGCCGCGCGCAGCAATGCCAAAGCCAGCGGATGCGCCGGCACCCGCACCGCCAGCGTATCCAGCCCCGCCCCGGCCAGCAGATCAATCCGGCATTCTGTTCGGCGCGGCAGTACCAGGGTCAGCGGCCCTGGCCAGAACGCGGCGGCCAAGGCGCGCGCGCGGTCATCGGCGATCACCTCAGCGAAAGCACTTTCAGCATCGGGGAAATGGCAGATCAACGGGTTGAAATGCGGGCGGCCCTTGGCTTCAAACACGGCGGCCACCGCGCGGCCATTGCGCGCATCCGCACCAAGCCCATAGACCGTCTCGGTCGGGAAGGCGACGAGTTCACCCGCACGCAGCAAGCGCGCCGCTTCCGTGACCTGATCCGCGCCCAGCCGGCGTGTCATCCCGGCAGGCCCTCACAGACAAAGCCCGGATTTTCAAAGCCAGGCTTGGCGTAGAGCAAGGGCGCGCGGGTTTCCAGTAGCAATACGCGCCCGCCAGCGGCTTCCACCACCGCCTGCGGGGCGGCGGTATCCCATTCCATGGTGCGGCCAAAGCGCGGATAGAGATCGGCGGTGCCTTCCGCAAGGCGACAGAATTTCTCCGCCGAGCCGATATTCACCACACGCGCAACATGCCGCCCTTCCAGAAAGCGGCCCATGCGCGGGTCGTCGGCGTAATGATGGCTGCCCATCACGGTGACGCCCTCCGCAGGCGGGGTGCGGGCGCGAATGGCCCGCGTGCCGGCGGCATCGCGCTTCCAGGCGCCAAGGCCAATGCGGCCCCAAAAGATTTCCCCGGAGGCCGGCAGCGCCACCGCGCCCAAAACCGCGCGGCCCGCTTCCACCAGGCCGATATTGACCGCGAAATTATCCCGCCCGGCGGCGAATTCCCGCGTGCCGTCCAAGGGGTCCACCAGCCAGAAACGCTCGGCATGGGCGGGCGCAGTGCCGGCGGCGACTTCTTCTTCCGCGATCACGGGAATATCCGGCGTCGCGGCGCGTAGCCCCTCCACAATCAGCGCTTCGGCGATGCGATCCGCCTCGGTCACCGGGGAATGGTCGGATTTCCGTTCCACGGCAAAGCCTGCGGCCTTGATCGCCATAATGGCCGCAGCCGCCTTGGCCACGAGGTCGCCGGCAAGCGCCAGCAGAGCTTCATCTTTCATGCCCCTGCTTTGGCCGCATGGGCGCTGCGCCGCAAGCCCTGTTTTGGTGGCGATGCCTCTGTTAAGGTGCGGCGACATTGTTTTGCCCCCAAGGAGCCTCGCCATGCCCGATATCACCTTCGTGAAGCCCAGCCTGCCGCGCAGCGGCGCTTTGGTTCTGTTGCTGGCTGAAGGGGCGGCACTTTCGGGCCTCGCCAAGGCGGCCGAGGACGCGACCAGCGGCGCGGTTTCGCGCGGCTTGGAGGCGGCGAAGTTCAAGGGGGCCAAGGGCCAATCCTGTACGCTTTGGGCGCCGGGTGGGGGCCTCACCAAAATCGTCGCCATCGGGCTTGGCAAGGCCGATGCGCTGGATCCGCAGGGGTCGGAGAATGCCGGCGGCACAGCGCTGGTTGCCGTGCAACAGGAACGGGACGCGGTGATTGCGGCGGATGGGCTGACGCCGGCACTCGCCGCAAGCGCGGCCATGGGCGCGCGGCTGCGCAGCTATCGTTTCGATCGTTATCGGACCACGGAAAAGGAAGAAGACAAGCCGAAGCTGGAACGCATTGCGGTTGCAAGCGCAGAACCCACCAAGGCCAAGGCTGCCTTCGCACCGATGCAGGCCATTGCGGATGGCGTTTTCCTGACGCGCGATCTGGTGTCCGAACCGCCCAATGTGCTGACGCCCGCTGAAATGGCGGAACGCTGCAAGGCGCTCGAAAAACTGGGCGTCGAGGTTGAGATCATGGGCCCGCGTGAGATGAAGCGCCTTGGCTTTGGTGCGCTTTTGGGCGTGGCGCAGGGCAGTGCGCAGGAACCGCGCATGGTGACCATGAAATGGATGGGCGCGCCCAAGGGCAAGAAGCAAAAGCCGCTCGCTTTCATCGGCAAGGGTGTCACTTTTGATACGGGCGGCATTTCCATCAAGCCGGCGGGCGGGATGGAAGACATGAAATGGGATATGGCCGGTGCGGGCACGGTGATTGGCCTGATGGCGGCACTCGCGGGGCGCAAGGCCAAGGCGGATGTGATCGGCATGGTGGGGCTGGTGGAGAACATGCCCTCCGCCACCGCGCAGCGTCCGGGTGATGTGGTGAAATCTTATTCCGGCCAAACGGTTGAGGTGATCAATACCGATGCGGAAGGACGTTTGGTGCTGGCGGATGTCATGTGGTATTGCCAGGAAAAATATGATCCGCGCTTCATGGTGGATCTGGCGACATTGACGGGTGCCATCATCATCGCGCTTGGCCATGAACGCGCGGGGCTTTTCAGCAATGATGACACGCTCGCGACCCATGTGAAGGAAGCGGGCAGTGCAGTGGGTGAAAAAGCCTGGCGCATGCCGCTCGGTGATGCCTATGACAAGCAGATCAAATCCGACATTGCCGATATGAAGAATGTCGGTGGCCGGCCGGGCGGGTCCATCACCGCGGCGCAATTCATCCAACGCTTTGTCAATGGCAAGCCTTGGGCGCATTTGGATATTGCTGGCACGGCCTGGTCTTCCAAGGATGCGCCAACCGTGCCGAAAGGGGCGACCGCTTACGGCGTGCGCATGCTGGATCGCATGGTGGCGGATCATTACGAAGGCTGAAGCCCCAAAGCTTCCGCGCTGATGACGAAGCTCTCCCTGCAAGGCAGCGCGCAAGCGCAAAAGCGCCACCGGGCGCGCGGTGCCGATAGTGCGCTGATCCTGCCGATGAAGGCGGGCGAGGCGCCAGCGGATGCGACACTCGCGGCAGCAGCCAAGGCAGCGCGCTTTTCGGGCGAGGTCGGAGAGGCACTTGCCGTGCCGGGAATGCATGGCTTCACCATCCTGGCCGGCATTGGCGATGGGCGCGCGATCAGTGATTGGGAAACGGGTGGTGGCGCCGGCATGGCCGCGGCAGCGGGCCGCGAACAAGCAGTATTATTGGCCCAAAAAGCGACACCGGGACAGGCTGCGGGTTTTGCCGCCGGGGCGCTGCTGAATGCCTGGCGCTTCAATGCGCTGCGCGATGCCAGCAAGAATAAGGATACGCCACCGGCGAAGGTGACTTTGGCAGTGGCGAAGCCTGCCAAGATGGAAGCGGCCTGGGCGCGCGCGGAAGCCATGCTGCGCGGGGTGGTTTTCGCGCGCGATCTGGTGGCGGAGCCGGGCAATCGGCTGAATCCGGCACGCTTCGCCGAAAGGCTGCGCGGCTTGCGCGATATCGATCTGAAGGTTGAAGTGCTGAAAGGTAAGCGCCTGGCCGCGCTTGGCATGGGCGCGCTATGCGCCGTGGGCGGCGGGGCGGAACATGGACCTCGCCTTATTGTGCTGCGTTGGCCGGGCAAGATCAAAGCCGCGCCGATTGCCTTTGTCGGAAAAGGGGTTTGCTTTGACACCGGCGGCATTTCCATCAAGCCCGCTGCCGGCATGGAAGAAATGCGCGGCGATATGGCAGGCGCGGCGGCGGCAGCAGGCGCGATGCTGACACTGGCGTTGCGGCAATCTCCCGCACCGGCGGTCGCCGTTTTGGCGCTGGCGGAAAACGCCATCGGCGCGGCTTCCTATCGGCCCGGTGATATTCTGCGCACCCATAGCGGCAAGACGATTGAGGTATTGGATACGGATGCGGAAGGAAGGCTGATTTTGGCTGATGCGCTTTCCTATACCGCTCAGCGTTTCCGCCCGCGTGCCATGATTGATCTGGCGACGCTGACAGGCAGCATCATCACCGCCCTTGGCCATCAACGCGCCGGGGTTTTCGGCAATGATGAGGCACTCACCGCCGCGCTGATGGCAGCGGGGGAAGACGTGACCGAGCGGCTTTGGCCCATGCCGATTGATGATGAGCACAGGGAGGTTCTGAAAAGCGACATCGCCGATCTGCGCCAATGCGCGCCGGCGGGCAGCGGCGCCTGGGGCGGCCGTTTCCTGTCAGATGCCTGCCACGCGGCGGCCTTTCTGCGAGAATTCGCCGGCAGCGGCGCCTGGGCGCATCTGGACATTGCGGGGGTTGAAGCGCGTGAAGAAGCAGCTGCGCTAGGGCCGAAAGGGCCAAGCGGTTTTGGTGTGCGCCTGCTGGATCGTTTGGTTGCCCTGCGCTTTGAACGCGACGCATGACCGAGATCGGCTTTTATCACCTGACGCGCAGCAAATTGCAGGAAGCGCTGCCCAAGCTTTTGGGCCGCGTGCTGGATGCGGGTGGGCGCGGCTTCGTCCTGTGCGGTGATGCGGAGCGCGCGCGCGCCCTGGATGCGGCGCTTTGGCTGCCCGCCGATCCGCCCTGGCTGCCGCATGGCCTGGCCGGCGGAGAGCATGACGCAGCGCAGCCCCTATTGATTGCCGATCAGGATATCCCGCCCGCCAATGGCGCACGCTTTCTGGTGCTGGTGGATGGCGCGGCCTCTGCGCGGCTTGCCGAATATGATCGCGTGCTCGATCTTTTCGATGGCGGTGATGAAGCGGCAGTCGCCGCAGCGCGGGCGCGCTGGGTGGCCGCCAAGGAAGCCGGGCATAGCCTGACCTATTGGCAGCAAACCGCTCGTGGCTGGGAGAAAAAGGCGAGCCATCCGCCAGCATCTTGACCCTTCCCGCCACCGCCCCCTACACGCCATTGCAAAATTACAGGATCGCCTTTCATGACTGATACCGCCCAGGACCAGATGGAAATCCTGGCAGGGGCCCTGCCCTTCCTGAAGCGCTATGATGATCAGATCGTCGTGGTGAAATATGGCGGCCACGCCATGGGGGAAGAGGAAACCGCGCTCCGCTTTGGCCGCGATATCGCGCTGCTGGAACAGGTGGGCGTGAACCCTGTGGTGGTGCATGGCGGCGGGCCGCAGATCAATGCCATGCTGAAGCGGCTGGATGTGAAATCCACCTTCGTTCAGGGGCTGCGCGTGACCGATGCCGCCATGCTGGATGTGGTGGAAATGGTCCTCGCCGGGCCGGTGAATAAACAGGTGGCGGAAGCGATCACCCGCGCTGGTGTCATGGCGGTTGGCATTTCCGGCAAGGATGGTGGGTTGGTGCGGGCACGCAAGCTCACGCGCACCTATCGCGACCCGGACAGCAATATCGAAAAAGTGCTTGATCTTGGCTTTGTGGGGGAGCCGGAATCGATCAATCCGCGCGTACTGGAATTGATGATTGGCGCGGATATCGTGCCCGTGGTGGCCCCCGTTGGCGCGGGTGCGGACGGCCAGACCTATAACATCAATGCCGATACGGTGGCGGGTGCCATTGCCGGCGCGCTTTCCGCTGAGCGGCTATTGATGCTGACCGATGTGCGCGGCGTGCTTGGCCCGGATGGTAATTTCATCCCCGAAATGACGGTGGCAGAAGTCAAGCAAGGCATCGCGGATGGTTGGATTTCCGGCGGCATGATCCCGAAGGTTGAAACCTGCATCTATGCGGTTGAGAAGGGCGTGAAGGGCGCGGTGATCCTGGATGGCCGCGTGCCGCATGCCGTGCTGCGCGAATTGTTCACCGATGGTGGCGCGGGCACGCTGATCCGCCCGTGATGGGCCGCGCCGCGTAAAGCCTAGAAACGCGGCCCGCTATTATCCGTGCGCCAGACCATGGATTTTGCCGGAAATCCCTTGCTGACAGGGTCAACTTGCCGGCTACTCATGCCGCCGGGCAGATTGGGCTGCGGCAAGCCCAGGCGATCTGCCACACATTGGCGAATGCGAAACAGCAGCGCAGGGTCCACATCCTGACGCTGCATCAGGGGGCGCAGCAACGAATCGGCCACCACGCCGGCCAGCCGAATAGCCGTATCGGGGGTAAGCGCAGGCCGCGCCATCAGGCTTGGGAACCATTCCGGATTGAAGCGCGCCCGGTTCAGCACATCTTCCATGCTGGCGGCGCGAATCTTGGCACTGGCATTTTCCAGCATCAGCCCGATCGCGAGCCGATCACCCTGGGCGATCAACGCATCTGTCACAGCCTCCCCAATGCCATTGCGGCGGGCGACTGCCTGCAAGGTTGCCGTGGTAGGCGGGGTTGCCACCAGCGCCAATAAATCTTCCTCGGTCAAAACGGGCGAAAGGCGGATGACAGGCTCCGCGACACGGGTTTCCGTATCCATGGCCAGGCGCAGCACGGCGTCATGCGGCACTGTCGAAAGATGCTTGGCGGCATCTGCGATGATGAAGCGAATTTGCCCGACAACATCTTCGGTCAGTCGCAGCAAAATCGGCAGCACCACCTGCGCCAGGCGGTCATGGCTGGATGTGGTGAGTGAGGGCAATATATCCGCAACACGCCGCGCCAGCGCTTCGCGGACAGCAGCATTTTCATCTTCCGTCAGGGTCTGCAAAACCGAAAAAGGCGCGCGAGAATTTGCAATCACGCTCGCCCGGACACGCGGTTCCTCATCCTTGGAGAGAAAGGCCAGCACCTCATGCGGCGTGGTAGCGTTGCGCGCCAGCATCGCCCGCGTGCCGGCATCACTCTCCCGCGCCAGGCGCAGCAGGTTTTCGACCGTGCCGCTCATGCTGCGGTCCAGATGGCTTCGGAAGATGAGGGGCGGGCAGCCCTTCGGGTTTCGCGAATGGAAGGCATGGCAGCATATTCACCATGGCTGCCTAATCTTTGGTTACCAGGAAGCGTTGACAGCGCCCCCGCCCCGCCGCAAGGAAAGGCCGCTTTGCCGGAGGAAACCGCCCCATGAACATGATTGCCCTTCAAGCCCGCATCGAAGCGCTCTGGGCCCGCCGCGACCAGCTTTCCCCTGCCACCACCGGCGCTGATCGCGCATCGGTTGAAGAAGCGCTGGAGATGCTCGATTCCGGCCAGGCGCGTGTTGCCGAGCCCGATGGGAATGGTGGCTGGAAGGTCAATCAATGGTTGAAGCAAGCGGTGCTGATGTCCTTCCGGCTGGCCGATTCGGCGCCGATGGATATTTCGACCGGCGCCTATGACAAGGTGCCGCTGAAATTCGAAGGCTGGGGTGAAAATCGCTTCCGCGAAGCGGGCTTCCGCGTGGTGCCGGGCGCGGTGGTGCGCCGTTCCGCCTATATCGCGCGCAATGTCGTGCTGATGCCGTCCTTCGTGAACCTCGGTGCCCGCGTTGAGGAAAACACCATGGTGGATACCTGGGCCACTGTCGGTTCCTGCGCGCAAATTGGCAAGAATGTGCATCTTTCGGGCGGCGTTGGCATTGGCGGCGTCTTGGAACCGCTGCAAGCGAACCCTGTCGTGATTGAAGATGATTGCTTCATCGGTGCGCGGTCTGAAGTGGTGGAAGGCGTGATCGTGGAACGCGGATGCGTGCTTTCCATGGGTGTTTTCATCAGCGCCACCACCAAGATCGTGGACCGCACCACCGGCGAGATTTTCATGGGCCGCGTGCCTTCCTATTCGGTCGTGGTGCCGGGTTCCTTGCCGGGCAAGCCACTGCCGGATGGCTCGCCGGGGCCTTCGCTTTATTGCGCGGTGATTGTGAAGCGCGTGGATGCGCAAACCCGGGCGAAAACCGCGATCAACGAATTGCTGCGTGACTGATCCGGTCCCCCTGCTGCAGGCGCTGATCCGCTGCCCTTCCGTCACCCCGGAAGAAAGTGGCGCGCTTGGCGTGCTGGAAGCGGCGCTGATACCGCTCGGCTTCACCTGCACGCGGCTGAAATTCGCCGAGGTTGATAATCTTTTCGCCCGGCGCGGCCAGCATGGGCCGCATTTCTGCTATGCGGGGCATACGGATGTGGTGCCGGTCGGGGACCGCGCCGGCTGGAAGCATGATCCTTTCGGTGCAGAAATTGCCGATGGCGTGATCTATGGCCGCGGCGCCTGCGACATGAAGGGGAGCATCGCCGCCTTCATCGCGGGCCTCACGGATTTCCTTGCGCTACGGCCAGACCATCAGGGCAGCATCAGCCTATTGATCACGGGTGATGAGGAAGGGCCTTCCATCAATGGCACTGCGAAGGTGCTGGAATGGATGGCGGATCATGATCAAATCCCTGATATGGCGCTGGTCGGGGAGCCGACCTCCAAGGTGAAGCTTGGTGATACGCTGAAGATCGGCCGGCGCGGTTCCATGACAGCGCATGTGACGGTGCATGGCGTCCAAGGCCATTCCGCCTATCCGGAGCGCGCGGATAATCCGATCCATCGGCTGATGCGCGCGCTTAATCGCCTGACGGCTGAGCCCTTGGATAATGGCAGTGATTGGTTCCAGCCAAGCACGCTGCAAGTAACGGGTTTTGATGTCGGCAATAGCGCTTCCAATGTCATTCCGGCGGTAGCCAAGGCGTTTTTGAATATCCGCTTCAATGATCTGCATAAATGCAGTGGGCTGACAGCGCGTATTCGCGCCGTGCTGGAAGAAGAGGCACCGAATCATGATCTGACCGTCACGGTTTCCGGCGAAAGCTTCCTGACCGAACCGGGGCCATTCGTTGCCGGGCTGCAACGCGCCATTGAACGTGGGACCGGCACGCAAGCCAAGCTCGATACGGGTGGTGGCACTTCGGACGCGCGCTTCATCACGCGCTATTGCCCCGTCGCGGAATTGGGCGCGGTTGGTGCGACCATGCATAAGGTGGATGAATGCGCGCCGATTGACGAGTTGCATGACCTTGCGAGGCTCTATCGCATGGTGCTTGAGGAGCTGGTCGGCTGAGCAGCGCCCCGCAAGGCGGCGTGGCGCGGGCGCTCGCGGGTGCCTTCATGCTGGCGCGCGGGCGTGTGGCAGGGCTGGCGGCCTTTGAAAACACGCTGCCTGTCGCCGCCTATTCCTTTCGCGCGGCGGCGATCTGCCTGCCGATCTTCCTGTTCTTCAAGGATCAGACCGGCACGCCCGATGATCTGGCGCTAACGCTTTGCGTGGATTTCTTGCTGTTCGCCGCTTCCTGGGCTGGGTTTGCCCTGGCGTCACTTTATCTGGCCAAGGCGCTTGGCGTCGCTGATTCCTGGCCGCGTTTCATTGCTGCCTGGAATTGGTCTGCTGTGGTGCAGTATCTGGCGCTCGCAGTGCTGAGCCTGCCGGGAATGCTGTTGGACAAGGGCGGATTGCTCGACCTTGGTGGGTTATTGGCGCTGTTTTTTGCGCTATGGTTGGAATGGTTTGTGGCGCGCCATGCGCTGCGGCTGAGCGCCCTTGGCGCGGCGGGGTTTGTCGCGCTTGATCTTGGGATTGCGGTGTTTCTGGGTGGCTTTGCAGCGCGCATTACAGGGTGATAATCGCGGCCTATTGCAGGAACTCAGGCGAAATCAGCTTCGGCAGGATCAAGGACACATCCGGCCAGACAATCACCATGGCAAGCACCGCCAGCATCGGCAGCAGCATGATAATGGTATCCTTCAGCGCATCGCCTATTTTCATGCCCGCCACATGGCAGGCGATCATCAGACATAACCCATAAGGCGGCGTCACCAGCCCGAAAGCCAGGCTCACAATCCCGATCATGGCGAAATGCACGGGATGAATGCCGACTTCCATCGCGAGCGGCTGCAGAATGGCGCCAACGATGATGATGGCCGGAATGGCATCCAGGAAGCAGCCCACCACCAGAAAGACGCCGGCGACGAAAAACCCTGTCGCGATCTTGCCCATGCCCCAGGCGGAAACGCCAGCCAGAATGGCTTCCGGGATTTTGTAATAGGCGAGCAACCAGCCAAAGGCCGAAGCGGTGCCAACACAAAACAGCGCCACTGCCGCGAGCCTGCCGGTTTCACCCAGCGCGCCGTAAAGCCCTTTCAAATCCATTTCCCGATAGACAACCAGCGAAAGCACCCCGGCATAAAGCACGGCGATGCAGGCGCTTTCCGTCGCGGTGAACCAGCCGAAAATCTTGCCGCCGATAATGATGAAGGGCGTCATCAGCGCCGGCAACGAAATCCAAGTGGCGAAACCCAATTCGCGCAGGTTGGCGCGCGGATAGGTGGGATAGCCGCGCCTTTTCGCATAGGCATGCACGGTCGCCATTTGCACCAGGCCAATCAGCAGGCCGGGAATGACGCCCGCCAGAAATAGCGCGCCGATTGAAACCGTCAGCACGCCGCCCCAGACAATCATCAGAATGGATGGCGGAATAATGACCGCGAGCACGGCGGAAACCGCCGTGATGGCGACCGAGAAACTGTCGTCATAGCCTTCGCGCCGCTGCGCTTCGATGAAAATCTTGGATTGCGATGCGGCATCCGCCGTGCTGCTGCCGCTGATGCCGGCAAAGAAGATCGAAAGCACGACATTGATCTGCGCAAGCCCGCCCGGAAAATGCCCGACCAAGGCGCGCGATAGCCGCACCAGCCTGTCTGTAATGCCGCCAACATTCATCAGATTGGCCGTCAGCAGAAAGAAGGGCACCGCCAGCAGGATGAAGGAATTATAGGCGTTGAAGGTTTCCTGCATCAGCGTCATCGCACCCAGGCGCGGTTCAATCATCATCACCGGCAGGCAGGCCATGCCAAGTGCCACCGCCACGGGTACGCGCAACGCAAGAAGTGCAAAGAACCCGCCAAAGAGAATCCAGGCCGCTTCCCCCGGCGCCAGAACATTGCCCCCGATCATGGCGCTTCGCCCCCAAACAGTGTTTTCAGATCATCGTAGAATTTGAGGCCACCAAACAGCAGCCAGGAAAACCCCAGAATGGGCCAGGCAAGATGGATCAGCCAAAGCGGCAATTCCGCCAATTCGCTGATGCGAAACCAGGCGAAATCCACGAATTCAATGCCATACCATAAAAAGGCGGCGGCGAAGGCCAGCACGAAAACACCGGTCACCAAATCAAGCGCAGCGCGCGCCCTGCCATGCAGCGTCGGCCACAAATCCACGTTGAAATGAATGCCTTCCTTCAAGCCAACCATGGCACCAATCATGACGGTCCAAACCAGCAGGAAGCGCGCCATTTCCTCGGTCCAGATATAATGCGGCAGGAAATCGGTGAAGCGCGCAAATACCTGCAAGGCAACCGGAAAGATCAGGATGAAGACGCAAAGCGCCAGCAATAGCGATAGAAACCGGCCATAGACATCAGCGATTCGTTGCACGGCGTGGCGAAACCCCGTCTCGCGCATGATGCCCCCTCCCCTGCCCCGGCTTTTGAAATTGCTTCTTTTTTGGAAATCGCCTTCCAGCAGCATCACGCCACTGGAAGGCGAAAACGATTACGACGTCAGCGCATTGATGCGGGTAAAGATGCTCTCAGCACCGACTTCCTTGGCATAGGCTTCCATCACCGGATCAACCGCGCGCTTCAACGCCGCGCGATCAGTAAACGGAATACGCCGGAGACGACCAGCACCCTCAAGCGCAGTCAGCTTCTGCCCATCCTCGCTGCTTTCCGCTTCACGCCCAAACGCGCCAGCTTCACGGCCTGCGCGCTTGATCGCCTCCTGCAAGGCGGGCGGCAGGCGGGAAAGCGTTTGGCTCGAAAAACAGATCGGACGAATGGTGATGGCATGTTCGGTCATGATCAGGTTCGGCGCAACTTCAAAGAAGCGCATCGCCTCTACACCCGCGGCTTCATTCTCACCGGCTTCAATGACGTTGTTCTGGATGCCGTTATAGACTTCATTATAGGCGATCACGGTAGGCGCCATGCCCGCAGCCTGGAAGGTACGTGACCAGATCGGCGCGCCCTGCACGCGCACCTTAAGGCCGCGCAGCTCCGCCATATTGGTGATGCGACGATTGGCGAAGATATTGCGCACGCCACCGCCGGCATAGCCGATCAGCATCACGCGGGCGCGGCGTTCCACCTCATCCGCCACGGGCGCAAAAAGGTTCTGGTCCAGCACTTGATTCCAATGCTTCAGATCACGGAACAGGAAGGGTGCATCCACAAAGGGAGCGGCGCGGCTGAAGGTGGACATATGCGCGGGCGAGACAATGCCGTAATCCACCGCGCCACGCCCCGCCGACATATATTCGAAATACTGCTTTTCCAGCCCCAGGCTGCTGTTCTTGTGCAGCACAAAATTTACCGGGCCTGCGGTGTAATAGCGCTTCACAAGCTCTTCAAAGCGCACCAGGGCGCGGGTGAAGACATGTTCATCATTGAACTGCACCGCGCCATTCAGGGTGATGGCCTGCTGCGCCCGTGCCACGGCCGGCGCGGCGAGGCCCGCAGCCGCCAGGGTAGCCCCAAGCAATTGCCTACGATTCATGACGTTTCTCCCGTTTTTTTACCGGCTTCGTGCTCCGGCTGGCATGACTATAGGCAGGCATTTCGGCGCGCGGGAAGCCTTGGGGCTTTCCAGGGGTGATTTTCCCGTCAAAACTCCGGCAAAGGGAGGAAGCGACATGGCAAAGACTGATCTGGCAGGGCGGGTTGCGGTGATTACCGGGGCAGCGCGTGGCATTGGCCTCGCGGTGGCCGCGCTGGCGGCGAGCCGAGGTGCCGCCATCGCCATTTGGGATATGGATGAAGCCGCCGCCAAGGCAGCTGCCACGCGCTTGGGGCAGGCCAAGGTCAGCACCCATACCCTGGACCTGACCGATGCGGCGGCGGTGGAAGCCGCGACGCAAGCGACACTCGCCGCCCATGGGCGGGTGGATATTCTGGTCAATAATGCCGGCATCACCGGCGGCAATGCGCCGGTCTGGGAATTGCCCGTGGCGGAATGGCGCCGCGTGATTGAGGTGAATTTGATCGCCCCCTTCATCGTCTCGCGCGCCGTGGTGCCGCATATGCGCGCGGCAGGCTATGGGCGGGTGGTGAACATCGCCTCCATCGCCGGCAAGGAAGGCAATCCGAATGCGTCGCATTACAGCGCTTCCAAGGCGGGTTTGATCGGCCTCACCAAATCGCTCGGCAAGGAATTGGCCGGCACTGGGGTGCTTGCCAATTGCGTGACACCGGCAGCGGCCGAGACCGATATCTTCAAGCAAATGACCGCGCAGCAAATCGCCTGGATGCGCTCCAAAATTCCGATGGATCGCTTTGTGCAGGTGGAAGAAATCGCTGAATTGGTCTGCTGGTTGGCGTCCGAGGCCTGTTCCTTTTCCACCGGTGCGGTTTTCGACATTTCCGGCGGGCGCGCCACCTACTGACAGGGGCGCATTGCCAGCCGGCGCGCGGCGCTGCAAGCTTCACGAAACCTGATCGGGAGAGAGATTGATATGAGCACAGAAGGCAAGATCGCCGTCGTCACCGGGGCTGGCAGCGGCGTGGGCCGCGCGGCGGCATTGGCGCTGCTCGGCGGTGGTTGGCAGGTGGTGTTGGCGGGACGCCGCGCAGATGCCTTGCAGGAAACCGTCACCCTGGCGGGTGCGGCAGGATCGCGCGCGCTCTGCGTGCCTTCCGATGTGTCAGACCCTGCCGCGGTGGATGCACTTTTTGCCACCGTCAAGCAGCGCTACGGCCGGCTTGATATGCTGTTCAACAACGCCGGCACCAATGTGCCTGGCATGCCCTTCGAGGATTTGACCTATGCGGATTGGACGCGGGTTGTCGGCGTGAATCTGACCGGCTGTTTTCTGTGCGCCCAGGCTGCGTTTCGCATTATGAAGGATCAAAAGCCGCAGGGCGGACGCATCATCAATAATGGTTCGATCAGTGCGCATACGCCGCGCCCGGATAGCGCGCCCTATACCGCCACCAAGCATTCCATTACTGGGCTCACGAAATCCCTCATGCTCGATGGCCGCAAATACGATATTTGCGCGGGGCAGATTGATATCGGCAATGCCGCAACGCCCATGACGCAGCGCATGACACGCGGCGTGAAGCAGGCCGATGGCAGCACGGCGGTGGAGCCCACCATGGACGCCACCCATGTCGGCAATGCCATTTTGCATATGGCCAATCTGCCTTTGGAGGCGAATATCTTCACGCTCACCATCAAGGCGACCAAGATGCCCTTCGAAGGCCGCGGCTGAAGGCTTATGGCAACCCATCATCTGAAGGTTCAGGAACCCTTCCGCGCGCTGTTTTACGCGCCTTTCTATGCGGCGTTGGCGCGCGGCGATTACGCGGCAGAAGGCGTGGAGGTCACGCTGCTGCCAGGCGCAGTGCCTTCGCTTGCGAAGGATTCCGTGCTGGATCGCACGGCAGACCTCGCCTGGGGTGGGCCGATGCGCCTGCTGCTGGCGCATGATGCCGATCCCGCCTGTCCTTTGCGGTTGTTTGGCGCGGTGGTGATGGGTGATCCATTCTTTCTGGTCGGGCCTGCGCCCAATCCCGGCTTCAAGCTGCGCGATCTGGCGGGCATGACGCTTGGTACCGTCAGCGAAGTGCCAACGCCATGGTGGACGCTGCAGGATGATATCCGCACGGCTGGAATTGATCCGAACGTCATCAAGCGCATCGCGGATCAGCCCATGCCCGCCAATGCCGCTGCGGTTGCAGCAGGCAGTTTGGATGTGGCGCAGCTTTTCGAACCGCTGGTGAGCCAAATGGAGGCCGCCGGCACCGGCCATGTCTGGTATGCGCAAGCCAGCCGCGGCCCCACTTCCTACACCGCGTTTTACGCGCGCACTGATGTGATTGCCGCCAAGCGCGCCGCGATGGAAGCCATGGTGCGCGGTCTTGCGCGCACGCTCACTTGGTTCAGCGCCGCGTCGCCGCAGGAAATTGTTGCCTGCATCGCAGATTTCTTCGAAGGCGGCGATCACGCGCTGATGGTGCGCGCCATTGCCCGCTACAAATCAGTGAAGCTCTGGACTGAAACGCCGCGCTTCCCGCCGGAAGCCTTGGCGCAATTGGAACGCGGCATGCTCTCCGCCGGTGCCATCAAGCGCACACCTGGTTTTGCCGGGCTGGTCGCGGAAGATGTGACGGAAAGCGCGCTCGCGTGATTTCAACCGCGCGGCAGTAATTGCTCGGCCAGCGTCGCCCAATAGGAAGCGCCGACGGGCAGGATATTGTCGTTGAAATCATAGCGCGGATGATGCACCTGCGCGTCATCCGGCCCACGCCCGCCGCCCAGCATCAGATAGGCGCCGGGCTTGGCATTCAGCATGAAGGCGAAATCCTCACCGCCCATGGTGGGCTTTTGCATGGGCAGCACGCGCGCTTCGCCCTGCACGGCCCGCGCGGCCTTGGCGGCCAGATGCACGCTTTCCACTTCATTGATCGTCGCGGGATAGGCGCGGGCGAATTCCGCGGTGGCAGTGGCGCCCATGGCGGCGGCAATGCCTGTCACGGTTTCCTTGAAACGGCGTTCGAGCAGATCGCCAATTTCTGGTGCAAACCAGCGCGCGGTGCCGAGCATGCGCACAGTCTCCGGGATCACGTTGAAGGTATGCCCGCCGGTGATATGGCCGATGGTAATCACGCCCGCCTCCACCGGTTCCACATTGCGCGCGACGATGGATTGCAGGGCCTGCACAATGGCGGCAGCCACCACAATCGGGTCCGTGCCATTATGCGGCATGGCGCCATGGGCACCTTTTCCAGTGATATTGACTTCAAGATTGGCGACCGCCGCCATCACAGGGCCTTCGCGCCAAAGGAAAGTGCCTTCCGGCGCACCCGGCCAGTTATGCATGCCGAACACGCGCTCCATCGGGAAACGCGTAAACAGCCCTTCCTTCACCATCAATTCGCCGCCCGCCAGGTTTTCTTCTGCCGGCTGGAAAATCACATAAACAGTGCCATCGAAATTGCGTGTTTCTGCCAGATACTTCGCCGCCCCCAATAGCATGGTGGTATGCCCATCATGGCCGCAGGCATGCATCTTGCCCGGAATCTTGGAGGCATAGGGCAGGCCGGTTTCTTCCACGATCGGCAGCGCATCAATATCGGCGCGCAGCCCAATCGCGCGGCCATTATCCACGCGCCCGCGGATCACGCCGACAACGCCAGTCTTGGCGATGCCGGTGATCACCTCATCACAACCAAACTCACGCAGCTTTTCGGCGATGATGCCGGAAGTGCGCAACTCCTCCAGCCCCAATTCGGGGTGTTCATGAAAATCCCGCCGCCAGGCGGTCATTTCCGGGTGGAATTCGGCGATGCGGTTGATGATGGGCATGGGAAGCCTTCCTTATGTCTTCGGAGCAGAGGCGAAGGTCAGCGCCAGCCCCTGTTCCAGCGGGATCGGCATGACGCCAAGAACACCCCGCATCGGCGCAATGTCGAAAGCCTTGTCTTCCGTCAAGCGGCGAATTTCATCGGCGCCAATCGAAGGCAGGCCAGGGATGATGCGGGTGAACCACGCCAAGCCACGCAACAGCCCAAGCGGTAGCGGCAGCACCGGGCGCGCACCAAGCCCCGCAGCGCGCACCACAGCGGCCAGGAAATCCCGATACGGCATGGGTTCAGGCCCCGCGATCACCATCGCCTCTGGCCCTGTCCAAGAGTGCCGCGCTGCGGCAAGCAAGGCGCGCGTGACATCGCCTTGATGGATCGGCTGCACCAGGCTCTGCCCACCCCCCGGCAAGGGCGCAAAAGGCAGGCGGCGCAAAAGTGCCGCCAGGCGCTGCACATTATCCTCGCCCTCTGCGCCATAAACCATGGTTGGGTGCAGCATGACGCCGGCACGCCCGCTGGCGAGGAAGGCGGCTTCCCCCGCACGCACACCATCGCCATGGGCATCCGCCCAGCGTGAATAACGCCGGGTCGAGCCCATCAGCACAAAACGCGCATCCTGCGGCGCAGCGGCCAGGATGGCCGGCGCATGGCGCGCATGGGCGGTGCTGATGACAAGCGTGGCGCCTTCCAGCGCAGCCCTCAGCGCAGCAGCATCGGTCAGGTCAGCGATGCGCGGCGCAAGGGGCAGGCCAAGGGCGGCCCATTTCGCCGCATCGCGCACCACCGGCGTGAAAGTCGTGCCTTCAGCCAGCAGCGCGCGGGCGAGTGCCGCGCCGCTTCGCCCGGAAGCGCCAATCAGCGCAATCAAGGCGCTGCGCGCAGAAACGCCAGATCAGCGCCGAGTGGCGCCTGCGTCACCTGATCATACACCAGCTTGTCCCAGCCGCGCCTGGGCGCTGGGGCAGGCTGCCAGGCGGCGCGGCGGCGGGCCATTTCATCTTCCGCCACCAGCAGATCAAGCTTGCGGTCCTTCACCGAAAGCCTGATGCGATCACCGGTTTGCACCAGCGCAAGCGGCCCACCCACCGCCGCTTCCGGGGCGATATGCAGCACAATCGTACCGAAGGCCGTGCCGGACATGCGGCAATCGCTCATGCGCACCATGTCCTTCACGCCGGCGCGGGCGAGTTTTTTCGGGATCGGCAAATAGCCCGCTTCCGGCATGCCTGAGGGCGAACGAGGCCCAGCATATTTCAACACCAGAATATCCTGGGCGGTGACATCAAGCGCGGGATCGTCAATGCGGTTTGCCAAATCCTCCAGCCCGTCAAAAACCATGCAGCGGGCTTCGGTTTCGAACAGCGCGGGCGTTGCGGCGCTGCGCTTCAAAATCGCGCCCTCGGGCGCCAGGGAACCAAATAGCGCCACAAGGCCACCAACCGGGGAGACAGGTTCGGCAAAAGCGCGAATGATGCGCCGATCCACGAAATGGCTGCCATCGCCAATCCGGTCAGCCAGGCTCACGCCATCAAGATCAATCGTTGTCAGGTCAAGCAAATCGCGCAATTCCCACAGCAAGGCGCCCATGCCGCCGGCGGCGTGGAAATCTTCCATATAGCCATCGCCGGTCGGCTTCAGATCAACCAGCACCGGGGTTTCCTCAGACAGCGCATCAAGCCGCTTGAGATCCAGCGAAAGCCCTGCGCGACCCGCAATGGCGGCCAGGTGCACCACGGCATTGGTCGAACCGCCAAGCGCCAGCAACACGCGCACGGCATTGTCCAGATTGCCCTGCGTCATCATCTGGCTTGGGCGGATCGGGTGTTTGATCAGCCGCACGGCCTGCGCGCCGGCTTCTTCGGCGATGCGCAGACGGTCGGCATGCACGGCAGGCGCACTCGCCCCGGCAAGCGGCATGAAGCCAAGGGTCGCTGCGATGCAGGCCATGGTGGAAGCCGTGCCCATCACGCCGCAAGTGCCGGCAGTGGTGGCAAGCTTGCCTTCCAATTCGCCGATCCGCTCCGCACTCACTTCGCCCGCGCGGTAGCGCGCCCAATAGCGCCGGCAATCGGTGCAGGCGGAAAGCCGCTCACCTTCAAAAGCCTGCGCCAGCATCGGGCCGGTGACGAGCATCACGGCAGGAATATCGGCTGAAATGGCCGCCATCAGCTGCGCCGGCACGGTCTTGTCGCAGCCGCCCACCAGCACTGCCGCATCCATCGGCTGGGCGGAGAGCATCGCTTCCGTATCCAGCGCCATCAGGTTGCGATAATGCATGGAACAGGGGCTGAGCGATGGCTCGCACAAGCTGACGGTCGGGAAGCCCAGCGGCAGCGCGCCTTCGGACAGCACGCCGCGGCGCACGGCTTCAATCAGCTCCGGCACGGTGCGGTGGCAATTGTTGTAATCGCTCGCGGTATCGGCAATGCCGACCACGGGCTTGTCCAGCATACGCTGAGAATAGCCCATGGATTTGGCGAAGGACCGCCGGAGATACAGCGCGAAATCGCGATCCCCGTAATTGGAGGTATTGCGGCCAAGGCCATGGGGTTTGTCGCTCATGCGGGCGGGTCTTCCGAAAGGGTTGCCGGTGGCTGGCAGATTAAGCACCCCAGGACGCGCAAGGGTAGGGCCATCTGCGGATGCGGTAGCCGGATACCACAAGAAAAAATCGCGCTTTGCGCTTGACTTTTGGCGCCCCTGCCCGGATAAGCCCGCTTCCTTTCCATAGGTTTATTCGGAACCACCATGATTTCCACGCAAACCCGCTCGATGAAGCCGGCGGAGGTGAAGAAGAACTGGGTGTTGATTGATGCGGATGGGCTCGTGCTCGGCCGCCTTGCAACCCTGGTCGCCAATCGCCTTCGCGGCAAGCACAAGCCGCAATTCACCCCCCATGTGGATTGCGGTGACCATGTTGTCATCATCAATGCGAAGAAGGTGCGCGTCACCGGCGCCAAGGCGGAACAGAGCGTGTTCTACTGGCACACGGGCTATCCGGGCGGCATCAAGGGGCGCACCATCCGTGAACGGATGGAAGGCCGCTTCCCCGAGCGCGTGATTGAAAAGGCGGTTGAGCGCATGATCACCCGTGGCCCGCTTGGCCGCGCGCAAATGCGCAACCTGCATGTCTATGCCGGGGCTGAACACCCGCATGCCGGCCAGCAGCCTGCTGCCCTGGATGTGGCGGCGCTGAACCGTAAGAATTCCCTCGCAGTGAAGAAGGCGGGCTGAGGCTATGAGCGGCGAAACCAAGACCCTCGCGGACCTCAAGGGTATCGTGGCCGGTACCCCCGCAGCAGCGGCGGAAGCGGCGATCAAGCGGGAACCGAAGCGCGATGCGCAGGGCCGTTCCTATGCCACTGGCCGGCGCAAGGACGCGGTTGCCCGCGTTTGGATCAAGCCGGGCAAGGGCCAGATCACCATCAATGACAATCCGGCGGCGAAGTATTTCGCGCGCCCGGTGCTGCGCATGCTGATCACCCAGCCCTTCCTGGTGGCGGATCGCTATCAGCAATTCGATGTCATCTGCTCGGTTGTCGGTGGCGGCTTGTCCGGTCAGGCCGGTGCGGTGCGCCATGGCATCAGCCGCGCGCTCTGCAATTACGAGCCGGATCTGCGCTCCATCCTGAAAAAGGCGGGCTTCCTGACGCGCGACCCGCGCGTGGTGGAACGCAAGAAGTATGGGCGCCCGAAGGCACGACGTTCCTTCCAGTTCTCCAAGCGCTGACGCCAGCGGACCGGCGTCGCGCGCCGGTTCCGTCTTGGAATCTTCATCAAAGGGGCGGGTCCGCAAGGGTCCGCCCCTCTTGCATTTCTGAACCATTCGCGCCGCAATGCGGCCTCTACGGGAGATATACCATGGCCAAGACTGCGAAGATTTTCATTGATGGCGAAGCCGGCACCACGGGCCTGCAAATCCGCGACCGTATTGCCGCCAATCCGCATGTTGAATTGCGCTCCATCGCGGCTGAGCACCGCAAGGACGCCAATGCACGCCGTGAAATGATGGCCGGTGTTGACCTGGTGATCCTGTGCCTGCCGGATGATGCAGCGAAGGAAAGTGCCGCGCTTGCTGCTTCACTGGGCGCAGAGGCACCGAAGCTGCTGGATGCCTCCACCGCCTATCGGGTTGATCCGAATTGGGTCTATGGGCTCGCGGAACTCTCGCCCGAGCAGGCCGGCGCGATTGCGGCGGCGAAGTGTGTCTCGAACCCTGGCTGCTACCCAACCGGCGCCATTCTGATGCTGCGCCCCTTGATTGATGCCGGCGTGATGGCGGCGGATTTTCCGGTGACGGTGAATGCGGTGTCGGGTTATTCCGGCGGCGGCAAATCCATGATCGCGGCCTATGAAGCCCGCACCGCGCCGGATTTTGAGTTGTACGGGCTGGCGCTGGAACACAAGCATGTTGCGGAATTGCAGAAATATACCGGCCTCACGCGCCGGCCGATCTTCGTGCCTTCAGTCGCGGATTATGCGCAAGGTATGATCGATTCGATTCCGCTGCATCTCGATCTGCTGAAGGGCAATGTGAAGCCCGCCGATCTGGAGGCGTTGTTGATCAAGCGCTATGCCGGCAATGATGTGGTGCGGGTGGTGACGGCGGAAGCGAATGGCAAGCTGGAACCCCAGGCGCTGAACGGGACCAACGGGCTGGAAATCCGTGTCTATGGCAATGAAAAGCGCGGCCAGGCCGTGCTGGTGGCGCGCTATGACAACCTCGGCAAGGGCGCTTCCGGTGCGGCGGTGCAAAACCTTGGGCTGATGCTGGGCGTGCCGGTTTCAGCTGATTTGCCGAAGGCGGCGTAAGGGGCAGAATCATGGATATGCAGCAAGCCACCAATCGCGGCCCGCTTTATGTCTTTGAAGGCGTCTGGCCAAAGATTCATGATAGCGTCTTCATCGCGCCGACTGCCGCCGTGATCGGCAATGTCACGATCGGGGAGCAATCCAATATCTGGTATCACTGCGTGCTGCGCGGTGATTCCAACTTCATCACCATCGGCAAGCGCGTGAATATCCAGGATGGCACGATTGTGCATGTGAATGCCGGGCGCGAACCCACCATCATCGGCGATGATGTCACCGTGGGCCATGCCGCCATTGTGCATGCCTGCACGCTGATGGACCGCGCCTTTGTCGGCATGGGGGCCACCGTGCTGGATGGCGCGGTGATTGAAGAAGGCGGCGTAATTGCCGCCGGTTCCGTGCTGCCGCCCGGCAAGCGCATCGGCGCCATGGAGCTTTGGATGGGCAATCCCGCCAAGCTTGTGCGCGTGCTCACCGAAGAACAGCGCGCCGGTTTTGATCGCACCGCGAAGAATTACGTGCAGCTTGCGGGCCGGCACCGCCTATCGCTCGCTGGGGGCTGACTAGGCGCCGTTTTCGTTCATAATACCGCCTCGGGAAACGCCGAGGAGAGACGCGTGAACGCAACCCTGAATGCCCTTCTAACCAGCGGCGCGCCTGCCGCGCCGGCCATCCGCGCGCCGGGCCGACCGGCGCTTTCCTATGCGGGGCTGCGTGACCTGGCCGCTGCCACCATGGCGCGGCTGAACAGCATCGGCATTGGCCGCAATGATCGTGTGGCGATTGTGCTGCCGAATGGCCCGGAAATGGCGGCAGCCTTTATCGCGATTGGTGCGGGTGCCACCACCGCGCCGCTCAACCCGGCCTATCGCGCGGACGAATTCAACTTCTATTTGACCGATCTGAAAGCCAAGGCACTGGTCGTGCAAAAGGGTGTCGCCACCGAAGCGCGCGATGTGGCGGCGAAGCTTGGCGTCGCCGTGCTGGAATTGGTGCCCGGTGACCTCGCCGGCAGTTTCACGCTGGAAGGCGGCGCGCCCGCGCAGGCCGCGCAGCCCGGCGCGGCTGAGGCTGGCGATATCGCGCTTGTGCTGCATACATCGGGCACCACGGCGCGGCCCAAGATTGTGCCGCTGTCTCAGGCGAATATCTGCGCCTCGGCACGGCATATCGGCGCCACACTTTCGCTTTCGCCCGCCGATGCGTGTTTGAACATCATGCCGCTGTTTCACATTCATGGGCTGATCGCAGCGGTGCTTTCTTCCCTCGGCGCGGGCGGCGCGGTGATTTGTACGCCGGGCTTTGATGCGCTGCGTTTCTTCCGCCTATTGGATGAGGAACGGCCAAGCTGGTACACCGCCGTGCCGACCATGCACCAAACCATCCTGACGCGCGCGGATCGCAATGCTGAGATCATCGAACGCGCCAAGCTCCGCTTCATTCGTTCATCCTCGGCATCTTTGCCAGGGCCAGTTATGGAACAATTGGAAGCGGTGTTTGGCTGCCCGCTGGTGGAAAGCTATGGCATGACCGAGGCTTCGCATCAGATGGCATCGAACCCGTTGGCCGGGCCGCGCAAGCCTGGTTCCGTGGGCCAAGCTGCTGGGCCGGAAGTTGCGATCATGGATGATGACGGCAAAATCCTCCAGCAGGGCGAGATTGGCGAAGTCGTCATCCGTGGCCCCAATGTGACCGCGGGTTATGAAGCCAATCCGGACGCCAATGCCAAGGCTTTCACCAATGGCTGGTTCCGCACCGGCGATCAGGGCGCTTTTGATGCGGAAGGTTATCTGACGCTCACGGGCCGCTTGAAGGAATTGATCAATCGCGGCGGTGAAAAAGTGAGCCCGCTTGAAGTGGATGGTGTGCTGTCCGCCCATCCGGCAGTTGCGCAGGCGCTGACTTTCGCCATGCCGCATGCGAAACTCGGTGAGGAAGTGGCTGCCGCCGTGGTGCTGCGCGAAGGGGCGGCCTGCACGGAACGTGAATTGCGTGATTTCGCCGCGCAGCAGCTCGCGGATTTCAAGGTGCCGCGCAAGGTGGTGTTTCTGCCAGAAATCCCGAAGGGTGCGACGGGCAAGCTGATGCGCATTGGGCTTGCAGAAAAGCTTGGGCTTTCGGCGTGACGCGCATGAAAATCTGCATCTTCGGTGCCGGCGCCATTGGTGGGCTGATGGGCGCCAAGCTTGCCGCCAAGGGTGAGGTGGATGTCACCTTCATCGCGCGCGGCCCGCATCTGGCTGCGATGCGGGAGAACGGCGTAAAGCTGATCAGCGAAGGCACGGAGCAAATCGTCCATCCGCGCTGTGTCGCAAGCGCTGCGGAAGCCGGCCCGCAGGATTATGTGCTGGTGACGTTGAAGGCGCATTCCCTGCCCTCAGCGGCGAAGCAAATGCAGCCCTTGCTCGGTCCCGATACCGCGATTGTCAGTGCCGTGAATGGCATTCCCTGGTGGTATTTCCACGGGATTGGCGGCGCTTATGAAGGGCGCATTGTGCAAAGCGTCGATCCGGATGGTCAGGTCTCCGCGTTGCTGCCGCCATCCCGCGCCATTGGCTGCATTGTCTATCCGGCAGCCGAGGTGACGGCGCCTGGCGTGATTGACCATAGCTATGGTGATCGTTTCAGCCTGGGTGAGCCTGATGGCAGCCGCAGCCCGCGCGCGCAGGCGCTGTCCGAGGCGCTGATCGCCGCCGGCTTCAAGGCGCCAGTACGCCCGAAAATTCGTGATGAGCTTTGGGTGAAGCTTTGGGGCAATATGGCCTTCAACCCGATCTCGGCGCTCACCACCGCGACCCTTGATGTGCTGACCGCCGATGAGGGCCAGCGCGGTGTCGCGCGCGCCATGATGCTGGAAGGCCAGCGCGTGGCGGAAGCGCTTGGCGTGCGCTTTGCGATTGATGTGGATAAGCGCATCGCCGGCGCGGCGGAGGTTG
>JBIKWX010000135.1:0-9050 GCA_044356095.1 Roseomonas sp.
TGGATCATGGATCAGGACAAGATGATCACCTTCAACGCCAAGTCGGATATCCCGATCGGGCATAAGCTTGCCATTCGCGCCATCGCTGCCGGCGATACCATCATCAAATACGGCATTGATATCGGCAAGGCGGTGAAGGACATCTCCGCTGGCGAGCACCTGCATGTCCACAACGTCAAAACGAAGCGGTGGTAAGCGCCATGGGCATCAATCTGAAAAACGCTGCCTTTGAAGGCTGGCGCCGCGAAAATGGCCGCATGGGTGTGCGCAACCACGTCATCATCCTGCCGGTGGATGATCTTTCCAACGCTGCCTGCGAAGCGGTGGCGAACAATATCAAGGGCGCGCTCGCGATCCCGCACGCCTATGGCCGCCTGC
Source organism: Roseomonas sp. (assembly GCA_044356095.1). GTDB lineage: Bacteria > Pseudomonadota > Alphaproteobacteria > Acetobacterales > Acetobacteraceae > Neoroseomonas. Next base: position 379 of record JBIKWX010000135.1, read on the forward strand.
AATTCGGCGCCGATCTGGATTTGCATTTCCGCACGCTGATCGGCACTGGCACCAACCCCAATGTCGCCGGCGTGGTGGTGATTGGCATTGAACCTGGCTGGACTGGGCGCATTGTTGAAGGCATCGCCAAATCCGGCAAGCCGGTGGAAGGCTTCGCCATTGAACAGAATGGCGATATCAACACCATCGCCAATGCGTCCCGCGCGGCCTATCGCATGGTGAAGCACGCATCGCGCCTGAAGAAATCCCGTGCCTCCATCCAGGAGCTGTGGGTTTCCACCAAATGCGGTGAAAGTGATACCACATCGGGCCTCGCTTCCTGCCCGACCGTCGGCAATTCCTTCGACAAGCTCTGGGAAAATGGCAATACGCTCGTTTTCGGTGAAACTACCGAACTCACGGGCGGTGAGCATCTGGTCGCAGAACGTTGCCGCACGCCGGAAATCCGCGCTCAATTCCAGGCGATGTTTGACCGCTACCAGCGCGTGGTGGAAACGAATAAGACCAACGATCTTTCCGAAAGCCAGCCCACTAAGGGCAATATCGAAGGCGGTCTCACCACCATCGAGGAAAAGGCACTCGGCAATATCCAAAAGATCGGGAAGAAGTGCCTGGTGGATGGCGTGTTGGACAAGGCGGAGGCGCCGACGCATTCCGGCCTTTGGTTCATGGATTCAAGCTCCGCCGCGGCCGAGATGGTGACCCTTTGCGCCGCTTCGGGCTTTGCCGTGCATACCTTCCCGACCGGGCAGGGCAATGTCATCGGCAATCCAATCCTGCCGGTGATCAAACTCACCGCCAATCCGCGTACCCAGCGCACCATGTCTGAACATATTGATGTGGACGTAACGGGGCTCTTGCAGCGGCAGATGAATATGGATGATGCCGGTGAAGCTTTGCTTGATTGCATCATCCGCACCGCTGATGGCGAATTGACCGCGGCTGAATTGCTCGGCCACCGCGAATTCAGCCTGACGCGGCTTTACGAAAGCGCGTAACAGGATTGGGCGGCGCGCGGGTTTCCGGCGCGCCGCCCAACAAATTTACTGCCGCTTGGCCAGCGCCAAGCCGGCCCCCAAGGCAATCATTGACGCGCCAGAGATTTCGCGCAGCCGGCGAATGAAGGCGGGTCGCGTCGCCGCACCTTCGCGGATACGGCTGGCGCCAATCGCCACCACAATATCCGCCAGCGTATTCAACACGACAGAAATCGAGCCCAACAGAATGAAAGGCAGCGCCACGGCGCCCGCGCTGGGGTCCAGAAACTGCGGAATGAAGGCCAGGAAAAAGGCGGCGGTTTTCGGGTTCAGCGCCTCCACTACCACACCTTCCCGGAAGGCCCGCGCCGCACCCATGGCTGGGGCCGGATCGGCACCGGCCAAAGCCTGCACCGCATCACGCCGCGCGGCGATGATGGTCCGCACCCCAAGCCATACCAGATAGGCCGCGCCAAGCCATTTCAGCGCGGTGAACAGCTCCGCACTCGCCAGCACAAGGGCGGAAACGCCAAGCGCCCCGGCCAGCACATGCACCAGGCCGCCAAGGGCATTGCCAAAGCTGGAGGCAATACCCTCAGCCCGCCCACCTGCCAGGCTGCGCGCCGCAACATAGAAAATCCCCGGGCCGGGCGTGACCGCCAGCAGCGAAGCAGCTAGGAGGTACAGTACGAATTCGTTGATGTCTGGCATGGTGATCCCATAGGCTTCCGTGGCAATTTGCGCCACGACCCGCAATCTCAAATACTACCAATGGTTGCGTATTACTCAACTAGTAATTGCTTCAATCTCACGCACTTTTAAGATAATAATAACTCTTCAATAAGGAGTTTACCCAAATGAGATTAGCGTTCCTAACGCTGATGGGCGTGTTCCTTTTCGCCTTGGATTCATCCGCCCAAGGTACCGTTACTCAGCCAGGTTATATGCGGCGCGACGGCACATACGTTGCCCCTCACTATAGGACTGCGCCGGATGGAAACCGTTACAACAACTGGTCTTCCCAGCCTAATGTTAACCCCTATACTGGTCAAAGAGGGAGCGTGGACCCCTATCGCCCTCCTAGCTATGGGGGGTCCAATTCCTATGGGAACCCATACCGCGCACCTCAGTCCAATCCTTATGGGTCGGGACGGCGTTAGGCCGCCTTCCATTGGGTGCCCAGCGGCTTTTGCGATACTCAAGCGCGAAAAGCCGTAGGGCTAAGGTTCGAAATCCGAGCTTAAGGGATCTGGCTCCAGAGGGGCTGCCCTACCCCTCCCCCGGATCAATCCAGCCGATATTCCCATCGGCGCGGCGGTAGACCACGTTCAGCCCGCCACCCTTTTTGTTGCGGAACATCAGCGCCTGGGCCTGGGCCAGATCAAGCCGCATTACGGCCTCACCCACGCTTAGTTTTTCGACATAGGTCGGGTTTTCGGCAATGATCGCGCCATGGTCGCCATGCTCCGGCGTTTCCTCATCGGCCGGGGCTTCGATCACGTAGCGGCGGCCGCGCGGCGCTTCTTCCGCCGGGGCTTCGCGTTCAGCGGCGAAGGATCGCGCGTGCTCATTCACACGCCGGCGATAGCGGCGCAGCCGCTTGGCGAGATGCTCCGCCGCGACCTCAAAAGCGCGATGCGCATCGGCGCCCTCACCTTCGGCGCGCATCATCAACCCGCGGCCGGCCTTCAGGTTGATGTCGCAGCTGAATTGGCTTCGATGCTTGTGGAAGGTCACATTGGCTTCAAGCGCGTGATCAAAATACTTGCCCGTAATCGCGGCCAGACCGTCGCTCACATGGGTCTTCAGCGCTTCACCGGTTTCAACCTGTTTGCCGGCAACCGTAATATGCATGGGCCTATGCCCTCCCTTTTGCAAAGCGGAGGGGCCGCCCCTTGGCGACCGGGCGCGCGACCCTTCCTTCCTGCCGGGTCGCCCTTGTGTCCGGATCAGGCCGAGGCGGCCTTCTCCCGTTTGCGCTGCACGGATGATGGAATGCGCAACGCGTCCCGGTATTTGGCCACAGTTCGCCGGGCAATGTCCACGCCTTCTTCACGCAACCGGGCCACAATCGTATCATCAGACAGGATGTCATCCGGGCTTTCGGCATCCACCATGGCCTTGATGCGGTAACGCACGGCCTCGGCGCTATGTGCCTCCCCACCGCGCGTGCCGGAAATGGCAGTGGTGAAGAAATACTTAAGCTCAAAAGTGCCGCGTGGAGTGGCGATGGCCTTGTTCGATGTCACGCGCGATACGGTGCTTTCATGCAGTGAAACCTCATCCGCCACATCGCGCAGGATCAGCGGGCGGAGATGCCCAACACCATGGCGGAAAAAACCATCCTGACGGCGTACTATCTCAGCGGCCACTTTCAGGATCGTATTGGCGCGCTGTTCGAGCGACTTCACCAACCATGACGCGGTCTGGAAACGCTCCGCAATCCAGTTCTTGTCATCCTTGCCGCGCGCGCTGACATTGGCCGAGGCAAAGAAACCCCTATTCACCAAAACGCGCGGCAAGGTTTCCAGATTGAGTTCCACAATCCAATCATCATTAGGTCCGCGGCGCATCAGCACATCAGGCACAAGTGTCGGCGCTGGCGGCGCATCAAAGGAAGCGCCTGGCTTGGGGTCCAGCCGCCGCAGTTCCGCGACCATTTCCGCCATGTCTTCCGCATCCACGCCGCAGATTTGCTGCAAGCCCTTCAAATCGCGCTTGGCGAGCAATTCCAGATTGGCGAGCAGCGCCGCCATGGCCGGGTCATAGCGATTGCGATCCTGCAATTGCACCGCGAGGCATTCCGCCAGATCATGGCAGAACATGCCGACAGGGTCGAAACGCGCCATGGCAAGGCGTACGCGTTCCACCAGCGCTTCCTCACAACCGAGCGCATCGGCAATGACTTGCGCGCGTACATGCAAGCGCCCGGCCTGATCCACCAGCGCCAGAAGATTGCCGGCGATCAGCCGTTCCTGAGGCTCTGTGAAATTCAGCCTGATCTGTTCGGCCAGATGATCGCGCAAGGATCGTTCCGGCGCTTCCATGGCGTCAATGCCGGAAAGATCATCCTCAAAATCGCTGCGCCCGCCTCGGCCAATCGGCGGTAGGCCATTGTCGTAAACATTGTCCCATTCGGCATCGAGCGGCGCAGCGTTTTCGGAAGGCAGCGCATCGGAAGCGGCAGCGCTGGCGGCATCGGCGGGCTCTGGCGTTGCCGGCAAGGGATCAGTGCTGCGCCCGGCATCCGGCCCGGCGATGGGGCGCTCATCGCGTTCCAAAAGCGGGTTGCGTTCCAGTTCTTCCTCGACAAAGGCCGAGACTTCAAGATTGGAAGATTGCAGCAGCTTGATCGCCTGGCGCAGCTGCGGTGTCATCACCAGCTGCTGCGATTGCCTCAAATCAAGACGCGGGCCTATCGCCATCAGCCTTGCTCAATTTCAGCGGCGCGGGGGAAGGCGGGGAACATGCAGCGCCAATTTCACACTAGAGGCTGAATTTTTCGCCAAGATAGACGCGGCGCACATCCTCATTCGCCACGATTTCCTGCGGGTTGCCTTCCATCAGCACCTTGCCATCATGCAGGATATAGGCGCGGTCAATGATTTCCAGCGTTTCGCGCACATTATGGTCGGTGATCAGCACGCCAATGCCGCGATCCTTCAAATGCTTGACCAGATCACGGATCTCGCCAACGGCGATGGGGTCAATGCCGGCCAGCGGTTCATCCAACAGGATATAGGAAGGATGTGTGGCGAGCGCGCGGGCGATTTCGCAGCGCCGGCGTTCACCGCCGGAAAGCGCCAGCGCGGGCGCGCGGCGCAAATGCGCGATGCCAAATTCAGCCAGCAATTCATCCAGCATCGCGGCGCGCCGATCCGCTTCCGGTTCCACGACTTCAAGTGCGGCGCGAATATTCTGTTCCACCGTCAGGCCACGAAAGATGCTGGCTTCCTGCGGCAGATAGCCAAGCCCAAGCCGCGCCCGGCGATACATGGGCAGCATGGTGACATCATGCCCATCCATCATCACGCGCCCTTCATCGGGCTGCACCAGACCGGTGATCATATAGAACGTCGTTGTCTTGCCGGCGCCATTCGGGCCAAGCAGCCCAACCGCTTCGCCGCGCTGCAATGACAGCGACACATTGCGCACCACAGGCCGCTTTTTGTAGCGCTTGCCAAGCCCAGTGGCGTAAAGCCCGCCCGAACCCGGAACCACCTTCATCTGCGGTGCGTCATTCATCTCATCGGCGCCCCAGGTGCAGGAAGGTTCTGGCCCTCACCAGGCACAATAATGCCGCGCACCCTTTCATTCGGGCAGGCGACAAGCCGCGAAATGCCGGTATCCATGTTCACAATCGCCTCACACCCTGTCAGCGTATTGTCGCCGCGCACAATCCGTACATTGCCAAGCAGGCGGGCAAGCCCATTGGGCGGCGTATAGACACCGGTATCCCCGCGCACGACCTCGGTCGGGGTGCGGATCTCAATACGCCCGAAAGCTTCCACCCTTTCGAGATTGCCGCCGGAACCAGGCGAAGCCGCGGGCGCCGCACGCGTCGGCTGTGGCGGCGTTGTGGCGGCTTCCGTTGGCGCCTCCTTGAAATACGCCACCAGCACATCAGCGCGCACGCGCTTGTCATCCTTGGTCACCACCACCGCATCACCGCGCGCCACCGCCATCCGCTTTTGCGGCCAATATTCCACACTGTCACGCGCGGTCAGCACATTATCGGGTGAGGTCAGGCGCAGATTTTGCCCGGTCAGCACCATCACCGCCTGATCGAGATCATAGATCGCGCGATCACCTTCTGCGCGATCAGTCGCCGTGGTGATCGTGACGGCACCTTCGGCTTCCAGCCGCCAAATCTCACTCGCGCCACCGGGGCCTTCACTCGGCGGCCGAGCTTCTGCCGGTGCGCCGCCACGCGGGCGATAGCGTGCCAGCAGCAAATCAGCATCAATCGTGACACCGCCGCGCACCGCCCGCGCCGCACCGCGCGCGATCACCAATTGTTCATTCTGGCGCCATTCAATGCCATCACGCGCTGTGACTTCGATGGGGCCGCCCTGGCTAAGCTCGGCCATTTGCGCCGAGGCAACGCCAGCAACAATACAAAACGCCAAGGCGATGCGGCGGATCATTGCCGGCCTTCCAACAGGGCGCGCGATTGGCCGGTAAACACCACCACCGCGCCCTTGTCATAAAGGCGGAAACCTTCACTCACCAGCGTGCCGAAAGGGCCTTGCGCGGCAACGGGCTTGTCGCCGGAAGCCGCACCTTCCTTCAATTCAATCGCGGCTTCTTCGGTCACCAGCAGATTGCCGCCATCATGCCAGAGCGTGACCTCACCGCGCAGATCAAGATGGTTGCGCGCCTTGTCGAGCCGGCCATCGCGCGATTCCAACAGCACCCAGCCATCGGTCATCAGCAAATCCGCGCGCGGTGCTTCAAGATCAACAATATCCTGATTCTGCCCCTGAACAGCGACCGATGCTGTGACTGTATAGGGCCGGTTCTGTTCATCCACGCCCTGATAACGCGGTGCGACGATCCGCACGGCCTCAGGCGCCGTTTGCGCGACACGGCGGAAGGAAACGCGCGCGCGTTCTTCCGCGCCTTCCAGTTCCGGCCAGATCGCGATGATCAGCAGCAGCGCAATACCCGCACCTGGCACCAGCCATTTCAGCGCACTGACCACCAACCGCCGCCGCGCCATTTGCCCCGCCGAGGGCGACCAGCGTTCGCGCGAAGGCGGCGTAATGCGCCGCGGGGCGCGTGGGGCCGCCATGCCCTGGGCATCAGGCGCGCGGTTCTTCACGCCACACCCGCGCGCAACAAATCATGGATATGCAAAATGCCGATCGGCCGGCGCGCTTCATCCACCACGAACAGCGCCGTGATGGCGTGCTTGTTCATGACCCCAAGCGCTTCCGCCGCCAGCATATCGCCGCCGATGGCCCTTGGATTGCGCGTCATCACCTCACCCGCTGGGCGCGCCAGCAATGCAGCCCCGCCCGAGGCTTCGAGCGACCGGCGCAAATCGCCATCCGTGATCACGCCGGCCAGCGCGCCATCGGCGCTGACGACGCCAAGGCAGCCAAAGCGCCGCGCGGTCATGGCCAAAATTGCGGCTTCCATCGGCATATCCGGCGGCGCCAAGGGCAATTCCGCCGCGCCATGCATCAGATCCCGCACGCGGGACAGCCGCGCCCCCAGCTTGCCGCCTGGATGGAACACGCGAAAATCGGACGCGGTAAAACCCCGCCGTGTCAGCAAGGCCACCGCCAAGGCATCCCCCAACGCCATTTGCATGGTGGTGGAGGTTGTGGGGGCGAGCCCCATCGGGCAGGCCTCAGCCGCTGCTGGCAAAACCAGCGCCACATCCGCAGCGCGCGCGAGCGTGCTTTCCGCTCGGCCGATAATGCCAATCAGCGGCAGGCTGAAGCGGCGGGAATGCGCGATCAGATCGGCTAATTCCGGTGTCTCCCCGGAATTGGACAAGGCCAGCACCGCATCCCCGGCCAGGATCATCCCTAAATCGCCATGGGAAGCCTCAGCCGGGTGCACAAACAGCGCGGGCGTGCCGGTGGAAGCCATGGTCGCGGCAATCTTGCGCGCCACATGGCCCGATTTCCCCATGCCGGAGACCACAACGCGGCCAGTAACCCCTGCGAGCAAACCAACCGCGCGCACAAAACCATCATCCAAAACATCGGCAAGCGCGCGCAGCGCATCGGCTTCAAGCGCCAGCACGCGGCGGCCTTCGGCAAGGTCTGGATGGGGGCTGAGAGTATTCACGCCACCTTGTATGAGGCGAGGGCCCTCAAGGGTCAATAAATTCCGGCGCTGGCCCTGCAAAAAAAATGCCAGCGGCGGTAGCGCGCCGATTAGTGATGGAAAATATCCGGGTCCTCATAACCCAGCAGATCAAGCCGCCCGCGCGCCGGCAGGAAGCGGAAACAAGCCTCAGCCAAATCCAGCCGGCCTTCGCGCTTCAACAAGCCTTCCAGCTTGGCCCAGAGCGCATGCAAATGCAGCACATCAGAAGCGGCATAGGCCATTTGTTCCGTGGTGAGTTCCGCCGCACCCCAATCGGATGTCTGCTGCTGCTTGGAAATTTCCACCCCCAGCAATTCCCGGCACAAATCCTTGAGCCCATGCCTATCGGTAAAAGTCCGCACCAGCTTGGCGGCGATTTTGGTGCAAATTACCGGCGCGGTGATGACACCAAGCGCATAATAGAGCACCGCAACATCAAACCGCGCGAAGTGAAACAGCTTCACCACCGCAGGATCAGCCAGCAATTTCTTGAGATTGGGCGCATCCGCCCCACGCCCACCAAGCGAAGCCGGCGCAATCTGCACCAGATGCGCGGACCCATCGCCCGATGATAACTGCACCAGGCAAAGCCTGTCCCGATGCGGGTTCAGGCCCATGGTTTCCGTATCAATCGCGACCACACGGCCCAAATCCAGGCCATCCGGCAGGTCATTGCGATGAAGCCGGATGGTCACGCCGGCATGGGAGAATAAGGTGGAACCCATTGGTCGCGCCGCTTGAGCAAGAGAAAAACTGGTGCCCAGGAAAGGACTCGAACCTTCACAGCCTTGCGGCCACAGGTACCTGAAACCTGCGCGTCTACCAATTCCGCCACCTGGGCAAAGGGGGCCGGCGCCTTGCGGCGAGACG
>JBIKWX010000137.1:0-9007 GCA_044356095.1 Roseomonas sp.
ACTGCCGGAAGGGCAGCCCATTCCGCGCGATGCAGCGCTGGCGCTGCTTCGCCGACATTTGGGGCGCATTCAGGCGCGCGTGCAGGAAGCCTTTGAAGCGCGCGAATTATCGGGCCTGGCGGCTGCGCGCTGGTTGGCAGCGCTCACTGATACGCTGATGGTTGGCATTCATCGCTACACCGAAGCGCTGCACCCGCCCGATCGTGGCGAGAAATCCCATGCCTTGGTGGCAACTGGCGGTTATGGCCGCGGTGTGCTCGCACCCTTTTCCGATATTGATCTTTTGTTCCTGACCGATAACAGCATGGGCGCGCGCGGCAGGAAGGCAGTGGAGTTTATGCTCTATCTGCTTTGGGATCTTGGGCTGAAGGTTGGGCATGCGACGCGGTCCCGCAGCGAATGCTTGCAGGAAGCGAAACGCGACGCGACGGTGATGACCGCGCTTTTGGATGCGCGGCTGGTCGCCGGCGATCCGGCGATTTTCGCCCGCTTTGATGAGGCGTTTCGCACGGCGCGTGCGCGCACTGGGCTCAAGCCCTTTCTGGAAGCGAAGCTGGCTGAACGACAGAAGCGCCATCGCCGCTATGGCGATAGCCCCTATGTGGTTGAGCCGCATGTGAAGGAAGGGCGCGGGGCGCTGCGTGATCTGCAAACGCTGTATTGGCTGGCGCGTTATGCTTTCAATGTGCAGCGCATGCCGGAACTGGTCGGGCCGGATAGCCCAGGCGGCGGTTTGCTGACGGCGAATGAAGCGCGTGCCATTCGGCGCGCCTGGGATTTCCTGTGGACAGTGCGCTTTCATTTGCACCTGGTCACGGGCCGCGCGGAAGAACGCCTGACATTTGATTTGCAGCCAGTTGTAGGCGCGCGCATGGGCTATACGCGGCGCGGGCTTCAGGATGGCGTTGAACGCTTCATGAAGCATTTCTTCCTGACCGTGCGCGATGTGGCGCGTTTCACGCGCATTCTGGAACCGGCCATCATGCGCGCCGCGCTTGGCCGCCCTGCCGTCATGCCCGCACCAGACAAGGCTTTGACTGAAGCGGGCTTTGGCCTGGCCGATGGCAAGATTATCGCCGCACCGGGGTTTGATTTCACGGTTGAACCGGTGCTGATGCTGCGTATCTTCCGGCTTGCTCGGGATAGGGGATTGGATATCCACCCGCTCGCCTTCCGTGCCATTATTCGCCATGCGCGGCAACTCGCGCGGCTGCGTGGCGATCCGGCAGCGAGTGCGGAATTTCTTGATATCCTCTCGGGCAGGGACCCGCATATTTGGCTGCGCATGTTGAACGAAGCCGGGTTGATCGCGGCACTTTTGCCCGATTGGCAGCGTATTGTCGGGCTGATGCAATTCGATACCTATCACGTGTTCACGGTGGATGAGCATACCATCGAAGCCATTGGCGTGCTCGGCGCGATGGAACGGGGCGAGCTCACGGAAATCGCCCCGGTTGCCAGTGAACTGATCGGTCAGGTGCAATCTCGCCGCGCGCTTTATGTCGCGATGCTGTTGCATGATGCGGCGAAGGGGCGCGGCGGTGATCATTCCGAATTGGGTGCGGAATTGGCGCTGCATGTCTGCCCGGCCCTTGGTCTGACACCTGAGGAGACTGAGACGGTTTCCTGGCTGGTGCTGCATCATTTGCTGATCAGCGAAACCGCCTTCCGTCGCGATATCGAAGACCCCAAGACGATTCTGGATATTGCCGAGATTGTGCAAAGCCCGGAACGCCTCAGGCTGCTCTTGGTGCTAACGGTTGCCGATATGCGCGCGGTCAGCGCCAAGGTCTGGAATGGCTGGAAAGCAACGCTGCTACGCGAACTTTATTGGCGCGTCGCGGAAGTGCTGGCCGGGGGTCTTTCCGTGCCAGAACGCGATGTGCGCGTGGCCCGCGCCAAGGATGCGGCGGCCAAGCTTCTGGCCGGGCATTCGCGTGCGGCGGTGGATCACTACCTTGGCCTTGGTTATCCCGGCTATTGGCTTTCCTTTGATCCTGAGACCCATGCGCGCCATGCGGCGATGATCGAGGAAGCGCGCGCCACCAAGGCGCCACTCACGGTGCAAACACGGGTCTTGGAAAACCGTGCGGTCACGGAAGTGACGGTTTATTGCACTGACCATCCCGGCCTTTTCAGCAAAATCGCCGGCGCCTTGGCGGTGGCGGGGGCGAGCATTGTTGATGCGCGCATCCATACCATGACGGATGGCATGGCACTCGATACCTTCTGGGTGCAGGATTATCAGGGTGGCGCGCTGGATGCGCCGCATCGTCTGGCGCGGCTTTCCGTGCTGGTGGAACAGGCGCTTTCTGGCCGCCTCAGGCTGCGCGATGAAATCCGCAAGCTGAAGCGCGAACCCGCGCGGTTGCGCGCCGTGACGGTGCCGCCGCGCGTCGTGATCGATAATCACGCTTCCAATACGCACACCGTCATTGAGGTGAATGGACGCGACCGCCCGGGGCTATTGCATGACGTGACCGCAGCAATGAGCGATCAAGGCATGCAGATCGCCTCAGCCCACATCACCACCTATGGCGTGCGCGCGATTGACGTGTTTTACGTGAAGGATGTTTTCGGCCTGAAGGTTGAAAATGAACGCAAGCTGACTGGGCTGCGCGCCGCGCTGGAAAAAGCGCTGGTGCCGCCGGAGGTGGATACCAAGGCGGCAGCGGGATGAGCGAGGGCTTCAAAAGCTTCGCGGAATTCTGGCCCTATTATTTGCGGGAGCACGCCAAGCCCGTGACGCGCGCGCTGCACTTCGCTGGCACGGGTGCGGGGCTTTTGCTGACTTTTGTCGCGCTCATTTCAGGCAATTACTGGCTTCTGCTGGTGGCGCTGATTTGCGGCTATGGCCCCGCCTGGATCGGGCATTACTTTGTCGAGAAAAACCGTCCCGCCACCTTTCGCCATCCGCTTTGGTCGCTGATCGCGGATTTTCGCATGTTTTTCTTTTTCATCACCGGGCGGCTGGGCCCAGAGCTTCACCGCCTCGGCATTAGGTAATCTCACCCTTTCACATCCATCGCCTGCCTCAGCCCATCACTCACCAGGTTGAAGCAGATGGAGGTGACGAAAATGCACACCCCAGGCAACACCGCGATCCAAGGCTGCACATAAATCGCGGTGCGGAGCGTATTCAGCATCAGCCCCCATTCGGGTTCTGGCGGCTTGGTGCCAAGACCCAGGAAGGAAAGGCCGGAAGCCAAAATCATCGAAACGCTGATCAGCGATGTGGCGTAGACAAAGATCGGCCCCAGCACATTGCCCAACACATGCACACGCACAATGGTGAAGCCATTGGCCCCCGAGGCGCGCGCCGCGTCCACGAAATCCAAATTGCGCACGCCCGTGGTGACGGTTTCCGCCACCCGGATAATGGGCGGGATGAACACCAGCGTCAGCGCAAGGATGGCATTCATGATGCCCGCGCCAAGCGCGCCCGAAATCGCCACCGCCAGCAGCACAGATGGGAAGGCGTAGAACACATCCGTCACCCGCATGATCGCCATATTGGTCTTGCCGCCAACATAACCCGCCAGCACGCCAAGCACCGTACCGATCACGAAAGCAAGCGCCACCGGGGTGATGCCCATGAACCAGGAAAGCCTGCCGCCATAAAGCAGGCGTGTCAGCATATCGCGCCCGAGTTCATCCGTGCCCAGGATGTAATTCGGCGTGCCGATGGGCCTGAGGCGGCGGATCATGCTGCCCTGATAAGGGTCATGCGGCGCAATCAGTGGCGCGAACACAATCGCGAGCAGCATCAACAGCAGGACCGCAGCACAAAAGATGGTCACCGGATCACGCCGCACGCGCTTCCAAACACCGGCCCAATAGCCCGTGGAACGCTCTGGCGCCTGCCGTGCCTGAACGGCGAGTTCGGCTTCCGCTGCAGATGGGGTGGATGCAGTGTTCGACATTGCCTCAACCCCGCTTGATGCGCGGATCGAGCGCGGTTTGCATCAGATCCACCAAAAGATTGAGCACGACGAAGAACATGGCCAGCACCAGAATAGTGCCTTGCAGCACCGGCAAATCGCGCTGGAAGATGGCGTTGTTCAGCAACAAGCCCGTGCCGGGCCAGGAAAACACGGTCTCCACTAAAATCGAACCACCCATCAGATAGCCAAGCTGCAAGCCCATCACCGCCAGCGCGGTCGGCGCGGCATTCTTCACCACATGCAGAAACACACCACCGCGCGTGAGCCCCTTGCCGCGCAGTGCGGTGACGAATTCCTGATTCATGATCTCGGCCACAATGCCGCGTACGGTGCGCGTCACAATCCCCATGGGAATAACGGAAAGGGTCACTGTCGGCAGGATCAGATGCTTCATATGCTCCCAATCCCATGCCCAATCGGAAGAACCGCCCGGCCCGGCGCCCATGGCCGGCAGCCAATTCAATTGCACGGAGAAAATCACCACCATCACCATGCCAAGCCAGTAATGCGGCACGGAAACGCCACCGACCGCCAAGGTCACTGCCGCACGATCCAGCCAGGAACCGCGGAAAGTGCCTGCAAGCCCACCCAGGACACAGCCCAGGATAAAACCAAGCAAGGAAGCGCAAATTGCCAGCATCAGCGTATTACCGATGGCGCTTGAAAGATCAGACCAGACGGGGCGCCCAGAGGCGAGCGACCGGCCCAAATCCCCCTGCACGACCTTCATCAGCCAAAGCCCGAATTGCACGGGCAGGGGCTTATCCAGCCCGTAATCACGTCGCACCTGCTCCACCACATCGCCCGGCGCATCGGGCGGAACGATGGCGTTGATGGGATCACCGGGCGCGATCTGCACCAGCATGAAACAGACAAACCCGACTGCAAGCGCAATCGGAATGCCATAAGCGATGCGACGGATCAGGTAGAAAAACATTGTCTCTCCGGCAATCGCCGGGCGGTCGTTGCCGCCCGGCGATCAGGGGTTACTGAATGAAAGGCAGGCGCAGATCCACAAACCAGCTCTGCGGCTGCACATAGCCACGTACACGCGGGCTCATGGCACGCGGGGACACGTCATGCGCAATCCAGATGAACAGCGCCTCATCCACGCCGGCGGCATGCAGGCGGGCGAGTGCGGCATCACGCGCGGCTGGCTCGAAGGAGTTGCGCGCTTCCGCAATCATCGCGTCAAAACGCGGATTGTTGAAGAAGCCCCAATTGTTGGAAACCGGCGGCGCCATCTTCGAATCCCAGAAGCGCACCATGGCAAAGAAAGGGTCCATGGCGGCAAAGGACACGTTGGTCATATGCGCACCGCGCGCCGAAGCATCGCGGCAGCCCTGACGCCAGGAAGCAAACAACGCATTCCATTCAAGAACGTCGAATTCGACATTCACGCCAACCTGCTTCAGATCCTGCTGCAGGAACTCATTCATCGGCAGCGGCTGCATCTGACCGGAACCAGAGGCAGAAATCTGCACCTTCAGATTCAAGGGACGCTGTGGCCCATATCCGGCTTCGGCCAGGAGCCGACGGGCTTCGGCCTTGTCGGTGCGGATATTGAAGCTCGGATTGCCGAACCAGGGATGGCCGCGCGGCACGGTGCCAACGGGGATGGACATCATGCCACCCAGAAGTGTGCGCAGGCCTTCACGATCAATGGCAAGATTGAGCGCGCGGCGCACGCGCACATCAGCCATGGGTGAGCCTTCAGTAAAGCAGGGCTGCCAGGGCCAGACATGCGGCTGCGCATTGCTGGTGATGACCATGCCGCGCTGGCGAAGCTGCGGAATGGCATCGGGTGCCGGCGCTTCAATCCAATCCACCTGATTGGACAGCAGCGCTGCCGTGCGCGCATTGGCTTCTGGAATCGGCAGCAGGATCACGCGATCAAGCTTGGCCTTATCCGTCCAATAAGCATCATTGCGCGCATATTCCACACGTTCACGCGCAACAAAGCGGGTCAGGCGGAAGGGACCGGTGCCAGATGGCTCGCGCGCAAAGGCGAGCCAGGCTGCTTCGGCATTCGCGCTGGTTGCGCGCATCTTGTTCCACTGCGCAGGGCTCGCCATGAATAGGTTGGTGAGGTTGATCGGCAGCAGGCTGTCCGGTTCGGCCGTGAACAGCGCCACGGTGTAATCATCAATCTTTTCCGCGCGGCGGAGCGTTGGCATGCGCGTGGCCGTCACACCGACCTGACGCGGATCATAATGCGGCGCTTCGCGATCCAGGATCTTGCGCACATTCCAGACCACGGCATCGGCGTTGAAATCCGACCCGTCATGGAATTTCACGCCACGACGCAGGCGAAACACCCAGCGCGTCTTGTCATTGGCATCCACCGCCCATTCGGTCGCAAGCCCCGGGATCACCACGGAAGGCTTATCGGCCGCGGACAAATCCCACATGGTCAGGCTGTCAAACAGCGGAATGCCAGTGAAGCGGTTGCCTTCAAAACCCTGGTCAGGCTGGCCATTGGTCAGCGGAATATCCGCCGCCGTCATGCCGATGCGCAGCGTACCCTGTGCCTGCGCGACGGACGCGCCCAGCACCGGCAATGCCGCAAGGCAGGCGGTCATCAAGAATTTCTTCAATCGCATTGTGTCACTCTCCCTTCGTCGTGTTGGCACAGTTTCGGGGGAAACTGCCGCCTCAATTTACGCGCCATGCCTGCCCCCAGGGCCGAGACCCGGATGCGAGGCCAATATCCGGAGGCAGCAAAGCCTGTGCCACCCCCCAGCCTTGGTCTGGCGGTCAGGGATATTCATCCCTGCCTTTTTTATCGGCAGCACTGCCTGACCATGGGGCGCCGCGCGGGAAGGCGCAATAGGGTGAGGGCCTATGGCGCCACACCCTTGCCAGCCCCGCCGTCAAAGCGGCAGAAGCGGGGCATGCGCATCCTGCTTTTGAACGGCAATACCGACCCCGCCATCACCACCCTGATCGCCGCCCGCGCCAAGGAGGCTCTGGCCCGGCTTGGCCTGCCCGCCTGCGATCTGGTGCCGACCACCGCCCCTTTCGGCGCGCGCTATATCGCGACGCGCGCCGCAGTCGCCATCGCCGGCCACGCTGTGCTCTCCGGCCTTGCCGAGCATATCGGCGCGGATAATCCACAAGGTTTTGATGCCGCCATCATCGCCTGTTTCGGCGAACCCGCCATTGAAGCCGCGCGCGAATTGCTCCCCATTCCGGTGATTGGCATGGCAGAAGCCTCCATCACGCTTGCTTTGGAACAGGCGCCGCGCATTGCGCTGCTGACGGGTGGGGCCGCCTGGGTGCCGATGCTCGAAGAATTCGCGCTAATCCGCGGCCATGGGCCGGATCGCGTTCAGGTGCGCTCCGTACCGCCCACCGGCGATATGATCGCGCGCGAGCCCGAAAAATCTCTGGGCCTGATCGCCGAAGAAGCACGGCAGGCCGTGGCGGCGGGTGCGGGGGTGGTGGTGCTGGGCGGGGCCGGGCTGGTGGGCCTGGCGCCGAAGCTCGCGGCCCTGCTGCCGGTGCCGGTGCTGGATAGCCTGGATTGCGCGCTGGTCATGGCCTGCCGGGGCGGCCGGGTGCCGGCCCGCGTGGCGCAGGCGCCGCAAATCGGGCTGGGACCGGACCTTGCCCGCCTGCTGGCCGGAGAAAACGCAAAATCTAAGTAAGTACTACTTACCTTTTTTTGCGCCCCAGGCTAATCTCACGCAAGAAATCAAAACCCCGAGGATACGCAGCAATGGCTTCCTTCCCGATCACCCGCACCACCACCCCCAAGGTGAAGCCCGCCGATGATGAATTGGCCTTCGGCAAGGTGCTGACCGATCACATGTTCCTGATGGATTATCAGGAGGATAAGGGTTGGCATTCGCCGCGCATCGTCCCTTATGGGCCGCTCAGCCTCGACCCCGCGACCTCGGTCCTGCATTACGGTCAGGCGATTTTCGATGGCCTGAAGGCGTTTCGTGGTGATGATGATCAGATCCGCCTGTTCCGCCCCGATCGCCATGCAGAGCGTTTCAATCGTTCCGGCCAGATTATGTGCATGCCGGAATTGCCGGTGGATATCATTCGCCAAAGCTTTGATGCGCTGGTCGGGCTTGAACATGAATGGGTGCCGCGCAAGCCAGGCACGGCGCTTTATCTGCGCCCCACCATTATCGCGACCGATGTGATGCTGGGCGTGCATCCGGCGCATAATTATTTGTATTTCCTGATCCTCTCGCCCGTTGGCACTTATTACAAGGAAGGCGTGAAGCCGGTGAAAATCCTGGCGTCAGATACGCATGTTCGCGCCGTGAAGGGTGGTACCGGGGAAGCCAAGACCGCCGGCAATTACGCCGCGAGCCTGGCTGGCCAGCGTGACGCTGCGAAGGCTGGCTATTCGCAGGTGCTTTATCTGGATGGCGTCAATCGCAAATACCTCGATGAGGTCGGCACGATGAACATCATGCTGCGCATTGGGGATGAGGTGATCACGCCGCCGCTGACGGGCACCATCCTGGATGGCGTAACCCGCGCGAGCACCATGCAATTGATGCGCGATTGGGGGCTCAAGGTCACCGAACGCCAGATCGCGATTGAGGAAGTCATGGCGGCAGGCCGTGACGGCACGCTCAAGGAAATGTGGGGCACGGGGACGGCGGCGGTGGTCTCCCCGGTTGGAACCCTTGGCTATAAGGGCGAGGATGTGCTGATCAATGGTGGTGAGATCGGCGATGTCACGCGCCGGCTTTATGATGCTATCACCGGCCTGCAATATGGACGCAGCAATGACCCGCATGGCTGGACGAGCATTGTGCGCAAGGGGTGAGGATGAAACTTCTCGTCCTTGGTGGCACGGGCCGCATAGGGCGTGAGATTGTCGCGCAAGGCGTGGCGCGCGGGCATGGCATGACCGCGCAAAGCCGCGGCGCCGGGCCATATGGCCTGCCGCCATCCGTCGCGGTGGTGCAGGCCAACCCGCAAGACCAGGGCGCGATTGCGGGCGCCTTGGCCGGGCAGGATGCGGTGATTTATGCGCTTGGCTTTCGCGGGCGGGGCGAGGTCTCGTTTTTCTCGGCAACCACCAAGGCGCTGCT
>JBIKWX010000139.1:0-8887 GCA_044356095.1 Roseomonas sp.
TGCCGCCCTGGCCGAAGGTATTGCCGGCGAAATAGCGACCAATGCCCTCACCATAATAGCCCATCAGCATCAGCTCATCGCGGCCAAGGCCAGCGATCCATTTGCCAAGCGGCAGGCGCGTATGGGCAGCGAGGCCCCAGCCGAAGGTGCTCTCGCTTGGCTTGGGGCCAAGCGCGGTGCCATCCGGTTCAAGCGTGAGCTGGCGGACCAGACCGCGCAGCACATATTCCTCCGCGCCGTCGCGCCAGGTCAGGCGCGCCAGAAAATCGGGCATTTTATCAAAGGTGGGGCTGGCGCCGCCATCAAAGCGAATGGGCGAAAAGGCCGGGCCGCTTTGCGTCAGGATATCGCCATAGGGCGCTTCGATCGAGCCTTGCAGCATCAAATTATTGTCAAAGCGATGCGTCACGCGAAGCTGCGCCTGGCGAATGAAGGATTGATTGAGGTTGGTCGCGTCATGCAGCGCTTCGGTGATCCCCTCATTCCAAAGGCTATTCGCATGCCCGATCAGGTAGCTCCAATCATCGCGGGTCAGCTCGGCGAAGGCTTGCCGCAGACGAAAGGAGAGATCACCGCCGGCTGAAATCTCGCCGCGGAAATCGCCTTCAATGGTGGTATCAAGGCGCCCCCAGGCGGTGTCGCTGCGTGTATCGAAACCGAAGCGCGAACTGCGCGCGGTGACGTCAAAGCCGCCGGGCTGCGTGTTATT
This sequence comes from Roseomonas sp., assembly GCA_044356095.1. Classification (GTDB taxonomy): domain Bacteria; phylum Pseudomonadota; class Alphaproteobacteria; order Acetobacterales; family Acetobacteraceae; genus Neoroseomonas. The sequence goes on from JBIKWX010000139.1 coordinate 710, forward strand.
GGCCGTCAGCGGAATCCCCTGGACAGAGGCTGCATCTGTCGGGTTACGCGCATTGAAATCCTGATAGGCGGTCAGCCGCAAAAAGCCGTAAAGCCGCACCGTCGTATCCGTATTCGGAATGCGCATGGCAAGCCCATCGAGGCTACCGCGCAGCGCCTCATCCACCTCGGCGCGCACTGTCTCGGGCGAGCGTGGCGCGGGTGCGGCGGCAGGTGCGACAGCGACTGGCGCTGTGCGCGGTGCTGCGGCGCGTGCGGGCGCGGGTGCCGGTGCGGGCACGGGTGCGGCAACCGCTGCCGGGCGCTGCGGGCGGCGTTCGCGTTCAAGTTCATTCACGCGCTGTTGCAGCGCATCTATGCGCCGCATCAGCTCTTCCATGCTGGGCTGTTGTGCGAAGGCCGGTGAGGCACCCACCATCAGACCGAGCATGGCCGCGCCGGCCCATTTTGATCTCATTTGCATGCCCCCTGTATTTTTGCGCTACTCAAAGACATTTTCGCCGTCAGTGTGACGCTTCGCGGGGACGGCGTGCATTGGCGGAGTGTCGCGCGACTGTGCGGGGTATCTCTCAGCCGCTAAAACCGGAAGGCGAGGCTGATCGAACCAAACTGCGAAGCCTCACGCTGGGTTTCGAATTCCTTGCTGCGGATCGTATAGGTGGCAGTCAGGCGCGCGCTTTCGAAAATCAGCGCAAAGCCCAGGCTGGCATCGCCCACCAGCACTTCCCGATCCACGCTGCGGCTATCGCGCCAGGTATTGCCATCGAGCGAAATATCCCGCGCCACCGCACGGCCTTCAACACCGCCAAACACATACCAGCCAAAGCGGCCAGTGGGTTGAAAGAAGATCGAACCAGCAGAAACCGGGCGCACGCGCGGCGGGCCGAAATCCGCTTCCAGTTCCGTCCCGTAGCGCAGCATCATGCCGCCGGCGGCATAGGTATGCACATTGCCAAGACTGGCCGCGAGGCTCGGCACCCAGCCAAATCGGCGGCCTGCGGCATCAGGTTCTCCATTCAGGCGCCACTGCCGGTTCGTCACCAGATTAATGCCGGGTTCATCGCGAATTTGGTAATCCCAACCATAAGCGCGATCAATGCGCATCAGATCATGCGTTGTATTCTGCACCCATTCGCCAAGCGCGGATGGCCCAACAACACCAAGCTGCAATTCCAGCGTGCCCAATTCGCGCGGCGTATAGGAATGCAGCGTCACCGCACCATAAAGCCAGGCGGCATAGGGCCGATCCTTCGGGTCTGGATTGGTTGCCAGCGTATCTTCCGGAGTGAATTTCTTCTGCCCGAAACTGAGGCCCCACCGCGTGACACCTCCACCAGGGAAGAACAGGTTCGGCCCTTCCGTCAGCCCCGCAAGCCAGGCCGGCGGATCATAGGAAGGCGCACGCCAGGCAAAAAGAAAGCCATTGGTGTAATAGCGATCATTGCCGGAGAAGGTGTCATTTTCCAGCACGAAGGCGAAGGTGCCGGCGGGATCAGCCTGTTGCTGCGCTGGCGTCTGCGCCAGCGCCGGCAGCGCGGCACATAGCGCAGCACTGCCCAGCAATAAGCGCGCAAAGCGGCCCATGGCTCAGAACCGCCAGATCAGGGGCACGACAAAGACGCTGATGATGAAAAACCAGATCATCATCGGCAGGCCGAATTTCCAATAATCGCCAAAGACGTAACCGCCCGGGCGCATCACCATCAGATTCGTCGGTGTCGCGATTGGTGTCAGGAAGGCAGCGGCAGCGGCGACGCCAATGCTCATCAGCACCGGCGCCGGCGAAATCCCCATGGAGGTTGCAGCCGCGACCCCAACCGGAATGAGGATCAACGCCGTTGCCGTATTGCTGATCAATTGGCCGAGCACCGCCGTCAGCACAAAAAGCCCTGCGAGCAGAATGGTCGGGCTGCCGCCTGCGGCCATGGCAACCAGGCCATCCGCCATCAATTGCGCGGCGCCCGTCTGCACCATGGCGGTGGAAAGCGGCATCATGGCGGCCACCAGGATTACCGTTGTCCAGTCAATCGCGCGGTAGCTTTGATCCACGGTCAGCACGCGCGACAACACCAGGATGAAGCAGGCCGCGATGCCGACCACCGCCCCCGGCAAAAGCCCGGTCGCGAGGAAAAACACCATACCGGCCAGCACGCCAAGCGTGGTCCAGGCGCCAGCACCCAGCGGCACTGCCTGACGGCGCACCGTATCCGGCGAATTCACCACCAGCACTTGCGGATCGGCAAGGCGCGTATCCAGCGCCTTCCAGGTGCCTTGCAGCAGCATTGTATCGCCAGCCTGCAATGCCACTGGCTCAGCGCCCAGATCAACACCGCCGCGCTGAATGGCAATCACCACCAGATCGCCACTTTCGGTAATCATGCCCTGATAGGCGGTCTGCCCGATCATTTCCGACCGCGGCGGGATCATCACTTCTGCCAAGCCCGAACTGCGATTGAACAGGCTGTCGCGCAAATCCTCATCACTCTTTTCCAGGCGGAAGGCCAAATGCTGTTCGGTGGCAAGCCGCGCCGCATCCTCAGCCTGACCGGAGACGAGCAAAAAATCCCCCTCGGCCATTGCGGGGCGGCGCAGCCTATCGCCCGTCTCGCCATCATTCACCGAAACAAGCCGCAGCGCGCCCCAGCTATTTTCCTGAAGCGCCGAAAGCGGTTGCCCAATAAGCGGTGAGGAAGCGCGCAGCCGCATCCGAAACAGCCCTTCCTTCAGCCGATATTGTTCAACCAGCGTTGTGGCGTGGCGGCTGAAATCCGCACTCATTGTCTCACCGGCGCGATAGGGCAGTAGCTTCTGGCCAAACAAGAGCGTGATGGCAACGACACCCAGCAGCAGCGGAATGCCGATAATGGTGAATTCGAAAAAACCGATGGCGCGGTAGCCGGCATCCAAGGCGGCTTCACTCACCAGCACATTCACCGGTGATCCGGTCAGGGCAAGCAATGATCCTGCATGCCCGGCGAAAACCATCGGCATGAGCAATTGCGATGGTGGCCGTCGGAGCCGAAGCGCCAGCACCACCACCACCGGCAAAAGCGCTGCGATTGCGCCATTCAGGCTGATCAGCGCGGTCAGCATCGCGGCCAGCAGGGCAATCAGCACCATCAAGCGCGAGCGGCTATCCTCACCCGCGCCGCGGATCAGCATTTGCCCGGCCCAGGCGGTGACGCCAGTGCGGTCCAGCGCGGCGCTCACGACAAAAAGCGTTGCGATGAACATCACCGCCGGATCACCAAAGCCCGATAGCGCCTGGTTCAGCGTCACCAAACCGGTCGCGTAAAGCGCCATGCCGACACCCATGGCCACCAGAATGACCGGGATGCGGTTCCAGATGAAAAGCACAATGGCCGCGAGGATGATCGCGGCCATGATGGTGATGTCATGCATGCGCTAAAGCCCCCAAGGCAGGCCGAGCATATACCAAGCCGCCAAAAGCGCGGTCCAAACCACGGAAATGGCGATGACATAGGGCAGCATCAACGCGATCACCGTGCCCACGCCGGCATCCTTCTGATATTTGATCGCAAAGGTCACGATCATCGCAAAATAGGCATTGAGCGGCGTGATGGAATTCATCGGGCTATCGCCAACGCGATAGGCCGCGAGCACGACTTCCGGCGCCACGCCAAGCTGCATCAGCAGCGGCACGAAAACCGGCGCGAAAATCGCCCATTTCGCAATCGCCGCGGTGATGATCAGGTCAATGCCGAAGACCGCAATGACAAAGCCTATCAGCAGCGCAACCGTGGGCAGGTTCAGCTTTTCCAGGAAATCCGCCATGGATACGGCGGCGAGTGTCGCCATGTTCGAGTAATTGAAAATGGCGATGAATTGGCTGATGATCAGCAGCAGCAGGATCAAACCCGCCAGCGCGCCAATGGCTTTTTGGATGGCGCCAATCGCCTCAGCCGCTGTGCGCATGGTGCCGGCCGCGCGACCATAGGCAATGCCGCAGACCAGGAAGATCAGCGCAATGGAGACAATAAGGCTGCCCATGAAGGGTGAGGAACCGATGATGGCGCCGGTTTCCGGATTGCGCAGCGGGGCACCCGGCGGCAGCGTCAACAGGCCGATAAAGGCCAGCACGCCAAACAACGCATTCCGCGCCGCGCGCAGGCCCTTATATTCCTCATCGGAGAGCACATTCTCACCGGGCACCTGGTAATCGCCCTTATAGGCGCCAAGGCGCGGTTCGATCACCCTTTCGGTAATTACGCCAATCAGCACCGTCAGCATGGCGACGGAGGCGATGGAGAACCAGACATTCGCGGCAAGATCAATCGAGACATTCGGGTTGACCAGCCGCGCGGCGTCATTGGTGATTTCGGTCAAAATGCCATCCACCGGCACGATCAGTACATTGACCATGAAGGCGGAAGCGACCGCGGCAAACGCCATGGCAAGGCCCGCCAAGGGATGCCGCCCAACCGACATAAAGGCTGCCGCCGCCAGCGGGATCAGCACCAGGTAACCGGCATCCGCCGCAATGGATGAAACAATGCCGACAAAGACAAGGATGTAGGTGAGCAGCTTGGGCGGCGCCACAATCACCAACTTCCGGATCAGCGCTTTCACCAACCCCGCTTCTTCGGCCACGCCAACGCCCACCATGGCAACGATAATCACGCCAACGGCATTGAAGCCCATGAAATTGGGCACCACGCCGGTGAACATGAAACGAATGCCATCAATGGTCAGCAGGCTGCGCGCTGCCGTTGTCGCTTCCTCGATCTTGCCGGTGGCGGGGTTATAGGCCTGGTAGGTGACCTGCGCGCCAAGCAGCGACAGCAGGGCCGAGAGCAGCACCACGAAAATGATCAGATAGACAAAGATCATCACCGGATGCGGCACGCGATTGCCGACGCGTTCCACCGTATCCAGGATACGCTGCATGGCGGTTTTCGGCGCTTCCGGTGCGCCAGAGTTTTGCGTCGCGCTCATTTGGACAAAGCCTCCAGAATACGTGCCCAGGATCGGATACCCTTCTGGAAACTTTCCAGATTGTATTTCTCATTCGGGCTATGAATGCGGTCATCTTCCAGCCCAAAGCCCGCCAGCACCACATCCATGCCAAGCGAGGTCTTCAGCATATGCGTGACCGGGATGGACCCACCGGAGCCGATAAACACTGCCGGCTTGCCCCATTCATCAGAAAGCGCGGCGCGCGCCTTGGCAAAGGCAGGGTCGGTATCGGGGAAGCGAATGGCGCGGCCCGAGCCATGTTCGATGAATTCGGCGCGGCAATCGGATGGCAGGCGGGCCAGCACATGTTCGCGGAAGGCCTTGCGGATCGCATGCGGGTCCTGATCAAACACCAGGCGGAAGGAAACCTTGGCCGAGGCCTGCGCGGGGATCACGGTCTTGAACCCATCGCCTTGATAGCCGCCGCCCATGCCGTTGATTTCACAGGTCGGGCGCGACCAGACCATTTCCAGCGCATCGCGCCCTTTCTCACCGGCAGGCTGCGACAGGCCAATCACGCCGAGGAATTTCTCGGCCGTGAAGCCAAGCGTGCCCCATTGCTGCTTCAGGCTTTCGGGCAATTCCGGCACGCCATCATAAAAGCCGGGCAGCGTCACGCGGCCCTGGTCATCGTAAAGATCGGCCAGGATCTTCGCCAGAATCCGGTTCGGATTGGCCGCCGCCATGCCGTAGAAACCCGAATGCAAATCACGATCCGCGGCGTGGATGATCACTTCCTCACCACACAGCCCGCGCAGCATGGTGACAATGGCCGGTGTTTGCGGGTCCCACATATTGGTATCGCAAATCAGGCCGATATCAGCCTTCAATTCCTGGCTGTTGGCATCAAGGAAAGCTGGCAGATTGGCACCGCCCGATTCTTCCTCACCTTCCAGCAGGATGGAAACGGGGATGGGCAGCTTGCCGGTCACGGCCTTCCAGGCGCGGCAGGCTTCGACAAAGGCCATGAGCTGACCCTTGTCATCGGCGCTGCCGCGGCCTCGGATAACCTTGGTGCCATCGGGCAGGGCTTCGATCACCGGATCGAAAGGGTCACGGTCCCATAATTCGAGCGGATCAACCGGCTGCACATCATAATGCCCGTAGAACAGCGCTGATGTGCCCTTCGCCGCGCGGTCATGCGCCACAACAATGGGATGACCGGGTGTGGGCCGGGAGGATGCGTCAAAGCCAATGCTGCGCAAATCTGCCGCATGCCATTCGGCATTGGCCGCGCAATCCTTGGCGAAGGCCGGATCGGTGGAGATGGATTTGATGCGGAGAACGGTGAAAAGCCGTTCCAAGGCGCCGTTCATATCGGCGTCAATATGCGCCAGAACCCGATCGAGATCGCTCATATTCTTGCCTGCCTGCCTGAATGCCGGGCGCGACCAAGCCAAAGCGCGCCTATTGCCTGTGTAACATGTGTAGCCAAGTGTGCCAGCCCAGGGTTGCACGGCCCGTCCCTTCGCTGTGCCCGCCGTCCGGGGGATGGCGCGCGGGCGTGCCGGCGCGGCAGCATTGCGGCAGGAGAATATGGACCATGACCGAACCAAAAAACCTTCCCGTCCATGCGCTGCTGCTGGCCGAAAGGCTGGAGTCGCGTGCGCTTGAACGGCGCGGCCCGGTATTGCCCGGGGTGCTGAGCCTTGGCGAATTGCCTGGCGGTGGGCGCGGATTTGCCTTTCGTTGGGGCGCAGTGGTCACCATTGGCGCAAGCCTTGATCAGACCAAGGCTTTGGCCGCCGAGCTTCGCCCCCATTTGCAGGGCCCCTTCGATACCCCCGTGCATGAAGTGGCCGACATCATCATCGGCGCTGCCGAGGATGGCGCGGATGAGGCAGGGCGCATTCTGCTCCGCGATGCAAGCCCCGCGCGGCTTGCGCTGGTGGCCAAGGCACTCGCGAAAAGCGCTGTATTGACCGAGCAGGAAGCGACGCTGGCCCGCACGCTCGATCGGCTGGAAGCGCCGCTTGAGCGGCTGCGCCGCGGCCGGCTTGGCATGCCAACGCGCCTGATCGTGCCGCTGATTGGGGAGGCGATTGCCGCGCGCGCGCGATCATCCGCGCGGGTGGATACCGCGGCCAAGCCCGATCTGCTTTGGGATCATCCGGAATTGGCGCCGTTGCATGCGGCGCTGGCCACCGAATGGGAATTGGAAGAACGCACGGAAGCGCTGGCCGGCAAGCTTGAGATGATCCGCGAGATTTCCGAAACCCTGCTTGACTTGGCCGAGACGCGTCGGTCCCGCTTGCTGGAATTGGCGGTGGTGCTGCTGATTGCGACCGAGGTTGCGACCACGCTTTACGGCCTGATCAGGCCGTAAAAACTTTCACTACCCAGGCGGCGGCGGAGCAACCAGGCCAACCGGTGGCGGTGCCGTCATCCAGCTCGCCATGTCACGGCCACGCGCCTCGCCATAGGCGAACAGCGCGCGCATATAGGCATTGTCGAAAAAGCGCGGGCGCGGCGTATCGAAATCTGGTCCGATGCTTTGCAGGCGAAAGCCGATGCGGTCGCGATAGGTGGTCAGGTAAATCCGGTCCAGATCATTGATGGAGGAGAAATGCAGCAGCGTCTGTGCTGACCGGCGCGCAACGCTGAATATGCCACCTGGTGGGTCTGTGATGGCCACATCCACGCGACCATTGCGGATGACCCAGGCGGTGGTGTCACGCTGCAGCCCGGCGCGCCCTGCCAGATTGCGCGGGCGGAACCGTGCCGGATAAAGGAAAACTTGCATGGCCGCGCCGCCATCCACATGCATTTCCTGAAAGCGCTGCCCGGCCACATCAACATCAATCATTACGGGCGGAAAGGCACCGGGGATGGAGGCAGAAGCCAAAAGAATACGCCGGAAAAGCATCAGCGCATCCGGATGCCCGCTTGAGGCAATTGCGCCAATATTCCAGACTGCGGGGCGCCCGACATCCAGATTGACGGTGCCGATCAGCAATAACCGCCCGCGCTGATATTCCGCCGCAATGGCCTGCAACATCGCCTCATCCGCATGGCGTTCGATCAGGCGCGCGAGCGGCGTGGTATCGGCGACTGCCTCGCGGAACAGTACCGCCAGCGCAAGTTGGCCGATTTGCACCACATCATTCTGGGTGATTTCGGTAAAAAGAGAACGCAGCTGCGGATCATAGGCAGGCCCCAGAAAGGCAAAGGGCGCAATCAGCGCGCCGGCGGAAATGCCCGT
>JBIKWX010000141.1:0-8824 GCA_044356095.1 Roseomonas sp.
ACACGCAATGCCGATGATCAGCCGGCGATTGACAAGCCCACGATAGGTTTTGTGATGATCTCGCCCCCAGGGCAGGATGCCAACCGCCGCGCTGGTAATGGCTTCATTGACCAGGCCCGTGGTTCGACCGAATTGCATCGTATAGCCGCGCACAAACCCGCGTGAGCGATCGGTTTCATAAAACTCCTTGCTCCAAATGACATTCATCGGGCCGCGATCGCCATCCAATTCATCATCAACATGGCCGCGAATTTGCGGCCAGGGATGCAGCATCAGATTCCGCCCCACGAGCCCACTGGAATTGGCAAGCCCGTTTGGAAAACGCCCGGATGCCGAATTCAGCAAAAGGCGCGGCGTGCCTATGCCATTGCAGGCCAGGATCACGACTTCCGCCGGCTGGAAATGTTCCCTGCCCTCCGCATCGAAATAGACGGCGCCATTCGCCATGCCTTGCGCGTTCAGGGTAATCTCTCGCACACGGCAATGCGTGCGCAACTCCACACCCGCGCGCAAAGCCGCTGGCCAATAGGTGATATCCGCACTCGCCTTGGCGCCTTGCGCGCAACCAGGCGTGCAATGGCCAAGATTGATGCATTTTGCGCGGCCATCATAATCGGTGGAGGCAATGGCGGAATCAGAAGGCCACCAATGCCACCCAAGCCCATTCATGGTCTTGGCGTAGAGCGTACCGGTACGGCCCAGCGGCAGGGGGGGCATGGGCGGATGGCGGGGCGGCACGCCAGGGTCCCCCGGCAGTCCCGCAACACCGACAAGGCGATCATTCTGTTCAAAAAACGGCTCAAGATCCCAATAGCTGATCGGCCAATCATCCGCCACACCATCCAGACTACGCACACGAAAATCCGAAGGATGCATGCGTGGAAAATGCGCTGTCCAGAGAATGGTCCCGCCACCAACACCATTGAAATTGGCAACCTTCATGACCGAGTTGTCTTCATTGATCGGGTAGTCAGTCAGCCGCGCCCGACGGTTCGGATGAATGTCGAAATCCGTATAGCGGCGTGCTTCCCAATCACGGCCATTCGCCGGAAGCTCACTTGATTTCACCCAATCACCCTGCTCCAGGCAAAGGATGCGCATGCGCGTATCAGCGAGGCTCCAGGCGACAGCAGCGCCTGATGCGCCGGCACCGATGATGAGCACATCCACCATGTCATGTCGGCTCATGCGCTATGCTCCGCGATCATCGCGCCAGAGAGGGTTTCTCTGCTTTACAACGTCGAGTAATACCCAATCGCCTTGCGCGATGGCGTGGCCTTTCGGAAAGGGCGGGCGGGGTTCGCGCCCATGCGCCAGCATGACGCGGTCATCGCGATAATAGGCCGCGGCCACCACGCGGGATAGCGCCAGCACTTCCGCCCGCCTCTCACCGAGCAACGCCATCGCTTTCGACTCCGCCTGCTCCTGCGGCAGATCGAGAAACCCACTCAACCCCAATTCGGCGAGGATGCTGCGGATGAAGGGCGCATCTCGCCCCAGGCTTGTTATGCAATCTTCAAGGATCAGCGGATCATTGGCGCATGGCAGCGCATGGTCAGGATCGGCAGGAATCATAATGCCGAGCAGCCGACGAAGAACAGAGACCTCACTTGGGGTAAGCCTCTCTGATGTGCTGTCAGGCATGCTCTCCTCCCGTCCCGTCATCACGCAGCTCCCATCAAAAGCCCTGCGCGCGGGGTTGTCCTGCAAGCGGCAAATTCCTGTTGCGGGGCAAACATGGCCTGGCCATGGGAAATCCATGCTTACAAAGACACCGCAAAACTCTAGCCATGTCAGAACGTTCTGGGCAACAAGGAAGCGTGGCGGGGGCACTCTCGCTTGGCCACTTGCCGCCGCGAAGACGTTTGGGGAACCCATGATTTAACCGCGCTATGGAATGGATTTTTGGCGGTCACGGTAATCCCATTCGGATTTGCCCGATTTCCAATTGCTCCCCAATCCAGTTTCGCAGTGGCGTTTGCTGGCCTGGCCGCTTTCAGATGCCATTAACCCTCACACGGGGCCAGGGGCGCTGACGGGGGACAAAGACTTATCAAAAGGGCTCCAAAAACCCGCCGCAAGCCCGCCACCCTGCCTGGCTTGGCTGGTATGGCCCGCTTGCCGGCCCCAAAAGGCTTGCAGCCCGCGCCCTTCTTGCAGATATAAGCCTTTCATCTGGGCGGCGCCCCCAATCATGCGCTGCCGGCCCTGGGCAGGAGGCTACATGCACGCGTTGTTCTGGCTGATTGATACCGCGCTCAGCCTATTCGTCTGGGCGCTCATCATCGGGGCCATTGTCTCGCTGCTGATCGCCTTTAATGTGCTGGATACGCGCAACCGCGCAGTCTGGGCGATTGCGGATTTTTTCCATCGCCTGACGGAACCGGCGCTCCGCCCGATCAGGCGCTTCATTCCCAATCTGGGGGGCATTGATATCTCCCCCGTCGTGCTCATTCTGCTATTGCAGGCCGCACGCATCCTGCTGGCCGAAATCCAATATGGCCTGCTTGGCAGTAGCATTGTGCGATGAAGGGCCAGTGGCGTGGGCTGAGGCGCCGCGCATGCCCGCTGATGCCAAACCGCAGATGCCCAAGGCCCTGGCATGACCACGCGCATTCTTGATGGCAAGGCGCTTGGCGCCCGGCTGAGGGCCGGCTTGGGCGCACGGATCGCGGGGCTTGGCTTCAAGCCAGGGTTGCGTGTCGTGCGCGTGGGTGAAGACCCGGCCAGCGGCGTTTATGTCCGCAACAAGGATCGCGCGGCGCTGGATGCCGGGTTTGATAGCGCGACGCTGCACCTGCCTGAAGCCACCAGCGAAGCCGCGCTGCTGGCCGAAATCGCGCGGCTCAATGCCGACCCGGCGGTGGATGGGATACTGGTGCAACTCCCCCTGCCCGCCCATATCCGCGCCGAGGCCGCCATCGCCGCCGTTGACCCGGCCAAGGATGTGGATGGGTTTCACCCGCTGAATGCCGGGCGGCTTGCGGCAGGGCAGAAGGGTCTGGTGCCCTGTACCCCGCGCGGCGTGATGCATTTGCTGGCCGAAGCGGGTGTTGCGCTGCCAGGTGCGCGGGCGCTGGTGCTGGGGCGGTCGCAGATTGTCGGCCGGCCCATGGCGCAATTGCTGCTTGGCGCCGATTGCACCGTGACCATCGCCCATTCCCGCACGCGGGACCTGCCGGGCGAATGCCGCCGGGCGGAAATCCTGATCGCGGCGGCGGGACGGGCCGAGATGGTGCGCGGCGATTGGATCAGCCCTGGCGCCGTGGTGATTGATGTCGGCATCAACCGCCAGGCCGATGGCCGGCTGGTGGGCGATGTCGCGTTTCAGGAAGCGGTCGGCCATGCCGGCGCAATTACCCCGGTGCCGGGCGGCGTTGGTCCCATGACGATTGCCTGCCTTTTGGAAAATACGCTTGAAGCGGCACTCGCGCGGCGTGGTTTGGCGGGGTGATGGCGCAAGGCGCTGCGATGACACTTCCCCGCCATCTCAGCCCTGCTTCGTTAACACCTGCTCTGCCAGAATCGACCAGAATGAGGCGTCGGATCGCCGCAGCACGGCAAGGAAAAGGCAGTCCCTTCATCAGATGAAGCCCCCGCCCCGCCCCATCAGCCAGCAGCTCAGCGAAGCCATTGCCCTTTTCCAGCAGGGCCATATCGCTGATGCCGAAGCCGGCTTTCGCGCCATCATGAAGCGTGACCCGCGCCATTTTGACGCCTTGCATCTTGCCGGTGTCGCCGCCGCCATGGCCGGCCGCCCAGAGGAAGGCGCGACGCTTATCCGTCGCGCCTTGGCAATCAATGCGCGCAGCGCTGCCGCGCATGGCAATCTCGGCAGTACGCTGATCCGGCTTGGCCGATACAGTGAAGGCTTGATCAGCCTGGACCGCGCATTGGCGATTGACCCAAAGGCTGCCAATGCCCATCACAATCGTGGCTTCGCCCTGATGAAGCTGCGGCGCCTTGATGATGCCGTCGCAGCCTTTGATCGGGCCATCGCATTGCAGCCCGATTTCGCCGCAGCGCATACTGATCGTGGCAATGCCTTGATGGATCAGTATAAGCTCGAAGAAGCGCTTGCCTCTTATGAAAAGGCGCTCAGCTTGAACCCGACTGCGCCGGGCAATATGGTTAATGTGGCGCTTGTTTTGTGTGAGTTGCAGCGCTGGCCCGAAGCCTTGACGATGACCGAGGCGGCGCTGCGTCTCAACCCCGAAAACACCAATGCGCTGACTGCCCACGCTCAGGCGCTACTTGCGGTTGGCCGTGCTGCGGAAGCCATGCCCGCCTTGGATAAAGTGATACGGATTGATGCGGAAGACGTTCAGGCGCATCGCTGGCGCGCTGCCGCGCTTAATCTACTGGCCCAGCCGGACGCGGCGTTACTAGCGGCGCAGCAGGCGCTTGCGCTCGCCCCTCAGGATGCCGGGACGTATAATTCCTATGGTTTTGCGCTTGGGAATCTGGGGCGGCAGCAAGAGGCCTTGGCTGCTTATGATGCCGCGCTGAAACTCAAGTCAGATGATCGGGAAACCTTATGGAACCGCGCTTTGGCCTTGCTCTTGCTCGGCCGGTTCGACGAAGGCTGGCTCGCTTACGAATATCGCAATCTGCGCCACAAGACTTTGGCGGCGCGCAAATATCCAAAGCCGCTTTGGTGGGGCAAGGAACCGATCGCCGATCAGCATCTTTACGTCTATTGGGAACAGGGGCTTGGCGATACGCTGCACTTCGCGCGCTATGCATTGCTGGCTGTTGCCGCGGGCGCGCGGGTGACGCTTTCGGTGCAAGACCCGCTTCTTCGGCTGTTCAAGGATTTCGCGCCGGGTGTGGCTGTAGTCGGGCAGAATGATGCTCCTGATGATTTTGATTTGCATTGCCCGCTGATGACATTGCCGCTGGCGTTCGGCACCAGGCTTGAAACCATTCCCGCCTTTGAAAATGGCTACCTTGAGGCGCCGGCTGAGGATGTTGCGCGCTGGGATCAGCGCCTGCCCAAGGGTCGGCGCCGTATCGGGCTAGTGTGGAGCGGGAGCCAAATCCACGTCAACGACGCCATTCGTTCCGTTCGGCTCACGAAGCTTTTGCCGCTGTTCCAGCCGGGCGATGTGTGGGTATCGCTGCAAAAGGAAGTGCGGGACGCGGATCGCCCTGCGCTTGAAGCCTCCGGCATTATGGATGTGAGCGCGGAGCTTGGCGATTTCGCTGATACGGCAGCGCTGATCACGAGCCTTGATCTGGTGATTTCGGTGGATACTTCGGTTGCGCATTTGGCGGGTGCGCTCGGCAAACCCACCTGGGTGATGCTGCCCTTCGCCCCCGATTTCCGCTGGCTTTTGGACCGCGAGGATTCGCCCTGGTATCCCAAAATGCGCCTGTTTCGCCAAAGCCGCGCCGGTGATTGGGATGGCGTGGTGGCGCGGATTGGTGACGCGCTGCGCCCATAATCCCGGGCGGCAGACAAGCAAGCCCAGGCGATGCAAGATGCGCGCAACAGAACGCACCGAGGGGAACCGCCTAATCCAGCAGTACTTCCACGCCAAGCGCAACAGCGGCGCTGCGCAAGGCGCGGTCCATGGACGCCAATGGCAGGCGCCGGCGCTGTGCCAATTCCAGATAGGTTGCGTCATAGACCGAAAGCGTGAAACGTTCGGCAAGGCGCAGCGTATCTTCCCAGGATTTATCGGCGGTTTCATCATCAAGCGTGATGGGCAGGGCGCGCAGCAGGCCCGCCAGTTCCGCGCGCTTTGCTGCATCCAGCCGGCGGCGCCGTTCCGCCACCAGCAAGCCATTCAGCGCTTCCAGCGGCCAAAGCAGCGGCGCCATGGCGCCGGTTGCCACCACGCGGTCCAGCAGCGCCATGATGGCGGGCGTCTGTTCATCCTCAAAACACCAGGCAAGTGCCACGGAATTGTCGAGCACGAAGCTCACTTGCGGCCCGCTTCCACCAAATCCTTGATGGGGATGCCGGCAAGCTTCGCCCCTCGGCTGGCGGCGCGCAGCGCCTCGGCAGTCTGGCGTGCCTTGTCCTGATCAAAGCTCGGCAGCACTGGGACTAGCTTCGCCACAGCGACACCGCGGCGCGTGATGGTGATTTCCTGGCCACGAACCACTTGATCAACAAGGGCGCTTAGCCGGTTTTTGGCGTCGAAAAGAGGGATATTCATGCGCTGATCCACCTGGCCAGATGGCTATCTAGCCAGATGAATCGGCCTTTGTCCAGCGCATAAGCGCGCGCCTAATCCAGCAATACCCCCCGAAAGGCCGCGAGCCGCGCCGGGGTCAGCCCAAGCCCATCTTCCAGCAAGCCGCTCTCAGACCCGAAGGGCGCTACCGCCGCATCCAAAGCGGCGGTGAGTAGCGCCGGGTGGGTATCCAGGATCGCCTGCTTCGCTTCCTCTGGCGCGTCATCCGGCAGGGGGTGATCGCGCCGCCAGAAGCGGTCGGTGGCGACATAATCGGCCAGGATATCGTCGCGCGTGACGCCAAGCGCGGTCAGGATCAGCGCCGCGCCAAGCCCGGTCCGGTCCTTCCCCGCCGAGCAATGAAACAGTAGCGGCCGGCGGTCATCCTCCAGGATCAGATCAACAAGCCGGCGATAGACCGGCAATTGCTCGGTCGCGTAATTCAGATAGGCAACGCCGAGCAGCCGCGTCGTCTCGGCCCGCGTCGCTGCGCCATTGGCGAGAAGATCGCGGAGCGAGGCGCCGATGCGCGGTTCAATCGGCAGCGGCACGGCCTTTGCCCCTGGCGGCAGGCGGGAAGGGGCGGCGGCGGCTTCATGCCTGCCGCGCAAATCGCACAGGGTACTGAGCCCCGTTGCTTCCAGCGTCAGCAAATCCTGATCGGTCAGCCGGTGCAGCGCATCGGACCGGTACAGCACCCCATGGCGCAGGGCCCGGCTCTGATGGCCGCGCCAGCCCCCCAAATCCCGGAGGTTGGAGGCACCTTCCAGCGGCAGAAGCTTGGGCAGAAGCTGGGGCAGATTCTGGGTCATGGGCTATTTATGCCACAAAGCGTGGCGCGGGCCATGCGGCGGGATTGTTTCACGTGGAGCAAAACTATTTTAGAAGGCGCACGGCATTTGCCGCCTTTGGGAATGAAAAATGGGCACGGCCCTGGAAATTTTGATCATCCTGCTGCTGGTTCTGCTGAATGGCGCCTTTGCCATGTCGGAATTGGCGATTGTGTCGTCCCGCCGATCCCGCCTTATGGCCATGCAAAAGCGCGGCGTGCGCGGCGCGGATACGGCGCTGGCCTTGGCCGAAGACCCGCAGCGTTTTCTGCCAACCGTGCAGGTGGGCATCACCATGGTTGGCATTATCGCGGGTGCTTTCGGGGGCGCGCGGCTGGCCGGCACCGTTGCCGCCGGCTTGGAAATGCTGCCCTTCACCGTGCCCTTCGTGCAGGAAGTGTCTTTCGCGCTGGTGGTGCTGGCGATCACCTATCTGAGCCTGATCCTGGGCGAGTTGGTGCCGAAGCAATTGGCGCTGCGCGAGCCCGAGAAAATCGCCATTCTGGTCGCGCGGCCGCTGGCGCTGCTCGCACGCTTCACCGCACCCATGGTCTGGCTTTTGGGCGCTTCTTCCGCCCTGGTGCTACGCTTCTTTGGCCCGGTGCGCGCTTCCGATCAGGCCGTGACGGAAGAAGAAGTGAAGGCCGTGGTGGCGGAAGGCGCCCAGGCCGGCGCGCTTGAGACCGAAGAACGCCACATGATCGAACGCGTGCTGCGGCTTGGTGACAAGCCCGTGCGCGCGTTGATGACGCCACGCAATGACATCGCCTGGCTTGACCGTAATGAGCCCCTGGAAAACCTGCCGGAGAGGCTCCGCGCTGCGCATGTCACACGCTTTATCGTGGCGGATGGGCGGGTGGATAATGTGGTGGGCGTCGTCGCGGCCAAGGATTTGCTGGATCAGCTTTTGGCCGGCGGGCCCATGTCGCTTGATGCTGCGCTCCGCCAGCCCATGGTGCTGCCCGATACGCTGACCGCTCTGGATGCGCTGGAACGGCTGCGTGGTGATCCGCTCGGCATGGCGCTGGTGCTGGATGAATACGGGTCCTTTGAAGGCATGGTGACCGCGTCTGACCTGCTGGAGGCGATTATCGGCGAATTGGGGCCAAGCGAGCCCATGCCGGCGGAAGCGGCGGTGCTGCGGTTTGATGGGTCATTGTTGCTGGATGGCAGCATGCCTTCCGATGAATTGCGCGCGCGGCTTGACCTGCCGGAAATGCCGGGTGCGGGGACCTATCACACGGTCGCCGGGCTGATGCTGGCGCTGCTGCGCCGTGTGCCGCGGGAAGGGGACCGGATTGTCTGGGCCGGCTGGCGCTTTGAAATTGTGGATATGGATGGCAGGCGCGTGGATAAGGTGCTGGCCAGCCGGGAAGAGGCTGGTGCGGATGGCGGTGGGTGAGGACTTGGATGATGAAAGAGCAAATGGAGACTGCCGCGACAGCGCCCGTGACACTGACCGAGCGTGACAGCCTGAGCGTTCTAGCGCTTTTGGAAGACCCACCCGCGCCAAATGCCCGATTGGTGCGGGCGGCGCGGGTACTGGCTGGCTAGCCAGCGCCCGGTCTGATCCCTATTGCCCCGCCGATTTCGCGATCGGCGCGATGAATTGCGGCTCGGTATCCCAGGGGAACAGGATCCAGGTATCCTGGCTCACTTCGGTGATAAAAGTATCCACCATCGGCTTGCCGGCGGGCTTGGCATAAACGGTCGCGAAATGCGCCTTGGGCAGCAGGGCGCGCACCACGCGTGCTGTGGTGCCGGTATCCACCAGATCATCCAAGATCAGCCAGCCATCGCCATCGCCCG
>JBIKWX010000142.1:0-8816 GCA_044356095.1 Roseomonas sp.
CTTCGTCATGGATGTGGAACGCGCTTTGCGCATCCGCACCGGTGAGACGGATGAATCCGCGCTGTGAGCCCGAATTTCGCAACATTTGACAAGAAGGGACAACCCATGAGGTTCCTTGCTCGCTGCGGGATGGCCGCGGCTTTTCTTGGCCTGGCCGCCGCACCTGCTTTTGCTGGCGATGAAGCCAAGGTGGATACTGGCGATGCCGCCTGGATGCTGGTGAGCACCGCATTGGTGCTGATGATGACAGTGCCTGGTGTTGCGCTGTTTTATGCCGGCATGGTGCGCAAGAAGAATGTGCTGGCCACCATGATGCAGTCCTTTTCCATCTGCGCACTGGTGTCTGTTTTGTGGATGGTGGCGGGCTATAGCCTTGCCTTTGGTGAGGGCAATGCCTGGATCGGCGATTTCTCTCGCTTCTTCCTGGGCGGTCTGGCCGAGAATTGGGACAAGCCCTTTACGCTCGGCTCCGGCGATGCGGCGGTGGCGACCACCATTCCGGAATCGATCTTTCTGACCTTCCAGATGACCTTTGCCATCATCACGGGCGCGCTGATCACAGGCGCGGTTGCGGATCGCATGAAGTTTTCTGCGCTGCTGGTCTTTGTCGGGCTTTGGACGCTGCTCGTTTATTCACCGATTGCGCATTGGGTCTGGCATCCGAATGGCTGGATTTTTGAACTTGGCGCGCTGGATTTCGCGGGTGGTACGGTTGTGCACATCAATGCGGGTGTGGCCGGGCTTGTCGCGGCCATCGTGCTGGGTAAGCGGATTGGGTATGGTTCGGACAATCTCTCGCCCTATAATCTGGGCTTTGCGGTGATTGGTGCCGCGCTGCTTTGGGTGGGTTGGTTCGGCTTCAATGCCGGCTCTGCGCTTGGGTCTTCCGGCGGTCGTGCGGGTATGGCGATGCTGGTCACGCAAATCGCGGCGGCGGCGGCGGTGCTGTCCTGGCTGGCGGCGGAATGGATCGGCAAGGGCAAGCCTTCGGTGCTGGGTGCGATTTCCGGTGCGGTTTCGGGTTTGGTTGCCATTACCCCCGCGGCGGGCTTCGTGCTGCCGGGCAGTGCGTTGATCATCGGCCTGGTTGCCGGTGTGGCGGGTTATTGGGGCGCGACCGCGCTGAAGCGCGCGCTCAAATACGATGACAGCCTGGATGCCTTTGGCGTGCACGGCATTTGCGGCATTGTTGGTGCCTTGCTGGTGGGCTTCCTCGCCTATGGTCCGCTTTCCGCCACCACGGCAGTGCCGGAAGGCCTGTCAGGCGGGATGGAACAATTCATCAAGCAGGTGATCGCGGTTGCCGCCACCATGGCCTTTACTGCCATTGGCACCTGGATCCTGCTCAAGATCACCGATGTCATCGTTGGTCTGCGCGTGACCGAGGAAGAGGAACGCGAAGGGCTTGATGTCGCCCTGCATGGTGAGCGGATCAATTAATCGCTGACACGTGATAGCCAAACAGAAACCGCGCGGGATGCACCCCGCGCGGTTTTTTTGTTTGATCAGGCGCGTTCGATCAGCTCAATCTTGTAGCCATCCGGGTCTTCGATGAAGGCAATCACGGTGGTGCCGAATTTCACCGGCCCCGGTTCGCGCGTGATCTTCACCCCGGCAGCGCGGAGCGTGTCGCAGGTCGCGGTCACATTCGGCACGCCAACCGCCAAATGTCCGAAAGCCGAGCCAAGTTCGTATTTCTCGACACCGTAATTATAGGTGAGCTCAATCACGCCAGCGCCGGTTTCCTCACCCGCATAGCCCACAAAAACCAGCGTATACTTGCCATCCGGCACATCGCGCCGGCGCAATTCTTTCATGCCCAGAAGGCGCGTGTAGAAATCAACGCTGCGTTCCAGATTGCCGACGCGCAGCATGGTATGCAGAAAACGACCTTGGGTCATGCGGGTTCTCCTTGACTATATTCGGCGGGGTTGAAGGCAAGCAGGAAGATGCCCGCAGCCTCGGCCGCCGCGATAGTGGTGGCGCGTTCCAATAGAATGGTCCCATTGGCCTGAAAGGCCAAGCCGCGCAGCCCTGCAACGCGGGCGCTTTCAACGGTGCGCGGGCCGATGGTCGGCAGATCGGCCAGCGTGGATTGCGCGGGCTTGGGCGCCTTTACCAGAATGGGCGCGGGGCCTTCACGCTTCAGCGCACCGGCGCGCAGGATCAGCGCATCCGTGCCTTCAATGGCTTCCACCCCCAGCACCAACCCCTGCTGCACCACCACCGCCTGGCCGACATCAACCGCGCCAATCGCGTTGCAAACGGCAAGCCCCCGCGCGATATCGGCGCGCGCCACATCATCCGGCATCATGCCAGCCAGCAAGGCAGCATCCGGCAGCAAACCCGCGAGCAAGGCCTGCGCGCCCACTACCTCAAAACCTTCTTCGCCCAGCACCTTCATCACCGCGCGCAGGATGGAATCATCGCCATTGAAGGCGGCACGCCCAATCCGCCCGAGCAATTTCATCGAAGCCGCATCCGGCCGGAGTGACAGCAACGAAGGCCGTGCCACATTCCCCGCCAGCACCACTTCCTTGACGCCATGCTGCTTCAGCCAGGACAGCATTTGCGCGGCCAGACCCCAGCGGAGCGTCACATGGGACAGCCCGGCATAGGCCGCCGGATCGCCATGGCCTTCCAGCACCACGATATGCACAGGCCGCCCCAGGGCAGATGCCGCCTGCACCACCCGAAGCGGCAGCGAACCGCCGCCCGCAATCACGCCAAGGGGGGCTGACATGGGCGCAGCCTCAGCGCGGGACTGCGGGAGGGCAGCGGAATTTCATTCCGTATCATCATCCATATCATCGCCCCCGCGCCCTGCCTTGCACAGACCCCGGCGCGACGTATTGCGGATGAAATGCAGCACTTCGCCCACATTCTTGTCACCGGCGAAGCGGCGTTCGGCTTCCTCCACCCGGTCATTGAAAACGCCTGGTTCGCGGAAGATAAGCTTGAAGGCCGCGCGCAGCGCATGGATTTCCGGGCGCGAAAAACCGCGCCGCTTCAGCCCGATCAGGTTAAGCCCGATCAGCCTTGCGCGATTGCCCATGGCGGATCCGTAGGGGATCACATCCGCCTCAATCCCGCTCATGCCGCCAAGCACTGCCTGGCGGCCAATGCGCACGAATTGATGAATGGCCGTGCCGCCACCAACAAACACCGTATCGGCGATCTCCACATGCCCGCCCAGCATGACGTTATTGGCGAGGATGACACGATCAGCCAAATGGCAGTCATGCGCCACATGCGCGACCGCCATGATCAGGCAATCCTCACCAACCCGCGTGACGCCATCACCACCGACGCTGCCGCGATGAATGGTCGCGTGTTCGCGGATTTGCGTGCGCGCGCCAATTTCGCAACGTGTGGGTTCATTCTTGTATTTCAGATCCTGCGGCGCCATGCCGATGGTCGCGAAGGGAAACACCTTCACACCGGCCCCAAGGCGCGTATGGCCATCCACCATCACATGGGCAATCAGTTCAACACCAGCTTCCAGCACCACATCGGGGCCGATGACGCAGCCGGGACCAATCTTGCAACCAGCGCCAATCTGCGCCTGGGACGAAACTGCGGCGGTCGCGTGAATTTCGCTCATGCTCAGCGGTCCAGGATCATGGCGGCATAGGTCGCTTCGGCCACCACCTTGCCATCCACCTTGGCTTCGGCAGAGAATTTCCAGATATTGCCGCGCTGGCGTTCCTTTTTGACATGCACGCGCATCTGATCGCCAGGTACCACGGGCTTGCGGAATTTCGCGTTATCCACGGTCATGAAATAAACCAGCTTGCCCGCCCAGGATGGCCCCAGCGTTTCCACCACCAAAACAGCCGCGGTTTGCGCCATGCATTCAATAATCAGCACGCCAGGCATCACCGGCATGGTCGGGAAATGGCCCTGGAAGAAATTCTCGTTGATCGTGACGTTCTTGATGCCTATGCAGCTTTCATTCGTCACCAGATCAACCACCCGATCCACGAGCAGGAAGGGGTAGCGATGCGGGATCGCATGCATGATCTTGGCGATGTCCAAAACGCCGATATCAGCGGGGGCGGAGTTTTCCTCAGACATGATCGTCACCCTGTCTTTTCATTTGTCTTGGCGGAGGCCATGCGCCTGAGACGCGCAAAGGCGCGCAAGGTTTCCTTGGCCGGCCAGGCGGGGCTGCCCACAACATCGGTGCCGGCAGGAATATCGTTCATGACGCCTGCCTGCGCGCCAACACGGGCCTTTGCGCCGATGGAAACATGCCCGGCAATGCCGGCCTGCCCCGCCAGCACGGCGTAATCGCCAATGCTGGATGAACCGGCGATACCCGCCTGACCCACAATCACGGCGCCGCGCCCAATGGTCACGTTATGGCCAATCTGCACCAGATTATCTATCCGCGCCCCGGCGCCGATCACGGTATCGCCACCCGCACCGCGATCAATGCAGGTACCGGCGCCGATCTCAGCGCCATCGCCAATAATCACTCGGCCAAGCTGCGGCATGGTGACATGCTGGCCCTGCGGCGTGGTGATGAAGCCAAAGCCTTCATTGCCGATGCGCGCGCCGGGATGCAGCACCACGCGTTCTCCGGCGATGCAATAGGCCATGCTGGCATGGGCATGGATGCGCCCATGCGCACCCAATTTGCAGCCATCACCGACGGAGCAGTGGTGTTCCAGAATGCAATGCGCGCCAATTTCAGCGCCCGCCCCGACATAGACAAAGGCCCCGATTTCGCAGCCAGCGCCGATCAACGCATCGGGGGCGATCACCGCGCTTGGATGAATGCCGGGCTTGGGCGCTACTGGCGGATGAAACAGCCGCGCGATTTTGATGAATTCGGCCTGCGGTGACGCCACGACCAGCGGCACTGAGCCCGCAGGCATATGTTCGGCAAAGGCTTCTTCAATCACCACCGCGCCAGCCTTGGTGGCCTTCAGCGCGGGCAGGTTCTTCCGCCCTTCCATGAAGGCCACATCATCCGGCCCCGCCAAGCCAAGCGGCGCAACCCCGCCGAAGGGCCGCGCATCATCGCCTGCCGCCGCGAGCCCAATGGTGGTGCGGAGCATGCCGAGCATGATCGGCCCGGCAGAGGCGTAAAAGCGGCTGTCAGCACCCAAGGCGATCAGTTCCGCCTTGGTGCAGCAGGCGCCGGGGCGGGCGTTGTCGCTGGGCGCGGCGGCGGTGCCGCAGATGGATCCGGCGGCAGATTGACATTGGTGATCATGCGATTGAGCTGCACGGCCACTTCTTCCGTCATGTCAAAGGGCGGTTCATTGAAGATCACCAGCGGCCTTGGCAGCACCAGATTGATGTTGCGGCTGGCCGCCACTTGGCGGATGACAATGGCGAGCGCCTGTTCAATCTCCCGCAAAGCCTGCTGGGCCAATTGTTCCAGATCGCGTGCACGGTCGCGGAAGATCCGCTGACCGTCCGTGACCTGATCCTGCAGCGCGCGTTCGCGGGTGCGCAATTGCTCGGGTGAAAGCCCGCCACGTTCATTGCCAAAGCGCTGCTGTTCTTCCCGCCAGCGCTGTTGCTCGTTCTGCACATCCTCATTCAACTTGGCGCGACGGCGTTCGATTTCCTGGCGCACCTGGTTGAAGGCGGTGGAGACGCGCTGAATTTCAGGCACATCCACCACGCCAATCACCGCCGCCGGTGGTGGCGTGCCAGGAGGAAGGGCAGCCGGTACCTGGGCCTGCTGCGGCGGGCGCTGCGGCTGGGCAGGCGGTGCAGGGCGCTGCCCTTGCTGTTGTTGGCCCTGGGGTTGGCCCGGCACGAACCAGCCGGGTTGGTTCTGCGCCGCCGCCACCATCGGGAAAGCAAGCAAAGCGGCAAGGACAAGGCGGATCATGGGGCAATCATCCCGTGTTAGAAGCGTGTGCCAAAGCCAAGGCGGAAAAGCTGTGTCTTGTCGTAGTCTTTCTTCACAACCGCCTTGCCGAAATCAATATTGATCAGGCCAATCGGGCTCCGCCAGGAAAAGCCAACACCAACACTGACGCGCGGATCAGCCTCATCCACCGGTTTTGCGCCCGGATATTTCGTTTGGTCGAAATAGCTGTCCGGGATGCCGGAAAGTGAGCCCACATCCACAAAGGTGCGCCCCAGCAAGCCGAGTTCATTCGGCAGCGGCAGGGGGAAGCGCATTTCAGCCGATGTTGTCCACAGCACCTGACCACCAAGTGAGTCGCCTGTCGCTGTATCCTGCGGGCCTGCGCCACCCAAGCGGAAGCCACGCAGGTTTTCACCACCCAGGAAGAAGCGGTCAACGATACGGTCATCCTTGTCGCCAAGCGGGCTCAAGATACCGCCACCAGCCGCCAGCACCAGCACAAAATCCGGATCATTCAGCCAGCGTTCAAAGGGGATGTAATACTGTCCATCAGCACGGGTGCGGAAGTAGTTTACATCACCGCCAATGCCCGCGTAATCGCCACCAACCCGCACCACATAACCCGATCGCGGTTCAACTCGGCTATCACGCATGTCATAGGTGACGGTTGTGGACACCTGCGATAACAAAGTCCGGCCCGCCTGTTCCTGAATGAAGCGCGAAGCGAATTGGTTAATGTCAAAAATGTCGCGATCAATCAGCGCATAGGACCAGTTCTGGCGCAACCGGTCATTGATTTCATAGCCGGTGCGCAGCGCAAAGCCGGCACGCCTTTCACGGTAGCCGGTCACGAAGCGCAAATCGCGATTGATCAGGAAGGCATCCGCGCCTGCAGCCAGATTACGATCCAGAAATTGCGGATCAGTGACCGAAAGATCAAGCTGGCTGCGCTTCTGCGCGAGCACGCCACCCACACGCGCATCCAGCCCCATGCCAAGCAGATTGCGTTCGCGCACACCCACATCCAGCAACAGCCCCGCATCGGTCGCGTAACCGCCCCCCAGCGTAAATTCACCCGTGGCGCGTTCCACGACCGAGGTCATCAGATTGACCTGCTCAGGCCCCGAACCTGGCTGATTGGTGATCTGCACATCGGAGAAATAGCCGAGTGAACGGATACGATCACGCGAACGCCGAATTTGCCGCGCATTCATCGGATCGCCCTCGGCAAGGCGGAACTCACGGCGGATGACGCGGTCTTCCGTGCGCGTATTGCCGGAAATCTCGATGCGCTCAACAAAGGCACGCGCACCTTCGCGCACGATGAAGCCAAGATCAATGGTGGCGGTTTCGGGGTTACGCGTGACGCGCGCCTGCACTTCAATGAAGGATTCGCCGCGCCCTTGCAGCGCATCGGCCAGCGCGGTGCTGGCGCGTTCCACCGCATCCCCATCATACCATTCGCCATCAGCAATTTCGATTTCGCGGCGCAGGCCATCCATGCTCAGGCGCGGGATCTCATTGACGATCTCAACCTTGCCGACGCGGTAGCGCTTGCCCTCATCAATCGTGAAGGTGACGAAAAAGGCACTGCGATCGGGGGTTAATTCACCAGAAGAACCAGTGATTTGTACATCAGCAAAGCCTTGGCGCAGATAAAAGCGACGCAGCAATTCGCGGTCATAGGTAAGGCGTTCCGGGTCATAAATGTCGCTCGAAGAAAGCAAGCGGAACCAAGCCTGTTCCTGGGTGGACACCACATCCCTGAGCCGTGCTTCGGAAAAGGCGTTATTGCCGACAAAATTGACGCGCGCCACCAGCGCCGGATCGCCTTCCACGATTTCAAACACCAGATCAACGCGGTTCTGGTCAAGTTCTACAATCTTGGGTTCGACAGTGGCGCGAAACCGCCCGCGACGCGCATAAAGTTCCAGAATGCGCTGCCGATCCGTCTGTACAGCCGCCGGGGTGAAGACGCTGCGCGGCTGCGTCAGCACAATACCGCGCAGCTGGTCACTCGAAATGCGCCGATTGCCTTCAAAAGCAACACGATTGACCAGGGGGTTTTCCACCACGTCAACGATCACGCGGGAGCCTTCGGTGCGGATCGTCACATCACGAAACAAGCCAGTCGCAAAAAGCGCGCGCAGGCTGCGGTCAATACGGTCCTGCTCCGCCGCATCGCCAACCTGGACAAGCATATAGCTGCGTACCGTATCGGGGTCGATGCGTTGCGTGCCGCGGACATCCACAGTCGCAATGCGCCCGCCGCCACGGCTGGCTTCCTGCGCGGTTACCGGCGTGGCCAGGGCCAAAAAGACAAAAAGGGCCAAAAGAGCGCGTAGCTGCTTCACGGATTCGGCATCTCTCTCAAGCTGACGAACTTACCTAGCCGAGCCACGCCCCCCTCGCCACCCCCAAACCGGATTAACCCAATAGCCCGCTCACCCAACGCACCACGCCAAGCTGCGCCAGATCATTCCAAGTGGCGAAAATCATCAGGCCGATCAGCAGGGCGAACCCCGCCCGGAAGCCGTATTCCCGCGCTTTCAAGGGCAAGGGCCGGCCCCGGATGGCCTCAGCGGCGTAGAACATTAAATGCCCGCCATCCAG
Source organism: Roseomonas sp. (assembly GCA_044356095.1). GTDB lineage: Bacteria > Pseudomonadota > Alphaproteobacteria > Acetobacterales > Acetobacteraceae > Neoroseomonas. The sequence goes on from JBIKWX010000142.1 coordinate 8,450, forward strand.
CACAGGGATCGGGAAAAGATTGATCAGGGCAAGGTTCACGGAAAGCAGCGCCGCGAAGGTGATGAAGGCCGAAAGCCCCATATTGGCGACCTGGCCCGACATTTGCGCAATCCGCAAAGGCCCGCCCAGATCCTCAGCGCCGCGGCTGCCAGAAATCATCTGCCATACGCCAACCAAGGTCTGCCAGGTGATATCCAGCGTATGGGTCACCCCCGCCCAAACGGCGCTGAAGGGGTCAAGCTTTTCGAAAATCGGCGGGCCGGCGGTAATGCCCAGCATCCCAAGCCCATCAGAAGGCCGGGGCAGGGGGGTCGCCATGAGTTTGACCTGGGAATCGCCCCGCGCCACCAAGATTTCAATGGCTTGG
>JBIKWX010000143.1:0-8807 GCA_044356095.1 Roseomonas sp.
CCCATGGGCGCGGTTGCCGTGAAGAACGAGATTTATGATGCCATCGTGACCGGCACGAGCGCGGGGATCGAATTCTTCCACGGCTATACCTATTCCGGGCATCCCTTGGCCGCTGCTGCTGCCATCGCCACGCTGGAATTGCATCGCGCCGAGGATTTGCCAGGCCGTGCCCGCGCGTTGGAGCCTTATTGGCAAGATGCGGTGCATTCGCTCAAAGGTTTGCCGAATGTGATTGATATCCGCGATGTCGGGCTGATTGGCGCGGTGGAATTGGCGCCGCGCCCGGGCAAGCCGACGCAGCGCGCCTTGGATGTCTTCCGCCGCTGCTTCGATGAAGGCGTGTTGATCCGCGTGACAGCCGATATCATTGCGATGTCGCCGCCGTTGATTTGCGAAAAGCCGCATGTGGATAGGCTGATCAATACGCTTTCCGATGCGATCATGGCGGAAGCTGCCTGAACCTGCCTGGGTGGGGTGACCTCCGCCCGGCAAGCCCCCATATGGGGCGAGAACCCTTCTGATGGAGAAACCCAGGTGAGCGATACTGCCCGCGCGCCCGTGCCCGTGACCGTGCTGACCGGCTATCTTGGTGCCGGCAAAACGACGCTGCTGAACCGCATCCTGACCGAAAATCACGGCCAGAAATTCGCCGTCGTGATCAATGAATTCGGCGAATTGGGCGTGGATAACGACCTGGTTGTGGATGCCGATGAAGAAGTGTTTGAGATGAACAATGGCTGCATTTGCTGCACGGTGCGCGGTGATCTGATCCGCATCCTGAGCGGGCTGATGAAGCGGCGCGACAAGTTCGATGGCATTATTGTGGAAACCACGGGCCTCGCGGACCCGGCCCCGGTGGCGCAGACCTTCTTTGTTGATGATGATGTGAAGCGCGCGACCAAGCTTGATGCCATTGTCACCGTCGTGGATGCCAAGCATCTGCCCGCGCGCTTGAATGACTCCGCCGAAGCGCAGGAACAGATCGCCTTCGCCGATATCATCGTGCTGAACAAGATGGATCTGGTGAGCGAAGCGGAAGCGGCCGAGGTTGAAAAGCGCATCCGCGCCATCAACCCCTATGCGGAGATTCGCCGCGCCACGAAATCCGATGTGCCGATCAATGCCGTGATCGGGCGTGATGCCTTTAACCTGGAACGCATTCTGGAACGCGAACCGGAATTCCTCTCGGGTGAGGATGATCACGAACATGATTCGGAAGTGAACAGCGTTTCCTTCGAAGTGGATCGCCCGATTGATGCGGAGCGTTTCAACGCCTGGATCACGCAGGTACTGTCCAGCAAGGGTCAGGATTTGCTGCGCACCAAAGGCATTCTGGCCTATGAAGGCGATGATCGTCGCTTCGCCTTCCAGGCGGTGCATATGATTGCCGATGGTGATTTCATCGGCCCCTGGAAGGAAGGCGATCCGCGCCGTTCAAAACTGGTTTTCATCGGGCGCGATTTGAATCGCCCCTGGCTGCGGCGCGGTTTTGAAGCCTGCCAGGCCGGCGAGGATGAGGCGAAGATCAATGCCGAAATCGCCCGTTGGAGCCCGCCCGAAGCATGAGTGGTGCGGATTATTTGCTGGATAGCCGGGGCGTTTCGCAAAACCTCGGCGCCTGGGTGGCAGGGCTTGCTTTCGGGCATGAGGGCCGGACGTGCAGCTTCGGCACCAGCGATGGCGTCTTGCATCAGGTGATGCTTGCGGCCCCGCAGGATGCTTGGGCGCGGCATGAAGCGCATCAGGGCGCGGTGCTGTCGCTTTGTGCTGATGCCAAGGATGGCGTGGTCTCGGGCGGTGATGATGGGCGGCTGATGCGCCTTGGCGCCGATGGCACTGTCACGGAATTGGCGCGTTATGGCAGCCGTTGGGTGGAGCATGTCGCCGCGCATGAAAGCGGGCTGCGCGCTGCCGTGGTTGGCAAGGCCGTGCATTTGCTGGATGGCGTGGGGGCTGCGATCAAATCACTCGCGCATCCAACATCGGTTACGGGCATTGCCTTTGATGGCAAGGGCAAGCGCATTGCGGCCAGCCATTACAATGGTGCCTCGCTTTGGTTTGTCGCGGCGAAGGAAGACAAGCCGCGCGCCCTGGAATGGAAGGGCAGCCATACGGGTATTATTTTCAGCCCGGATGGGACGCATGTGGTGACGTCCATGCAGGAAAATACTTTGCATGGCTGGCGGCTCGCGGATGGGCAGCATATGCGCATGGCGGGCTATCCGGCGAAGACCAAATCGCTGTCCTTCACTTCCAAGGGACGTTGGCTCGCGACCTCCGGCGCGGATTGCGTGGTGTTGTGGCCGTTTTTTGGCGGCGGGCCGATGGGCAAGGCGCCGACAGAACTAGCGGGCGGTGATCAGGCGCTATGCAGCGCGGTTGCCTGCCATCCGCAGCAGGAAGTGGTGGCGGCCGGTTTCAATGACGGGCTGGTGCTGATTGCCGAGGTCGCCAGCGGGCGCATTGTGCCCGTGGCCGCACCTGGGCGCGGCGCGGTTTCCGCCCTGGCCTGGAGCGATTCCGGCACGCATCTTGGCATCGGCACGGAAGAAGGTTTCGCCGGCCTCGTGGATCTTTCGCGCCGCTGAAAGCCGGGGCTGGAAAAGCCCCGCGACCCTGTGCTTGAGTGCGCGCTTCTTGAGACCGGAGAAGCACCATGGCCGCACGTGATGATGAGGATGAGGATTTCGATCTGGGCATCAGCCTGGAATCGGTGGCCGCCATTGTGGATGCGGCGCGCGCTGTCCAGGAAGGTGAGGAAAGCGGCGCCATCTCTCGCGCGGATGAGGATGAGGAAGGCCTCGACGCCGAAGATGATGAAAACATGGATGAGGATGCTTTGCGCGCCTTCATCAGTGAATTGAATGAGGATGAACAGGCTTCCCTGATCGCGCTCGCTTGGATTGGCCGCGGCGATTATGAGGCGGATGATTGGGAAGAAGCGCGCAACCTGGCGCGCGAACGCAATATGCGCGACCCGGCGGGGTATTTGCTCGGCATTGAGATGCTCGGCGATATGTTGGAAGAAGGCTTGGAAGCGCTCGGGCTATCGCTGGATGAGGTGGAGGGCTGAAACGGTAGGCTTACCGCCGCCCACCCCCCAAAATCCCGCCAAGGCCGCGCAGCACATCCTGCACCGGTGACGGCAAGGGCGGCACGCTTGGCCGAGGCGCCTCCTGCCCTGCTTCCGGTGCGGCGCGCGGTGTTGGTGCCGGGCCATCTGCGCCAAGGCGCGCGATGCGCAAGGGCTCGGCGCAATCCGCTTCCGCATTGCGGCCAGACCCGCCCAGCAGATTGCCCAAAGGATCAGTCACAACGCGCCCCGTCAGCGTATCGGCCAGCAAGCCGGCGGCGTTTTGGCCAATTGCGGCGCCGGGCGGCATGGCAATGCGTGGCGTCGCCAGCGTGCCACCCAGATTGACCGGCGCGCGCAGCCCAAGGCCCAGAACTCGCAGATTGGTATTCAGCCGCCCATTCAGGCTTTCCTCGCGCAGATTGATGCTGGCCTGTCCGTTGATCTGGCCAATGGCGCTATCCATGAACAGCGCGCGGCTTTGCGCCATGCCTTGTTCCGCCGCGAAGGCCAGCGCCACGCAGCGTAGCTCCACCGCGCCCAGCCGTTGCGATGTGGGCGATAGCAGCGCCAGCAAAGCGCCGAGTGCATCCAGGGCAGCGCCCTGTTCCAGCCGCGCATTGACCAGGGCCAGGCCCATATCGCCATTCAGGCTGGCAGCGATGGCGCGCGTTGTGGCGCCGGTGCCGCGTATGTCAGCGGCAATATCGCCGCGCCCGCGCAGCCCAAGCCCGTCCAGCGCGCCGCTGAGTGCCGCAAGGTCAAGCCCCGCACCATCCGAACGCAGCCTGAGGCCAAATTGTGCCGGGTTCGCCGCTGCATTCACGGTGATCTGCCCGGAAAGCCGCCCGGCGGGAATGGTCAGGGCAAAGGGTGCCAGCGTCAGCGCGCCATTCCTGAGGCGAAGATTCGTCTGCATCGCTGCCTGCGGCAGGCTGCTGGAAGTGATGCCGCGCAAGGCAAGCGCCAATTCCGCATCCAAAGCCATCAAGGGTGCGACTGGCACCGCAACATCCGGAATAACGCGCCCATCCCCTGCCGTGGGCGCGGGTGCCACAGGTGCCGGGCGCGCGGTGCTTGGTGCGGGCGCTGCTGAAAGCCCATCCAGATCAAGCCGCGTGACATCAATCCGCCCGGCAAGGCTTGGCCGATCCGCAAGCGCCAAGGTCAGCGCCGCAGTGCCGACCAAGGCCGGGCTGGTGACTTGCAGGCGGGGCAGGCTGATATTCTGCGCATCGCGCCATTCCAGCCGCGCCGATCCGCGCAAGCCAGGCGGCAGGGCGGTAAAGCCGGTCAGCCCGGCGGCATCCGGCGCATCCAAGGTCAGGTCGAATTGCCCATCGGCCAACTCGCGTGGGCGCGCCACGCGGCCTTGCAGCGTCAGGCTGGCACCACCCGCCACAAGCCGCGCTTCAATCGGCAGCGGCGCCTCGGCGCCTTGCAACAGCTTGCCGATCTCGCCCAGGCTTGCCTCAAGCCTTATCGCATTGCCGGCGCGGGTGAAGCTGCCGTTGAGCTTCGCCTCGCCTTCCGGTGGGGCGATCATGTCGAGCGCCTCAAGCCTGAGCCCCGGCAGCAGCCAGCCCAGATCACCCGCGCCGGCCTTGAAACTCAGCGTGCCGAGCGGCGGCAGCTGGCCCGGCGCGCCGCCCAGCAAAGGCCCTGCCTGCCCGGCGAGGGTGAAGGTAATGCCCTGGAAGCGCCATTCGGCGGCCAAATCACTGGCGCGGGCAGCGCTGATATTGTTGATGGCAAGGGATGGGATTTCGATATCCCGCCCCTTACCGCCGGGCAGGATCACATGAGCATCGCGCAGGCTGACCAGCCCGATATGCGGGCTGGCACCGGCCTGCCGTGGGGGCGCGGGGGCAGCGCTGGCCTCGCGCGCTGGTTTGTCGGCAGCGGGGCGCGCCCAAAGCGCGGGATCGAGATTAAGCTTCAGCCCATCCGCTTCCACATGCGGGATTTCCATGCCGCCAGAAATCAGCGACATCAGCGAAACCGTCGCCGCCAATCTGGGCGCCACCAGACCAGGCGCCGCACCATCCGGCGCGCTGAGTGTAACATCGCGCAATTCAAGCTTGGGGATCAGCCCCAGCGCCAGCCCAATTCCGCCAATGCTGGTGCGATAGCCGGTGGCGTTTTCAATCTCGGCCTTGATGCGCGGCGTGAAGCGGCCGGATTCCAAGGCAGCGCGCAACGCGAAAACGCCGCCAACCAACAGCACGAACAGCAGCGCAATTGCGCCCGCGACATAGCGCGGCCAGCGCCGCGCGGGCTTCAGCGCAGGTGCCGACATGGCGGGGTCTTCGGGCGATCAAAACCGAGCAAGCCAAAGGTCTCCTTCATATGCGCCGGCAAGGGAGCAGCGAGTTCCAGCATACCACCTTCCGGATGCGGCAGCCGCAAGGCGCGCGCATGCAGATGGAGCGTATTGCCGAAACCTTCCAGATGCGCAGCCTCACCGCCATATTTACCATCACCCATGATCGGGCAGCGCAAAGCCTCGGCGCAATGCACGCGGAGTTGATGGGTGCGACCAGTCAGCGGGCGCAATTCCAACATCGCCGCCTGACGCTGCGCGGAATCCACCACACGATAAAGCGTGACTGCGCGCGTGCCCTCCCCATCCGCAACCCCTGCCACGCGTTCGCCGCGCTGCCCGCCGAGTTTGGCGAGTGGCAAATCAATGCGGCCTTCCAGCGGATGCGGTCGGCCAATCACCACGGCCCAATAGGTTTTCTCGGCATCGCGGCCGCGAAAGGCGGCGGCCAAGCGCGATGCCGCCGCAGCCGTGCGCCCCAGGATCAGAACGCCCGATGTGTCCTTGTCCAGCCGATGCACCAGGCGCGGGCGTTCTTCATAACCAAAGCGCAGCGCATCCAGCATGCCATCCACATGGCGGATAATGCCGGGCCCGCCCTGCACTGGCAGGCCCTGCGGCTTGTCGAGCACAATCACCGAGGCATCGCGGTAGATCACCATGCGTTCAATCGCGGCAGCATCGCGTTCTGACACGGGCCGCGCGCTGGGTGGTTTCGCGGCATCCTGCGGCAGGGGCGGGATGCGCAATTGCTGGCCGGGCTTGAGCCGCGCATTCGCCTCAACCCGCGCACCATCCAGCCGGATTTGCCCGGTGCGCAGCATCTTTTGCAGCGCGCCCTGGGTCAGGTTCGGGAAATGCCGATGAAACCAGCGATCAAGCCGGATATCGGCCTCGGCCGGGGCGATGGTGCGGAGGGTGACAGGCATGGCATTCCGTAACAGGCAAGGCGCGGTTCTGAAAGCGGCAAATGCAGGGTGCGATTTCGCTGGTTCCATCGCCCCTGCTTCTGCTTTAAGGGAAGCGAAATTTGGACCGGGGAGGGTTTCATGACCAAAGCTTCACAATTCCCAATCACGCGCCGCGCGCTTGGCGGCCTTGGCCTTGGCCTGGCCGCGACTGGTACTGCGCGCGCGCAGGATATGGCCGGCAAGACCATTGAATGGATCATCCCCTTCGCGGTGGGTGGCGGTTCGGATGTCTGGGCGCGGTTTCATTTGCCGCTGCTGCAACGCCACATGCCGGGCAACCCAACCGTGGTGATCCGCAATGTTACCGGTGGCGGCAGCATCAATGGCGCCAATCAATTCGCGCAACGCACACGGCCTGATGGGCTTACCATTCTTGGCACCAGTGGCTCGACGCAATTCCCCTTCCTGATGGGCGATCCGCGCGTGCGCTACGACTACCGCGCCTGGAGCGTGCTGATGGCGAGCCCGACCGGCGGCGTGCTGTATGTACGCCCGGAATTGGGCGTGCGCGGCCCGGCTGATCTCGCGAAGCTGCAAGCGGCACAGGGCTTACGCTTCGGCAGCCAGGGCCCGACCTCGCTTGATATCGTGCCGACGCTGGCCTTTGAGCTGATGAACCTGAATGTGCAGATTGTCTTTGGCATGCAGGGGCGCGGCCAGGGGCGGCTTGCCTTTGAACGTGGTGAGACGCCGATCGATTATCAAACATCCTCTGCCTATACGAGCCAGGTTCTGCCGCTGGTGCGTGAAGGCAAGGCCGTGCCGTTATTCTCCTACGGCATCATGAATGCTGCGGGCGATATCGTGCGCGATCCGAATTTCCCCGATCTGCCGACCTTCCCGGAATTCCTGCGCGCGGCAACGGGGCAGGAACCGTCAGGCCCGGCATGGGATGCCTATCGCACGCTGTTCGTCGCGGGCTTTGCCGCGCAGAAATTCGTGGTCGTGCCCAAGGAAACGCCGCGCGCTGTGCAGGATTTGTATCGCACGGCCTTCACGCGCATCTTCGCCGATCCGGAATACAAGGAAAAGCGCGGCACGGTGATTGGCGAATATGATGAGGTGGTGGGCGAGGCCGCCGAGAAAGCCTATGCCGCCGGCACCGTGATCAGTGAAGCGACGCGCGAATGGATCAAGGAATGGTTGCTGCGCCGCTTCAACCATCGCCTGGGCTGATCAACGCAAAGGCAGCGCGGAAACAAGGAGTAGGGTTGCATGCTTGACGCGCTGCTGATGGCGCTTACCGCGCTCGCGAGCCCTGAGCGCCTTGGCTATATGGCGCTGGGCGTGCTGATTGGTTACGCGATTGGCGTGCTGCCCGCGCTTGGTGGCCTGGCCGGGCTTTCGCTGGTGATGCCGTTCATCTACGGGCTCGATCAGGTCTCGGCCCTTGCGATGCTGGTCGGTCTGGTCGCGGTGGCGGCGACAGCGGATACATTCAGCTCCATCCTGATGGGCATACCCGGATCATCGGCAAGTCAGGCGACGATCCTGGATGGCTTCCCCATGGCCCGACGAGGAGAGGCCGCGCGCGCGCTATCGGCTTCCTTCATCGCTTCCATGATTGGTGGCCTGGTTGGTGCGGTGATTTTGACCGGCGCGGTGCTGATTGCGCGGCCCTTGATTCTGGCGCTGGGCACTGCGGAACTGTTCATGCTGGCGCTGCTCGGGCTTTCCATGGTGGGCGTGCTGGCGGGCAAAAGCTTTGCCAAGGGCTTGATTGCCTGTGGCATGGGGCTGGCGTTGGGCACGGTCGGCACCGCGCCCGCCACGGCGGAATATCGGTTGGATTTCGGGCTGATCTATCTTTCGGATGGGCTACCACTGCCCGTTCTGGTGCTGGCGGTATTTGCGCTGCCGGAGATCATTGATCTGGCGCGCGGTGGCGGGACGATTTCGCGCACGGCGGAGCTGGGCCGCGGCTGGTTTGATGGTGTGCGCGATATCATGCGCCATTGGTGGTTGTTGCTGCGCACATCTTCGATTGGCTCAGTGCTGGGCGCGATCCCCGGGCTTGGCGGCAGTGTGACCGATTGGATTGTTTATGGGCACGCGATTCAAACCGAAAAGAACGGCCAATTCGGCAAGGGTGATGTGCGCGGCGTGATCGCCGTGGAGGCATCCAATAACGCCCGCGAAGGCGGTGCGCTGGTGCCAACGCTGTTCTTCGGCATTCCTTCTTCCGGGTCTATGGCGGTGTTCTTGGGCGGCATGACGCTGCTTGGCATTGAAGCCGGGCCGGCGCTGGTGGGTTCCCGGCTTGATCTGACCTATGCAATTATCTGGTCTCTTGCGATTGCGAATGTCATGGGCACGCTGCTGTGTTTCGCAACATCGCCCCTGATTGCGCGGCTGACCACGGTGCGCTTTGGGCTGCTGGCGCCCTTCATGATGATGGTGGTCTGCTTCGGCGCCTTCAACAATAACCGCGAATTGGCGG
>JBIKWX010000144.1:0-8801 GCA_044356095.1 Roseomonas sp.
GTTGGAATTGGCCCGCCCGCGCCCTGAGGCGCGTTTCGTGTCCATGACATCCTATGATGGCTACACCACGAACCTCACGCTGGAAGCCTTCGCGGCCGCCGATGTGATGGTGGCGCATTCCTGGGACGGCGCGCCAATCACGCGCCAGCATGGCGGGCCGGTGCGGCTGGTGCTGCCGCGCCTGTATTTCTGGAAAAGCCCGAAATGGCTGACGCGCATAGAATTTCTGGCGGAAGATCGCCCCGGCTTTTGGGAGGTGCGCGGCTATCACAATCAGGGCGATCCCTGGCTTGAGGAACGCTATGGTTAAGCCAACCCGCCGTGCCTTGCTGGCCCTGCCGCTGATGGCCGCTGCCCCCGCCCCCGCGACCGCCTGGGATTTTCGCTTCGCTGCCCTGGAAGGTGGCGAACATGATCTGGCCGCCTGGCGCGGGCGGGTTTTGCTGGTGGTGAATACCGCATCCTTCTGCGGCTTCACCGGGCAATATGCCGCGCTGCAACGCCTGCATGAAGCGCAGGAAGCTGCCGGGCTGGTGGTGCTTGGCGTGCCTTCCAATGACTTCAATCAGGAAAGCCAGGATGGCCGCAAGATCAAGGAATTTTGTGATGCACAATTCGGCATCACCTTCCCAATGACCGCACTTTCGCGCGTCAGAGGACCTGAGGCACACCCCTTCTATCGCTGGGCCGCGACCCGTGCAGGTGGTGAGCCACGCTGGAATTTTCACAAATACCTGGTCTCTCGCGATGGGCGGCAGGTGCAGGGGTTTCCGGCGCGGGTTGACCCGGACTCTCCCGCCCTGAAGCGCGCTTTGGAGCAGGCTTTGGCAGCGGCAGCACCCTCCAGCTGAGGGCGATCTCGGCCGGACGCGCATTGGATCGATGTTAACTGGGTTTAGCGGTGACGAAAAAACTCGCGTATTGGTAGTGAAATCCGGTAAGATTCCCGTATGACGAGACGATCCCCCTCCCGCCTGACTTCTCCCTTCTGCCTCATGGCCACCGGCCATTGGGGCGGTAGAACCCTTTTCATGGTCTTGGCCCTGCTGCTTGGTCAGGCCTTGCCCAACCCCGCTTCGGCCCAGGGCGAGGCGCCCATCCGCATGCGCGTCGTTGGCGGGCTTGCCGATGTCAGCCAATATGTCCGCTATGAGGAACCCTTCTGGCGGGAGCGCATCGCCCAAGCGACCAATGGCCGCATTGTCGCGGAAGTCGCGCCCTTTGATCGCAGCGGAATCCGCGGGCAGGAAATGCTCTCCCTCATGCGGCTTGGCGTGGTGTCCTTCGGGACAGCCCTGCTTGCGGTGGTGAGCACTGAAGAACCCGAATTCAACGCCATAGACCTGCCTGCCGTTAATCCTGATATGGGAGCGCTGCGCCGTTCGGTTGCTGCGTTTCGTGGGCATCTGACCGAGACTTTGCGAGATCGTTACGATGTCGAATTGCTTGGCGTTTATGTCTATCCGGCGCAGGTCGTGTTTTGCCGCCGGCCATTTTCGCGTCTCGCTGATCTGGCCGGGCGACGCATTCGCACATCCTCGGTCGGGCAATCCGAGATGTTCACGGCGCTTGGTGCGACGCCGGTCGTGATCCCCTTTGCGGAGATCGTCACCGCAATCAGGTCAGGCGTCGTGGAATGCGCTGTGACCGGGACATTGTCCGGCAATGATATCGGGCTGCATGAGGTGACAACCCATGTGCATGGCATGGCGATCACTTGGGGGCTATCCATTTTTGGTGCCAATCTTGGCACTTGGCATGCATTACCGGAATGGGCGCGCGATACCATTCGGGGCGAAGTCGCCAAGCTTGAAGCCGATATCTGGGACGCGGCGGACCGCGAAACAGGCGAAGGCCTTGCCTGCAATGCCGGACAGCCAAGTTGCCAGAATGGCCGGCGTGGAACCATGGTGATCGTACCGGTCACCGAAGCCGATGAACAGCGGCGCCGCCAATTGCTGACCGATAGTGTCCTGCCTGGCTGGGTGCGGCGCTGCGGCGCGGAATGCGTGGATGCCTGGAACAAGACACTCGCCCCCGTGCTTGGCGTAAGGGCTCGGCCGGAGTAGCGCCATGTTTTCCACGCGCTTCCTTCGCCATGCGGTCCTTTTCGCCGCACTTGGGTTGCTGGTTGCGCAAATTGTGGCGACCGCCTTGATGGTAAACCGCGCAAAGGATGCGCAAATTGCCGCGGCGCTTGATTCCCTGAACAAGATCGGGCGTTCCACTGAAGCGGCCATCAACCGATCCTTCGTGCAGGTTGATGCCATGTTGGCAGGTTTGCCCGCGGTACTGGCTCCATTTCAACGTGATGGACGCTTGGAAGTATCGCAAGTCAATCGCGTGTTGCGTGAATTGAACAACCAGAACTTTACCTACCGCGATATCTTATTGATCGGCCAGGATGGGCTGCCGGTGGCAACTGCCCTGCCGGTATCACGCCGCCGTCGCCTGCCCTTGCCCAGCGCGTCTTCCTTTGCCGAGGTCGCGGCGCGTGGCGGCAGTGTTTTGATCGGTGGACCGGTGCTGAATGCCAATACCGGGGAATGGACATTATTTTTTGCACGTAACATCGTGCTGCCGACGCTCGGCCCCGTCATGGCCGTTGCGGAAGTGCCGGTGCCCGTGGTGCAGAGTATTCTCTCAAGCGCCGGTGAAAGCCTTGGGCTACGGGTTACGCTTGAACGGGATGATGGCACTTTGCTCGCGTCTGTTCCGCATGATGAAACACGTATTGGGCATAAACTTGTGCCGCCCGCTGCCGTACTCCCTGGGGCGTCAATCGTCGAGCCTGTCAAAAGCCGCTTCGCGCCAGAATTGGTTTTCGCCGCTGTAAGGCCGACCCTCTACCCCGCCCTGACCGTTGCCGTAACGCTTGAGGTGGATACCGCCTTGAGCGGTTGGTATGCGGATCGGCGCCGCGCCTTTGTGGTTTCCGGCGCACTCGGCCTCATGATCCTGCTGGTGGCCAGCGCCCTGATGGTGGGGCTGCGGCAGAGGGAGCGTGTTGAAGATGAACGCGCCACCGCGCGGCGCACCCTAGAAAACGCGCTTGAATCCATGTCGGACGGCTTTGTCATGTTCGACCCGGATGATCGGCTGATTGCCTGCAACAGTCGCTATAAGGATTTTTACAAGATCAGCGCGCCCTTTATTGTGCCTGGCGCGCTGTTTGACGACATCATGCGCGAAGGTGCGCTGCGCGGCCAGTATCCGCAGGCGAAGGGCGATATTGAGACCTTCGTGACTGAGAGCAAGGCCTTTCACCGTGGCAATCACCCGCCGATGGAACGGCTTTTGCCCGATGGCCGCTGGGTGCTGATCACGGAACGCCGCACACCGGATGGTGGCGTGGTTGGCATCCGCACGGATATCACGCCGCTGAAGCGTGCCATGCAGGAATTGGCCACAGCGCGTGACACTGCGCGCGCCGCCGGGGAAGCCAAAAGCCAGTTCCTGGCACGCATGTCGCATGAATTGCGCACGCCTTTGAATGGCATTTTGGGCTTTTCCGAATTGTTGTTGGATGACCCCCGTCTTCAGGACGATCAGCGCGACAAGCTCCGCACGCTGAATAATGCCGGCAAGCATCTGCTGGAACTGGTCAATGGCTTGCTCGATTTATCAAAAATCGAATCAGGGCGCATGGAATTGGCGACGCGCGCCTTTCCATTGCAGGAGGTAATCCAAAGCTCTGCCGCGCTGGTGGCCCCAGATGTCATGCGCAGGAAACTGGAATTTACCCTTAATCTTGACCCGCTATTGCCAAAATCCGTGCTGGGTGATCCGACCAGGTTGCGCCAGGTAATTCTCAATCTGCTTTCCAATGCAGTGAAGTTCACGCCTTCAGGCGGGAGCATCTACTTCCTTGCACGGCAAAAGGAAGCCGATAGGCTCCGCATTGAGGTGCGTGATACCGGCCCCGGTATTTCTCCTGAGGATCAGCGCCTGATCTTTGAGGATTTTGTGCAGATCGCTTCCATGACCCAAAGCGAAGCGCTGGGCACGGGGCTTGGGCTTGCCATCACGTCGCGGCTTGTCAAGCAAATGGGCGGGGAGATTGGCTGCCAAAGCAATTCTGGCGCCGGTTCCACCTTCTGGATCGAGATACCGCTTGTGATGGCTGAGATGCCCGAGGTAGCGCCGGAGGTGCCGGGGCAGAATTCATCACCGCCAGTCGCCCAGAACAGACTTCGCATTCTGGTGGTGGATGATGTCAAGGCAAATCGCGATGTGGCCGGGGCGCTCTTGGTCAGTCTCGGCCATGATATAGCCTTCGCGAGCGGCGGCGCTGAGGCGCTTGAGAAACTGCCGACAGAAGTATTCGATCTGGTGCTGATGGATCTGCAGATGCCGCAAATGGATGGGTTTGACGCGGCACGCGCCATCCGCGCCATGCCAGATCCCTTGGGAAAGGTGCCGATCTTTGCGCTGACCGCTTCCGTGATGCCTGACCAGATTGCGGCTGCACAGGCAGCAGGCATGAATGGGCATATCGGCAAACCACTGACGCGCGAGGCACTCGCGACCGCGCTTTCTGGCTTGCGCACCCTTCCAGACCATCAGGCTCAGAGCCGGGAGATACGCGCCGAGGCTTCACGCGTACCGCGGGGCTCAGCCGTGGATCAGCGCATACTCGATGTGCTGAAAAGTGAATTGAAGGGAGCCGCAGCCGGAGTGGTTCGTGAATTCATGGTGGAAATGCAGACCATCCGCGATCAATTCGCAGCCGAATTAGGCCAGGCGGCGCCGCGTGCCGATGTGATTGCGCAAAATGCCCATCGCCTGCTGGGTGCGGCGCGTACCCTCGGCGCGATGCAGCTTGCCGCGCAGGTGACCGCATTTCAGCAATTGCAACCGCGCAACAGTAGCGTTTTCCAGATGGAAAACACCCCAGCGCTCAAGCGCATAATTGCCGAAACAGACATCGCCTTGAAACATCTTGAGGCATTCTTCGTTGCAAGGCTGATCGGTGAAACGGCCTGATGCCCGCTACCCGCGCCGGATATTGTAGAACAGCGCCACCCCCTGCAGCATCCCGGTCAGGTCCGCGCGCATCGCGGTGGGTGAGAAGAATTGCCCGAGTGGAATATAGGGCACCTGATCAAAGCTCACCCGCTGCATCTGCCGGCCAATGGTTGCGCGCGCCGCATCATCCGGTGCGGCGAACCAGGCATTGCGCAGGGTTTCCAGTTCCGGAATGGTCGGCCAGCCGAAAATCGCACTCCGCCCATGGCCGCGGATCAGGTTATTCGCTGCCGGATTGACCTGCGCGCTGCCCGCTGTCCAGCTCACCATGAAATTCCAGCCGCCCTGGTCCACCGGGTTCTGGTTCAGGATACGTGAGGTCACCGACCCCCAATCGGTTGCGACATAATCAAGATTGATCCCGATGCGGCGGAGATAATCGCCCGCCACCTCGCTCATGGCATTGATGACGGGGAAGTCAGTGGCCGCCAGCAGGTTGATCTTCTCCCCGCGATAGCCGGCTTCCTGAAGTGCCCGGCGCGTATCGGCAACGTTGGTCGGATTGCGGAAGGCATCCATGCCCTCATCACTTGCCATGGGTGAACTCGGCACGAAGAAACCGTAAGGCACGCGCCAGAGCGTTTCATCCGTGCTGCCGGCGGCGGTCATGAAATCGCGCTGCACAATGCCGCGCAGAATGGCGCGCCGGATCGCGGGATTATCCAAAGGCGGATTGAGGTGATTGGGCCTGAGGAAACCGATTGACCCATTGGGATCCAGGATTTCCACCTTCAGGCCGCGCGCGCGGCGAAGCTGTGGCACCAGGTCAATCGCCGGCAATTCCCACCAGTCCACCTCACCCCGTTGCAGCGCGGCGGAAGCGGTCGCGCCATCCGGGATGGTCAGCCATTCCACCCGATCAAAATGCACCTGCTTGCCACCGGCCATATAGGAAGCGGGTTCCTGGCGCGGCACGTAATCCTCATTCTTGGCATAGACATTGCGGCTGCCAGGCAGACGTTCATTTGCCACAAAGCGGAAGGGGCCTGACCCAATCATCTCAGGCACAGCCTGCGAAGATGGCAAATTGGCGTGGCGTTCGGGCATCATCACGCAAAGATGCGTGCCAACCTTGGCAAGCGCATCGGCCAGCAGCGGAAAGGGCTGCTTCAGGCGAATGAGAATGGTGCGATCATCGGCGGCGCCGCATTCATCGGTCACCGCCCAAAGCGCCTGGCCAAAGGCATCGCGCGTTGCCCAGCGGCGGATGGAAGCGGCGCAATCCTGCGCGCGCACGCGTTCCCCATCATGAAAGCGCAAACCTTCACGAAGCCGGATGCGCCATTCGCGGCCATCATTGCTGATCGTGTGACCTTCGGCCATTTGCGGGCGCGCACGCAACTCCGCATCCCAGCCATAAAGCGTATCATAGACCATCATCGCATGGTTGCGGCTGACGAAGGCGACCGAATGGATCGGGTCCAGCAGCGCCAGATCGGCCTGCGGCACAAAGCGCAAAACGCGCCGCCCCGGCTGGCCTTGTGCTGCACCAAGGCGCGGTGCGGCCATAGCCGCAGCCGACGCCGCCAAAAGATTGCGACGGAGCATCTTTCCATCCCTCCCCAGGGTTTTCAAAGGCTATGGCCGCTTTCCTTGCGCCGTCAAGGCGGATCACCATTGCCGACCACGCCGCCCCGTTGCAGTCTTCGCCCATAGGCGAGCCAGCCTGAAACGCGGAGGCAGCGGCATGAACCCGGATGATATCGGCTTTCTTGGTGTGCGCGATCTGACAGCGCTTTATCGCAGCCGCAAACTCTCACCGGTTGAAGTCGTGAAGGCCATTCTGGCGCGCATCGAACGCATTGAACCGCGCATGAATGCGATGATGCGGCTGACGCCGGAAATCGCCCTCGCTGCCGCCAAGCGTTCCGAA
This sequence comes from Roseomonas sp., assembly GCA_044356095.1. Taxonomy (GTDB): domain Bacteria; phylum Pseudomonadota; class Alphaproteobacteria; order Acetobacterales; family Acetobacteraceae; genus Neoroseomonas. Next base: position 6,902 of record JBIKWX010000144.1, read on the forward strand.
ACCGCCTTCATGCAGCGCGAGAAAACACGCTTGCTGGAAGGCATCCCCTTCACCATCAAGGATTTGCAACATACCAAGGGCGTGCAGACGGATTTCGCCAGCGCCGTCACGCAAGGCACCATTCCGGATGTGGATGCGCCCTGTGTCAGTCGGCTTTATGCTGCGGGCGGCATGATGCTCGGCAAGACAACTTCCGCCGCCGAATGGGGATGGAAGGGTGTCAGTGAAGCGCCGATTTCCGGCATTACGCATAACCCCTGGGGGCATGGGCTGAATGCCGGCGCGTCATCTTCCGGTGCGGGCGTTGGCGCGGCTTGCGGCTATGGTCCCTTGCATCAGGGCGGCGATGGCGCGGGGTCCATCCGCATGCCGGCGCATTTTTCGGGCGTTTATGGCTTCAAGCCGACTCATGGGCGGGTCGCAAGCTGGCCCATGTCCAACAACGAACTCGCCACCCATATCGGGCCTCTGACGCGCAGCGTGGAAGATGCCGCGCTGATGACGGAAGCCATGGCCGGCCCGCATCCATGGGATTACACATCGCTGGAAGCACCGCCGCAGCATTATGCCGGGAAATTGAAGGCCACTTCCATGCGCGGCAAACGCATTGCCTATTCGCCTGATCTTGGTCATGCCCGCGTGGACCCGGAAGTCGCCGAAGCCGTTGCCCAAGCCATCAAGGTCTTCGCGGATATGGGCGCGATCATTGAAGAAGTCTTGCCCCCCTGGGGCAAGCTGGGGCCAGAGCTGATCCGGTTTTTCTGGCCGGCGGTCTATGCGGGCCGCGCCGAATATCTGCCGCAATATGCGAACCGTATGGACCCAGGCTTTGTCGCCATGCTGCGCGAAAACGCCCATGTCACCACCGCGCAATTCATGCAAATGCGCACGCGGCGTTTTGAATATGTGCAAAAGATCCATGATTTCATGGAAGGCTATGATTTCCTGCTAACCCCTGCTGTCAGTGTCGCGGCCTTCCCTGCCAATCGCCTGCAACCCGCGCATTGGCCGCAGCATGATTGGGATTGGCTGATGTGGGCGGAATTCTCCTACCCCTTCAATTGGTCCGGCAGCCCGGCGGCCAGCGTACCCTGCGGCTTCACGCCGGCGGGGTTGCCTGTTGGGCTGCAAATCGTCGGGCGGCGCTTTGATGATCTGGGCGTGCTGCAAGCAAGCGCTGCCTTTGAAGAAGCCCGGCCTTGGGCGCATCTGCGGCCACCGCTCGCGCAGTAACAAGCCCGCCGATCCGAGGGCGTTGAAGCCTTGCGGGCGCTGATCTGCTAACCTCCGCGCATGTCTCCGCGCGCGATTCGCATCCTTGGGCTTGATCCCGGCCTTCAGCATACCGGCTGGGGGCTGATCGAAACCGATGGCTATCGGCTGCGCTTCATCGCCGAAGGCGTGGTTTCCACCTCCGCCCGCGATGCGCTGGGCGACCGGTTGCTGATCCTGCATCAGGGCTTGGCCGAGACCTTCGCCAATTTCCAACCGGATGAGGCGGCGGTGGAAAACACCTATGTCGCGCGCAATCCTGACAGCGCCCTGAAACTCGGCCAGGCGCGCGGCGTTGTCATGCTCGCACCACGCCTTGTTGGCCTGCCGGTTGCCGAATATGGCGCCATGGAGGTGAAACGCGCCGTGGTCGGCAATGGCCACGCCGCCAAGGAACAGGTGCAGGCCATGGTGCGCCATCTGCTCCCCGGTGTTGCCTTCCGCCGCGCCGATGCCGCAGACGCCCTCGCCATCGCCATCTGCCACGCGCATCACCGGCAGACCAAGAAAATGCTGGCAGGAGCATTTTCAAGCCAAGCGAGATCGCTTGGCGACTCGGAAAATGCGACCAAACAAGGACCTAAAGACGCTTTGCCGCGCGCTGCCGCGGCAAAGCGTCTTTAGGGTA
>JBIKWX010000145.1:0-8709 GCA_044356095.1 Roseomonas sp.
CCTGAAGGGTTAGCGCGATGTTTGTCGGCGCCGTTTTCTTCCCGCTGCTGGGTGCGACCATTGCGGGCTTCTTTGGTCGCTGGATTGGCGACAAGGCTTCGCAATGGGTGACGGTTCTCTGCATGGCCTTGGCCGCCATTTGCGGGGTTGCGGCCTTCATTGAAGTTGCCTTGGGCCATGCGCCGCAAACATTGGTGCTGCTGCGCTTCCTGGATGTCGGGTCCTTCGGGCTTGATTGGGCGCTCCGCTATGACACGCTGAGTGTGGTGATGGTGGCGATGGTCACCTGCATTTCCACGCTGATCCATTTGTATAGCGTCGGCTATATGTCGCATGACCCGACCACGCCGCGCTTCTTCGCCTATCTGTCCTTGTTCACCTTCATGATGCTGATGCTGGTGACCGCGGATAATCTGGTGCAGTTGTTCTTCGGCTGGGAAGGTGTTGGTCTCGCTTCCTATTTGCTGATTGGCTACTGGTATGAAAAGGAAAGCGCCTGCGCGGCGGCAATGAAGGCTTTCATTGTCAATCGCGTCGGCGATCTGTTTTTCATGCTGGGGCTTTGCCTGACCTTCTGGGTTTTTGGGTCAATCGAATTCAGCGAAATCTTCGGCGCCATTGATCAGCACAAGGATGCGCGCTTCGCCGGCCTGCCGGCTTATGAGGTGATTTGCATTCTGCTCTTCCTTGGCGCCTGCGGTAAATCGGCGCAGCTTGGCCTCCACACCTGGTTGCCGGATGCGATGGAAGGGCCGACGCCGGTTTCCGCGCTGATCCATGCGGCGACGATGGTGACGGCCGGTGTGTTCCTGGTCGCGCGCATGTCGCCAGTGTTTGAATATGCGCCAACCGCCCTTGCCATCGTGACGGTGGTGGGCGCTTCAACGGCGCTATTTGCCGCGACCATTGGCTGTGTGCAGAACGACATCAAGCGCATCATCGCCTATTCAACCTGTTCGCAGCTTGGCTACATGTTCTTCGCCGCTGGCGTTGGAGCCTATCAGGGTGCGGTTTTCCATCTGTTTACCCATGCCTTCTTCAAGGCGCTGCTGTTCCTCTCGGCCGGTTCTGTGATCCATGCGATGTCGGAGGAACAAGATATCCGCAAAATGGGTGGCATCTGGAAGAAGATTCCGGTGACCTATGCGGTGATGTGGATTGGCTCCCTCGCACTTGCGGGCGTGCCCTATTTCGCTGGCTATTATTCCAAGGATTTTGTGCTGGAAGCCGCCTATGCGGCGCATTCCGGGGTTGGGATCTATGCCTTTATCTGCGGCCTGCTCGCGGCCTTCCTGACCGCCTTCTATTCCTGGCGCCTGCTGATCCTGACCTTCCACGGCAAGCCGCGGGCGGATCATCACACCATGGAACATGTGCATGAAAGCCCGGCGGTGATGCTGGTGCCGCTGCTGTTGCTGGCGGCGGGCGCGGTATTTGCGGGTGCGGTCTTCGCGCCTTCCTTCATCGGCCATCATTGGGAAGAATTCTGGAACGGCGCCATCGTCAATGCGGCGCATAATCACATCATGCATCATGTGCATGAAGTCCCCGGCTGGGTGCCGCTTGCGCCCACCATTGTCGGGCTTGGCGGCATCGCGCTTGCCTATGTGATGTATGTTTTTGTGCCGAGCCTGCCGGCGGCGCTCGCGAATGCGCTGCCTGGGGTGCATCGGTTCCTGCTCAACAAATGGTATTTTGATGAGCTTTATGACGCGATCTTTGTCCGCCCCGCGCGGGCCTTGGCGCGCGGCTTTTGGAAGATTGGCGATGTGCGCATCATTGATGGTGTGCCGAACGGGCTTGCCGCATCGGTCGCCGGTGCGGCGCGTCAGGCGGTTGCGCTGCAAACCGGGCGCGTTGCGAGTTACGCCTTCACCATGATTGTGGGGCTTGTTGTGCTTGTTTCTCTGCTGTTGTTCGGGGGCTGAAGATGATGGGTGTCGGTTTCCCCTTGCTCAGCCTGCTGACCTTCCTGCCCTTGGCAGGGGTGGCAATCATCCTCGCCGTGCGTGGTGATGAGCAGACAGTCGCGAGCAATGCGCGCTGGACCGCGCTTTGGACCAGCCTGATTACCTTCATGCTCTCGCTCGTGCTCTGGTTCCGTTTTGACAAGAATGAGGCGGAATTCCAATTCGTCGAAAGGCTTGATTGGCTCGCGGATTTTGGTGTCACCTATCACATGGGGGTGGACGGCATTTCGGTGCTGTTTGTCCTGCTCTCCACACTGCTGACGCCCATCTGCATCCTGTCTTCCTGGGAGGCTGTGCAGAGCCGCGTGCGCGAATACATGATCGCCTTCCTGATCCTTGAGACCATGATGGTCGGCATGTTCTGCGCGTTGGATTTCGTGGTCTTCTACATCTTCTTCGAAGGCGTGCTGATCCCGATGTTCCTGATCATCGGGGTTTGGGGCGGGCAACGGCGTGTTTATGCGGCTTTCAAGCTGTTTCTTTATACGCTGCTTGGGTCCGTGCTGATGCTGCTGGCCATTCTGCTGCTGTGGTATAAGGCCGGCACCACGGATATTGTGGAACTCTTTACGCTCACCATTCCGCCATCGCTGCAGACCTGGATTTTCCTGGCCTTCTTTGCCTCCTTCGCGGTCAAGGTGCCGATGTGGCCGGTGCATACCTGGCTGCCCGATGCGCATGTGGAGGCACCTACGGCGGGGTCCGTCATTCTGGCAGGCGTGCTATTGAAGATGGGCGCTTACGGGTTCCTCCGCTTCAGCCTACCCTTGCTGCCGGTTGCGAGTGCGGAATTCGCGCCCTGGATTTTCGCACTGTCCATTGTCGCCACAGTCTATACTTCGCTGGTGGCGCTCGCGCAGGAAGATATGAAGAAGCTGATTGCCTATTCATCGGTCGCGCATATGGGCATTGTGACGCTTGGGATTTTCACCTTCACGCAGCAGGGGCTTTCGGGCGCCTTGTTCACCATGCTCTCGCACGGTGTGGTTTCCAGCGCGCTGTTTCTCTGCGTTGGTGTTTTGTATGACCGGGTGCATTCGCGCGAAATTGCGCGTTATGGCGGGGTTGCGAAGATCATGCCGGCCTATGCGCTGGTCTTCATGCTCTTCACCATGGCCTCTGTCGCGCTGCCTGGGCTGGCCGGCTTCCCCGGCGAATTGCTGGTGATCCTGGGTGCTTGGAAGGTGAACCCCTGGGTTGCCTTTGGGGCGGCGCTCGGCATGATCCTGGGTGCGGCCTATATGCTCTACCTCTATCGCCGCGTTGTCTTCGGGCGCATCACACGGGATGATTTGCGCGGGCTGCTTGATCTTTCGCCGCGCGAATATGCGGTTTTCGCGCCACTCATTGTGCTCACCATTTGGATGGGCATTCATCCGCAAAGCTTCCTGTCCTTCTTTGAAGTCTCTGTCGCAGCGCTGGTGGAACGGCATCACGCCGCACTTGGCGCTGCACGGCTCGCGGGGTTGTAAGATCATGAATTGGATGCTCGCCCTGCCCGAGATTGTGCTGGCCTGCGCTGGCCTTACCATTCTGATGATTGGTGTGGTGCCGCGGCAGAATATGTTTTTCGGCTGCACCATGGCGTCCATTGGCGCCCTGGTGGTGACCGCCGCCCTGGTGCTGACGGTGCCGGATGGTACGGGCTTTGCCGGTCAGGTGATTTCCGATGGTTTTGCGCGCTTCATGAAGCTGCTGGTGCTGCTGGGTGCGGCGATTGGCATGCTGATGGCGCTTGATTTCAATACGCGCGAAGGGCTCGATCGCTTCGAATATCCGGTGCTGCTGCTGTTTGCGACCCTTGGCATGCTGATCATGCTGAGTGCGAATGATTTCATGACCGTCTATATCGGCTTGGAATTGCTTTCGCTCAGCCTTTACGTGGTGGCGGCCTTTCATCGTGATAATGAACAATCCGCCGAAGCCGGCTTGAAGTATTTCGTACTCGGTGCCCTGGCCTCTGGCCTGTTCCTTTATGGCGCGTCGCTGGTCTATGGCTTTGCCGGCACGACAAGTTTTGAGCGTATTGCGCTTGCGCTGTTTGATCCCGCAAGCCGCAGCCAGGGGCTGACTTTGGGGCTGATCTTCATCCTTGCTGGCCTGGCCTTCAAGGTTTCCGCCGTGCCCTTCCATATGTGGACGCCCGATGTCTATGAAGGGGCGCCCACACCGGTCACGGCGTTTTTCGCCGCTGCGCCGAAAGTGGCGGCGATTGCGCTGCTGACGCGTGTGCTGGCCGGGCCTTTCGCGGAACTCGCTGCGCAATGGCAGCAGGTGATCATTCTGGTCTCACTTGCTTCCATGGTACTTGGTGCGCTGGCGGCGGTTGGGCAGCGCGATATCAAGCGGCTGATGGCCTATTCCTCGATCGGCCATATCGGCTATGCGCTGATGGGGTTAGCGGTCGCGAGTGATGAGGGGCTGCATGGCCTGGTTGTCTATATGGCGATCTATCTCGCGATGAATCTCGGCACCTTTGCTGTGCTGATCGCCATGCGTCGCCAGGGGAAGGCTGTTTCGCGCATTGAAGACCTGGCCGGGCTTGGCAAGACCGATCCCGCCATGGCGATGTGGATGACGATCTTCATGTTCTCCATGGCCGGCATTCCGCCGCTCGCGGGTTTCTTCGGCAAGCTCTACGTGTTTCTGGCCGCGGTGCAGGGCGGGTTCTGGACGCTTGCGGTGGTCGGGGTGCTCACCTCCGTGATCTCGGCCTTTTATTATCTGCGCGTCGTGAAGGTGATGTATTTCGATGAGGCGCAGGCACCTTTGGATGCGCGCCCGCAGACGCTCACGATGGTGATGGGCATTTCCGGCATTTTCACCACACTCTTCTTCCTGATGCCGGCACCTTTGGTGCGGGCGGCGCAGGAAGCGGTTTCCGCGCTGGTCAGTTGAGAGAAACTGCGCGTAGCGGTGCAACGCGCCTTATGCCAGTGGATACAAAGCTTGCCTTTCGGCTGGAATGTCATGCCGCATTGGACAGCACCTCAACGACGCTGAAGCAGCGCGCGGAGGCCGGTGAGGCCGAAGGGCTTGCCATTCAGGCGCTGCGGCAAAGCGCGGGCAGGGGGCGGCAGGGCAGGGGGTGGGAAAGCGCTCCGGGTAATCTCTATCTTTCGGCGCTGCTGCGCCCCGAAATGCCGCTGCGTGAAGCGCCGCAATGGTCCTTTGTGGCAGCGGTGGCCTTGGCTGAAACGCTCCTGCCATTGCTGTCTGAAACCGCGCGACCAAGCCTGCAATGGCCGAATGATGTTCTGCTCCATGGTGGCAAGATCGCGGGCATTCTGGTGGAAACCGGTATCACCGCTGACCATGGGCTTGATTGGATCTGCATCGGCATTGGCGTGAATATCACGAACAAACCAGACCTGCCGGATCGCGCCACTTCCTGCCTTGCCGAATACCTGCCCAATCCGCCTACGCCGCAAGCGCTGGCAACGGCGCTGCTGCAACAGCTTGCCCATTGGCATGAAATACGCCTGCGCCATGGTTTCGCGCCCATTCGCGATGCCTGGCTCCGCCACGGTCCCGCAATCGGTGCGGCGGTTTCGGTAAGGCGCGATGGCGCGCTAACTGAAGGCACCTTCGCCGGGCTTTCGCCTGAAGGCGCCCTTATGCTTGCCAAAGGCCGCGAAGTTCAGCTTATTCTGGCCGGGGAGATCATTTGACCCATGCTACTCGCCATTGATGCCGGCAATACCAATGTTGTTTTCGCGGTCCATGACGGCACGGAATGGCGCGGGCGTTGGCGCATTGCCACGCGCCCTGACCGCACTTCCGATGAATATGCCGTGTGGCTGCTGGCACTTTTTCAACATGCCGGCTTGAAGCCCACTGACATCCTGCGTTGCGTCATCGGCACCGTGGTGCCGGCCGCGCTTTACAATCTGCGTCGGCTTTGCCGCGAATGGATGGATTGCGAGCCCCTGATTGCACGCGCGCCGCTCGATTGGGGTTTCGCCATTCGCGTGGACCGGCCTGAGGAAGTCGGCGCCGACCGCCTGTTGAATGCGCTTGCCGCGCATACTCGCTATGGCGGGCCGCTGATTGTGATTGATTTCGGTACCGCCACCACTTTTGATGTGGTGGATGGCGATGGGTCTTATCTGGGTGGTGCCATTTCGCCGGGCATCAATCTTTCCATCGAAGCGCTGCACAAGGCCGCCGCGCGCCTGCCCCGCATCGGCATTGGCCGCCCGCAATCCGTGATTGGCCGCGCCACTGTCCCTGCCATGCAATCGGGCATTTATTGGGGCTATGTCGGCCTGGTTGAGGGCATAGTCTCCCGCATCAAGGCGGAATTTGGCGGTCCGATGAAGGTGATTGGCACTGGCGGCCTGGCGCCGCTATTCGCCGAGGGCACCCTTGTCATTGAAAGAACCGATCCCGACATAACCCTGGAAGGGTTGCGCCTGCTGGCCGAGCGCAATCCGTCTTCCGTTTTCCACCAAAGCGCGCTTCGCGATCCTCTTCGTTCGGATTCTGATTAGCACCATGAATGTCATGACTGGCGATCTTGCCTTCATCCCGCTGGGCGGGACGGGCGAGATCGGAATGAACCTTAATGTCTATCGTTGCGATGGCGCCTTGCTGGCGGTGGATTGCGGGCTTGGCTTTGCCGGTCCGGACCTGCCGGAAGTGGATGTCATGGTGCCGGATGCTGCCTGGCTCGCGGAAAATCGCAGCGCCCTGCAAGCGCTGATCATCACCCATGCGCATGAAGACCATATCGGCGCGGTTGTGCATCTGTGGCGGCAATTGCGCTGCCCAATCTATGGCACGGCTTTCGTGCTTTCGGTGCTGCGCCGCAAGCTTGGCGAAGCGGGCATGATCCATGAAGTGCGGCTGCATGAATTGCCGCCGGGCGGGCGCGTGAAGCTCGGCCCCTTCGATTGCAGCTTCATCCCGGTGACGCATTCCATCCCGGAAGCCCAGGCCCTGGTGCTGCGCACGCCTTATGGCCTTGTGCTGCACACGGGCGATTGGAAGCTTGATCCTACGCCCATGATCGGCGCGCCCACGGATGAAAGCGCGTTTGAACGGCTTGGCGCAGAAGGCGTGCTCGCCATGGTCTGCGATTCGACAAATGCCCTGGTCGAAGGCCATTCAGGCAGTGAGGCTGAGGTGCGTGCCTCGCTCACGGAACTGATCAAGGGCATCAAGGGGCGCATTGCCGTGACATGCTTCGCGTCCAATGTCGCGCGCATGGAAAGCATTGCGGTGGCGGGCCGCGCGGCGGGGCGGCAAGTGGCGCTGCTCGGGCGGTCTTTGCGCAATATGGAAGCCTCGGCGCGCGAATGCGGCTATCTGAAGTCACTGCCGCCGTTTTTGGATGAGGAAGAAGCGGGCTTCCTGCCCGATGATGAAATTCTGCTGATCTGCACGGGCAGCCAAGGCGAACCACGCTCCGCCATGGCGAAAATCGCGGAAGACAAGCACCCGGCGATTGCACTTGGTGAAGGCGATACGGTGATCTTTTCATCGCGCCAGATACCGGGGAATGAGGTCGCCATTCAGCGCGTGCAGGATGGGCTCGTGCGCCGCGGCTGCCGCGTGATCACGGATGAACAGGCCATGGTGCATGTCTCCGGCCATCCAGCGCGTGAGGAATTGCGCCGGCTTTACGCACTGGTGAAGCCGCGCATTGCCGTGCCGGTGCATGGCGAATGGCGCCATATGCAGGAACATGCCGATCTGGCGCGCGCTGCCGGCGCCAAGCCTGTCTTGTTGAATGATGGCGATGTGCTGCGCCTTTCCGGCAATCGGGCTGAGGTGATTGAAGCCGTGCCCACGGGCCGCCTTGCGGTGGATGGCGAACGCCTGCTGCCGCTGGATGGCGATGTTATCGCGGCGCGCCGGCGCATGATGTTCAATGGCGTGGTGCTGGCTTCTGTCGCGCTTGATCGGCAGGGCAGGGTGCTGGGTGATCCCATCATCACCGCGCCGGGGCTTTTTGCGGAAGCTGATGCTGAACCCGGCCTGGTTGCGGCAGAGCTTCGCCGCAGCATTGCCGATCTGCCGGCGGGGCTCCGCGATGATGATGAAGCGCTGCGCGAATCGCTGCGCGGCGCCTTGCGCAAGGCGCTGGGCCGGCGCTTCAAAAAGCGGCCCAATGTCGAAATTCATGTGATCAGGGTTTAAGCCATGTCGGTCTTTACCGGCGTCATTCTCTATCTGCTGATCTGGTGGCTCGCGCTGTTCTGTGTGCTGCCGGTCGGTACGCATCCCGATTCGCAGGGCAAGCTGGAAGAAGGCGGCTGGCGCGGTGCGCCGCAAAAACACCTGATGGGCTGGAAGCTGCTCGGCACCACGGCGCTGGCGGGGGTGATTTGGCTGGCTCTTTTCGCGGTAATTGAAAGCGACTGGCTGTCTTTCCGCACCGGCATTCTTGCGATGCCCACCAATTAAGCGAAAAACCGACCCTGGGGTCGGTTTTGCCTTATATCCGGGCAATGTCAGTCTGGTAGCCGCTTTTTTGACCGTGCCTCTGGCCTTTTTTGATTGAGCCTTCGAAGCTGGTCCGCCATTCTACAAAAACGAGAGGGAGATTGGTTTCTTCCTCTGCCGTGTGACTGGCGTTTCCTCCCTAAACTTGGGCCGCTGCCTGATGGTGGCGGCCTTTTCTTTTGTAAGTGTTTGTGACGCCTGCTGGCAAGCATGAAAATGCCATAAACTCGCCCAAAATGACGAATTGCTGCGTCGCACAATCGAATTTTGTCGTTTTCTTGCGTGATGC
>JBIKWX010000080.1:0-13120 GCA_044356095.1 Roseomonas sp.
GGCGGTCGGCCCGCGCACCAAGCTTGTCTGCCTCGCCAATCCGAATAACCCGACAGGGTCCATTCTGCCGCAATCTGAAATTGTGCGGCTGCGCGCGGGGCTGCGCGATGATATTCTGCTGGTGCTTGATTCTGCCTATGCCGAATATGTCACGCGGCCCGATTATGATGCGGGTGCCGCGCTGGTGGATGCGGGTGGCGCCAATACGGTGATGACGCGCACCTTTTCCAAAATTTTTGGGCTTGGCGGCATGCGGCTTGGCTGGGCTTATGCGCCGGCTGCGGTGGTTGGAGTGCTGTCGCGCGTGCGCGGGCCCTTCAATGTGAATGCGGCAGCCATGGCGGCGGGTATTGCGGCGGTGAAGGAAGCGGGCTGGATCGAAAAATCCATCGCGCATAACACCGAATGGCGTGGCAAGCTTGGCGCGGCGCTGACCGCGGCGGGCGTGAAGGTCTGGCCAAGTGAAGGCAATTTCCTGCTGGCGGATTTCGGCTCGGCAGAAAAGGCCAAGGCTGCCGATGCCGCGTTGAAATCGCGCGGGCTGATCATGCGCGCCATGGGGGGCTATGGGCTGCCGGCGTGCCTGCGCATCAGCATCGGCACGGGTGAGGAATGCCAGATGGTGGCGGATGCCGTTGCGGCCTTCATGGCGCAACATGGCTGAACCGCTGTTCAATCGGCTGTGCCTGGTCGGCATTGGCCTGATCGGGTCTTCCATTGCGCGTGTTGCCAAAAAGCGCGGCGATATCGCGAAGACGATTGTGGTCACCACGCGCCGGCCGGAAACCCTGGCCCGCGTGCGGGAATTGGGCCTGGCGGATGTGGTGGAAGCCGATGCCGCGCGCGCCGTTGAAGGCTGCGATGGCGTGATTTTCTGCATCCCCGTCGGTGCCTATGCGGACGCCATGCGCCATATCGCGCCGCATCTTGCCCCTGGAGTGGTGCTGACTGATGTCGGTTCCACCAAGGGCAGCGTGGTGCGTGATCTGACGCCCCTATTGCCGGAGGGTGTGCATCTTGTGCCGGCGCATCCCATGGCAGGAACCGAACATTCCGGCCCGGATGCGGGTTTCCCGGAATTGTTCGAAGGCCGCTATTGCATCGTGACACCGCTGCCCGAGAGCGATCCGGCGGCGCTGGAAAAGGTGAAGGAGTTGTGGCGGCGCTGCGGTTCCATGATCGAAACCATGGATCCCATCACGCATGACAAGGTTGTCGCCATTGTCAGCCATCTGCCGCATTTGATTGCGTTTACCATTTGCGGCACGGCGGATGATCTGGCGGAAGAAACCAAGGAAGCGGTGCTGAAATTCGCGGCTTCCGGCTTTCGGGATTTCACGCGCATCGCCGCATCGGATGTTGATATGTGGCGCGATGTGTTCCTGAATAATCGCGAAGCGGTGCTTGAGATGCTGTCGCGCTTTTCCGAAGACGCGCATGCCTTTGGTCGTGCCATTCGTCGGGGTGAGGCCGGCTTCATTGAAGACCGCATCGAGCGCGGGCGGAAAATCCGGCGCAGCCTGATTGAACGCAAGCAGGCGTAAGCTACAATTCGTTTGCCTTCAGCACTTCGCCCGCCAGATAAAGACTACCAGCAATCAGCACGCGCCCCGGCTCGGCCGTTGTGGCGATTTTGCCGAGAGCTTCCGTGATGGTTGGGCCGGGTTCGGCGATGCCGCCACTCGCGGCGATGATGTCAGCGACAGGCATCGCCAAATGCTGGCCAGGTTCAGCCACCGCATGGAGGCTGGTGGCGAAGGGCAGCAAGGGGCGGAGGAAATTTGCACTCGCCTTGCCCTGCTTCATGCCGATCACAAGATGCAAGGGCTGATCATGCCATGCGGTGAAATGCTGCGCCAGCGCCTGCCCCGCCCCGGCATTATGTCCCCCATCGAGCCAGAGGGAAAAACCGTTGGGCAACAGCGCAGCCAAGCGCCCTTCAAGGCGTTGCAAGCGCGCGGGCCAGGTGGCGCTGGCGATGCCGCGCGCAATCGCTGCATCATTCAGCCAGGGCAGTCCAGCGGCGCGCAAGGCCGTGATGGCGATGCCGGCATTGTCGGCTTGGTGAGGGCCGATCAGCCCGGGTGGCGGCAGGCTCAGCGCACCCCTGGCATCACGATACTGCAAGCCATTGGTGGTGGCGTCACAAAACCATTCGCCTCCACGCCGCAGCAGCTTCGCGCCGCGTTCGCGCGCCGCGTTGCTGATAACCTCCAGCGCATCGGCGGCTTGTGCACCGGTGGCGCAGGGCACGCCCGCGCGCATGATGCCCGCTTTCTCGGCGGCGATCTTGCCGAGCGTATCGCCCAGGAAATCCATGTGATCCATGGAAATTGAAGTAATGGCCGAGGCCGCCGGGCGCGGCACGACATTGGTTGCATCCAAGCGCCCACCAAGCCCCACTTCCAGCACCAGCAAATCAGCGGGCACGCGGCTGGACAGCATGAAGGCGACAGCGGTAGTGATCTCAAACACCGTGATCGGCGCGCCCGCATTCACCGCTTCCACTTCTTCCAGTGTCGCGGTCAAAGCCTCATCCGTCACATAATCGCCCGCCAGTCTGATACGTTCATGAAACCGCACCAGATGGGGCGAGGTATAGACATGCACGCGCTGCCCGGCAGCCTCACCAATCGCGCGCAAAAAGGCGCAGGTGGAGCCCTTGCCATTCGTCCCCGCCACATGGATCACAGGCGGCAGGCGCCGTTCCGGATGGCCGAGCTTGGCGAGCAAAGCCTCCATCCGGCCCAGGCTCAGATCAATAAGCTTGGGATGGAGCGCGTGCAGACGCTCCACAATCGCTTCAGCGCGGGACAAGGGAATTATTCCGCAGGTGCGGCGGCGGCTTCGGCTTCTTCATCGCTCCGCGTAAGCAGCGGTTCGCGCAGCAGCGAGATCACGCGCGAGAGGGTTTCACGCATCTCGCCCCGCTTGACCACCATGTCCAGAATGCCATGTTCCAGCAGGTATTCGGCGCGCTGAAAACCTTCCGGCAATTTTTCGCGCACGGTCTGTTCAATCACGCGCGCCCCGGCAAAGCCGATCATGGCCCCTGGCTCAGCGATTTGGATATCGCCCAGCATGGCAAAGCTTGCAGTGACACCGCCCGTGGTTGGGTCGCACAGCACGGTAATGAAGGGCAGGCCCGCTTCCTTCACCATGCGCGTGGCAATCACCGTGCGCGGCATTTGCATGAGGCTGATGGCCCCTTCCTGCATGCGCGCCCCGCCCGAGGCGGTGAACACAATCAGCGGCGCATCCTGCAGCACGGCAAGCTTGGCGGCGGTGACAATCGCCTCACCCACGCCGGCGCCCATGGACCCGCCCATGAAGGCGAATTCGAAAGCGGCCACCACGGCACGGCTGCCATTGATGGTGCCGTGTGCGACGGCCACGGCATCATCCATGCTGGTCTTGGTCTGGCTTTCGCGCAGCCGATCCGCATAGCGGCGCTGGTCCCGAAAGCGCAGCGGGTCCGCCGGCGCCTTGGGCAATTCAATGCGCGAAAAACCGGGATCGAGTGTCGCTTCCAGCCGCTGCGCCGCACCAAGGCGCATGTGATGCCCGCAATGGGTGCAAACGCGCAAAGCCTTTTCCAGGTCCCGATGAAAAATCATCTGCTGGCAGGACGGGCAATTATGCCAGAGGTTTTCCGGCGCTTCCCGCTTGAACAGGCCCTGGATCTTCGGCAGGGCCCAATCGCTGATCCAGTTCATGGCATATCCTTAAAGCTTGGGCGCGCGGCCCCTATGGCGGGGAAATAGCCCAATTGGGCCGCTTGGGGAAACCCGGCCTTATTCCCCGGGCTTTTCAGCGCTTTCGGGCTTTGGCGGCGCCTCTGCCGCATCCCTGGCCCGCGCCTGGGCCTTGCGGCGGCGCAGATTCTCCCGGAGCGCTGCGGCCAGCCTTTCTTCGCGGGACAGGGCTTGCTTTGGCGGAGTTTTGCCTGGCTTTTCCATGGGGCTGGCAATTGGCAGCAGCCGCGCCTGGCATCAAGGGGTTGCGGGACGCCCCAGGCTGGGGCTAAGGGAAGCCGCGCCTGATGGGCCTTGGCTGTTGTAGCTCAGTGGTAGAGCACTCCCTTGGTAAGGGAGAGGTCGAGAGTTCAATCCTCTCCAACAGCACCATTCCGCAGCGTCAGCAGCCCAAGCAAAGCCACCGAGCGCCCGGCGTGACCTCCATTGCGAGCATCACGCCAAGCGAATGGCACTGCCTATTCCGGCTTCACACCGGCAGCGCGCAGCACATCCGTGTAGGTCTTCACGCCTTCGCGCACCAAATTCATCACCTGATCCGGCGTTTCATAACCGGCACGCGGCACTACGCCCGCCAATTCATTGAGCCGCGGCGCGCTTTGCTGAATGGCAGTCTGAAACGCTGCGCCCAAGGCGGCCACAATCGGGGCCGGCGTGCCGGCAGGCGCCAGCATCGGGAAGAACTCCTCAAAGATGAAACCCGGAATGCCGGCTTCCGTCGCGCTTGGCACATCCGGCAAGGCAGGGCTGCGCTGGCTTGATGCTACCGCAAGCGCCCGCAGGCCGCCGCCGCGCACCTGCCCCAAGGATGATGCCATGGTGGGCGTGCCGAATTGCGCCTCACCGCTCACCAGCGCGGCCACACCGGGTCCGCCGCCACGATAATGTACCATTTCGAATTGCGTATTGCTGATGCCGCGGAAGATCTCGCCGGCCAAATGCACGCCGCTGCCAATCCCGGCAGAAGCGAAATTCAAGCGCCCCGGATTGGCGCGCAGCAGCGCGATCAGCTCCGCCGCATTCGTCGCTTGCGTGCGCGGATTGATCGCCAGCACATGGGGCGAAAATCCAGCAACCGCGATGCCGACGAAATCATTGATGGTGTCATAAGGCACACGCGCGACCAGCGCGGGGACAGAAGCATGCGCGCTATTGATCAGCACGGTATAGCCATCCGCCGGGGACCGCGCAGCATGTTCCGCGCCGATCACACTGCCCGCACCGGCGCGGTTTTCCACCACCACGGGCTGGCCCAGAATATTGCCGGCGGCTTCGGCGATGATGCGACCCACAATGTCGTTTGACCCGCCCGGCGCGAAGGGCACCACCAGACGCACCGGCCGTGTCGGGCGCCAGGCTTGCGCGCGCGCCACATTCGGCGCCAAGCCCGCCGCCAAGGCCAGGCCCAAAGCTGTTCTGCGTTGCATCATGGTTGCTTTTCTCCCTGTTCCCGCCAGGACGCCGGTCGCGCCCAAGGCCTATTTCTCCCGGCCATTCAGCCTTGATCGCGGGCTTTTAGCTGAAGCCGTGCCTTCCGAGAATAGCGAAAACCCCTCGACGCCGCGCCCCCGCCGCCCCATCCTTGGGACATGACCGAAAACCCGCTGCTGACCCCCTGGACCACGCCCTTTGGCCTGCCGCCCTTCAGCGCCATTGAGCCCGCGCATTTCCCCCCCGCCTTTGAAGCCGCCATGGCCGCGCATCGCGCTGAGGTCGCCGCCATCGGCGCCAATCCCGCCCCACCGAGCTTTGCCAATACGGTGGAAGCGCTGGAAGAGGCAGGGCGCTTGCTCAGCCGGGTCGGCGCGACGTTTTTCAACCTGGCCGCGAGCCACGCCACCACCGAATTGCAACAGGTGGAACGCGACATTGCCCCCAAGCTCGCCGCGCATCGCATGGCAATCGCGCTTGACCCAGCGCTGTTCCGCCGTGTCTCGGCCTTGCACGAGGCGCGCGACAAGCTTGATCTGGCGCCCGATCAGCGCCGCCTGCTGGAAAGGCTTTATCTCCGCCTGACGCGCGCCGGCGCAGGACTTGATCCCAA
Source organism: Roseomonas sp. (assembly GCA_044356095.1). Taxonomy (GTDB): domain Bacteria; phylum Pseudomonadota; class Alphaproteobacteria; order Acetobacterales; family Acetobacteraceae; genus Neoroseomonas. Next base: position 5,800 of record JBIKWX010000080.1, read on the forward strand.
GGCACGCGCGCGGCTTGCCGAAATCTCAACCCGCCTTGCAACACTGCACACCAGCTTCGGCCAGAATGTGCTGGCGGATGAGAATGAATGGCGCATGGCGCTGACCGAGGCTGATCTGGATGGCCTGCCCGAATTCGCGCGCCAGGCTGCGAGGGAAGCCGCTGCTGCCGCCGGGCTTGACGGCTATGTCTTCACGCTGTCGCGGTCTTCTGCCGAACCCTTCCTGACCTTCTCAGCGCGGCGCGATTTGCGCGAAAAACTCTGGCGCGGTTTTGCCGCGCGCGGTGCGCTGACCGAAGGCCGCGAAAACGCACCGCTGATCCGCGAAATCCTCATGCTGCGCCGCGAACGCGCGCAATTGCTGGGTGAGGCGGATTTCGCTGCCTTCCGCCTGCGCGACACCATGGCGGGTTCGCCTGATGCCGCTGAGGCATTGCTGCGCGCCTGTTGGGAACCGGCCAAGCGCCGCATTGCGGTTGAAAAGGCCGAGCTTGAAGACTTCGCCCGCGCCGCCGGCCATAATGGCCCGATTGAGCCCTGGGATTGGCGCCATTGGGCGGAACGCGCACGGCAAGCCAAACATAATTTTGATGGCGCCGCGCTAAAACCATATTTCGAATTGGAAGCCATGCTGCGCGCCATGTTCGATACCGCGCGGCGGCTCTTTGGCCTGGTCTTTGAAGAACGCGCCGATATTCCGCGCTATCATGCCGATCTGCGCGGCTTTGAAGCCTTGGATGAAGCCGGCAATCATGTCGGGCTGCTGCTGCTGGATAATTACGCCCGCCCCGGCAAGCGTTCCGGCGCCTGGATGAGCAGCTTTCGTGTCGCGGATGGCCTCAATGGTCGCACCGCGCCCATCATCATCAACAACAACAATCTCGCCCGCGCGACGCCAACGCTGCTGTCCTTCGATGAGGCGCGCACGCTGTTTCATGAATTTGGCCATGCGCTGCATGGGCTGATGAGCCGCGCGCGCTACCCATCGCAATCCGGCACCGCCGTGCTTGGCGATTTTGTCGAATTCCCTTCGCAGGTCATGGAAAATTGGCTGAGCCTGCCAGCGACCTTGCAAACCCATGCCCGCCATCACGAAACCGGCGCTGCCTTGGATGAGGCGCTGCTCGCCCGCGTACTCGCCGCGCGCAATGATGGGCAAGGGTTTGCGATGGTGGAATACCTATCCTGCGCGCTGATTGACCTTGCGCTGCATCGGCATGACGCGTCGGAAGATTTGGCCCTGGAAGAATTCGAAAACACCTTCCTGACCGAGATCGGCATGCCGGAAGGCATGGCGCTGCGTCATCGCCCGATCCATTTCGGGCATTTGTTTTCCGGTGATGGATATGCGGCGGGGTATTACTTCTATCTTTGGGCGGAAGTGCTGGACGCCGATGGGTTTGAGGCGTTTGAGGAAGCGGGCGATCCCTTCCATCCGGAACTCGCGGCAAAGCTCAAAAGCATATTTGAAGCCGGCGATACGGCGGACCCCATGGCGCTATACACGGCCTTTCGTGGCCGCAAGCCAGAGGTAGATGCGCTGCTCCGCAAACGTGGGCTGGTTGGGGCGTGAGGCGGCCCTTATGTCGCGGCTTCGTCTCGGTTCACGCCTCGATCGCCTGATAGGTCAGCATATTGATCAGGCGGCGATAGTGTTGGCGCAATTCGCCCGGCGCATGGGCCATGAAGACAACGCTCAGCCGTTCCGCAGGATCGGCCCAGAAATAGGTGCCCCAAACGCCGGACCAACCAAAGGCACCGGGCGCGCCCATAAGGCCCGATCCTCCGCGCGAAAGGCGCACCGCGACTGTCAGGCCAAAGCCATAACCATCCAAGGCCGGGTCCATGCTGGCCACGCGATTTTCGATGCCCTGCAAATGATCCGATGCCATCCAGGCAACCGTTTGCGGCGCCAGTACGCGTACGCCATTCAAGACACCGCCAGCGCGCAGCATTTCAGCAAAGCGGAGATAATCGGCAGCGGTTGAAACCAATCCCGCGCCGCCGGTTTCCATCTTTGGTGCACTGAGCGGCGCCGCGACAGATTGCGGCGCGCCGGTAATGGGGTCTTTCGCAAAGGGCCGCGCAAACCGGGAGAGTTTCTCTGCCGGCAGCACATAGCCGGTTTCCACCATGCCGAGTGGCGCAAAAACCCTCTCCCGCATCAGCGCGCCAAGCGAGGCACCGCCCGCGCGTTCCGCAACCGCGCCCAGCACATCGGTCGAAAGCCCATATTCCCAAACCGTGCCTGGATGATGGCGGAGCGGCAGGCCACCGAGGGTCTGCGCAAAGCCCTCCGTATCCATATTCTCGGCGACCCAGAAGGAGCCAGGCGGTGCCACGGCATGGACCGCCGAGCCATCGCGCCCGCCATAAACCAGGCCCGTGGTGTGGCGCATGGCATCCTGCACCGTCATGGGGCGCTTCGCGGCTTCGGTTTCAATCGGGCCTTGGCCGGACAGCATCGCGGGCGTGGGCTTCGCGACCTGCATTTGCATCAACGGCGGCAGCCAGGCACCGACCGGGTCTGTCACCAACATCCGGCCTTCCTCGATCAGCGAAAGCGCCACCACGCCCGTGACGGGCTTGGTCATGGAGGCGATGGAGAACAGCCCATCCGCTTGCATCGGCGCGCGGCTTTCCGGATCGCGGTGGCCAATCGCTTCCAGATGCACAAGCTTGCCATCACGCGCGATGGCAACAACGCAGCCCGGCAACCTGCCCGCCGCCATTTCGCATTCCATCGCCGGGCGAATACGCGCGAGCCTGGCGGCGGACATGCCAACCAATTCCGGCTGCACAACCGGCAAAGGCGGTGCATCGGTTTCAATCACCGGGGTCATGGCGCGTTTTCTCCGACAAAAGGATTGCTCTGCCGTTCCGCGCCAAAGCTGGAAGCCGGGCCATGGCCGCAGAGGAATTGGATATGATCACCCAGCGGAAACAGCTTTGTCCGAATGGCATGCAGCAAGGCTGCCGTGTCCCCATAGGGAAAATCGGTACGCCCGATGGAACCCTGAAACAGCACATCGCCCACAATCGCGATACCCATATCCGGGTTCACGAAAACCACATGCCCCGGCGTGTGGCCCGGGCAATGCAGCACATCAAAAGCAATGCCGGCGACCTCAACCTGTTCGCCCTCTTCAAGCCAGCGGCTGGGGGTGACGGCGCGGCAGGCAAGGCCATATTTCGCACCCTGTTCCACCAGACCATCCATCAGAAAAGCATCGGCGCGATGCGGGCCTTCAATCGGGATATTGCCCAACACTTCCGCCAATTCTGCCGCACCGCCGGCATGATCCATATGGCCATGCGTCAGCAGGATACGGTCAATGGTGATGCCCGCTTCGGCAATGGCGCCTTCAATGCGCGCAACATCGCCGCCCGGGTCTATCACCACCCCGCGTTTGGTGTCCTGATCCCAGATCAGGGCGCAGTTTTGCTGAAAAGGTGTCACGGGGATGATGGCGGCAGCGAGGGTCATGGGCAAAGGCTGGCCCGAACCGCGGCAAAGGTAAAGGCGCCCCTATTCGATCTTGAGGCCCGTTTCGCGGATCAATTGCCGGACCAGTTCACGGTCCTTCCTGATACGGTCACCGAAAGCCTCGGCGCTTTCCGTGACCACATCATTGCCGGAAGCGGCCAGCCTTTGGCGGGTTGGTTCGTCCGTGGTGGCGTGGCGCAAGGCGGCTTCCAACCGGGCACGAATGGGTGCGGGCGTTGCGGTGGGCGCGAATAGCCCGTTCCAGCTTGTCAGATCGAAATCGGGAAAGCCGCTTTCGGCAAGCGTCGGCAAGTGCGCCAAGGTGCCGCGGCGTTCTCCGCTGGTCAGTGCAATGCCACGGGCGCGGTCGGTCTGGATAAGGGGTGCGAAGCTATTGGCCGTGCCGATGGCGCCATCAATATTGCCGGCGGCGACATCGCGCGCCGATTCAGCGCCGCCGCGATAGGCGACATGTTCCATCTTGATGCCGGCGCGCAGTTCCAATAGCGCGCCGGCCAAATGACCGATGGTGCCAATGCCCGGCGTGCCATAGGTAAAGCCGGGTCGCGCCTTCACGGCGGCGATGAATTCCGCGACATTGCGCGCCGGATAGTCACGCTTCGTGACCAGCACATAGGGCAGCGCCACCGCCTGACCAATCGGCACAAAGGCGTTTTCGTAATCAAATGGCAGGCTGCGATGGATCAGTGGCACAACCGCAAAGGCGAAGCTTTCAAAGAAGAGTGTGTAGCCATCGGCGGGTGCTGCGGCGACGATGCCGGCACCAATTGTACCCCCGCCGCCGCTACGATTTTCCACAATGATGTTCTGGCCGAGAAATTCCGTCATACGCGGTATAAGCAGGCGCATCACCGTATCGGACTGGCCACCAGGCGCGTAGGGCACCACCACGCGAATAGGCCGGGCAGGGAAATCCTGTGCGCGGGCCAGACTGGGGGCGGCCAGAAGACCGGTTGCAAGCAATAGCGAACGGCGCTGCATGGTCATGCCCCCTCAGCCGGCGGCACGGTGCCTGGCCGTGGCGTAATCGGCAAAAGCTTATCGAGGCCGGTCATTTTTTCGAACAGCGCTGCCACCTGCAAGGCGCGCGCATCCTGCCGCGGTGGGGCCACAATATGCAGCCCAACCGGTCGGCCAAATTGATCAAAGCCGCATGGCACCGCGACAGCGGGGCAACCTGCCAGTGTCGCGAAGGCATTGATCAAAGAACCGCCCATGTAATTTTCGAGCTTTTTGCCACCAATGCTCTCCGGCGCGCGCAGCATGACATCAAAGGCGGGTGTGGCTGCGCCTGGCGTGATCAGTACATCATAGCGCTTGAACAGATCACGCATGCTGATGAAAAAGCGGCGGCGTTCATGTTCCGCCCAAGCCAGGCGCGATGCGGTTTCCTTCAAACCACGTTCGGTTTGCCAGATGATGTCTGGCTTGATCTTGTCCCGATGCTCCTGCAGCATTTTTTCGCGATCTACGACAAAATGCTGGCTGCGCAGCACCAGAAAGGCTTCGTTCAAATCGCCCATTTCGGGATGGGCTTCTTCCACCACGGCGCCAAGTGCTTCAAAGCGGCGTACTTCGCGCGCGCAAATTGCCTCCGTCTCACGGTCCATCGCAAGCGCGCCGCCGAAACGCGCGGTGAAGGCAATGCGCTTCGGTGCCTCGGCCTCCGCTGCCGCAACCGCTGCCACATAGGGGCGCGCGGGCGCTTCCCAGGTCAGCGGATCGGCCAAATCCCAGCCCGCCATGGCGTCCAGAAATAGCGCCAGATCGGGGATATTGCGGGCCATCGGTCCCTGAACGGATAATGGCGAATAGAGATCATCCGCTGTCCCCCGGCTGACCCGCCCGGGTGAGGGGCGCAGCCCCACCACGGAACAATAAGTCGCTGGGCGGCGCAAAGACCCGCCATGATCCGACCCATGCGCCAACCAAACCTGCCCTGTCGCCAAGGCAACCGCCCCGCCGCCGGTGGAGCCGCCGCAGGTGAGGGACGTGTTCCAAGGATTACGCGTGCGCCCAAACACCTCATTGAAGGTGGAACCGCCGGCGCCGAATTCGGGGGTATTGGATTTGGCAATGACAATGCCGCCCTTGCGTTCGATGCGCTCCACCAGGGGATGACTTTCGCGCGGCACATAATCCGCGAAGATCGGGCTGCCATAGGTGGTGCGCACGCCAGCCACTTCTGCCAGATCCTTGATGGCAACGGGGATGCCGCCAAGCCAGCCGGCCTCACTTTCCGCTTCGCGGCGCTTGCCCGCCATCAGCGCGCGGGCATGGTCGCGGGCGCGGTCAAGGCAAAGTGTCGGCAGCGCATTCACGGCGCCATCCACCGCGGCAATGCGCGTCTCGGCAGCGTCAATCAGGTCAAGCGGCGTGATCTCGCCCGCTTTCAGTTTGGCGGCGGCTTCCGTGGCGCTCAGGCGGATCAGTTCTTCGGACATTTGGCTTTCCCCCAATCACCACACAGGCTATCAGACATTCCTCTCAGGAGAAGACCCGGCATGTATAACCCGCCTTTGTTTCGCGAAGACCGCCCCGAAATCCTGCACGCCATTCTGCGTGAGGCGCGGCTGGCCATTCTGGTGAGCGCGGGGGCGGATGGCGTGCCGGAGGCGACCCATTTGCCGCTGCAATTCGCCGCCGATGAAGGGCCACGTGGCACGCTGTACGGCCATTTGGCCAAGGCTAACCCTCACTGGCGCGCGCTTGCCGCCGCAGGCCGTGCGCGCGCGATTTTCATGGGGCCGGAGGCTTATGTCTCGCCGTCCTTTTATGCCTCCAAGAAGGAACACGGGAAGGTTGTGCCGACCTGGAATTATGTGGCCGTGCATGCCATTGGCGTGGTTGAGGTGTTTGATGATGCCGCGCGGTTGCATGCGCTGGTGGATCGGCTGACCAATCACCACGAAGCGCCGCGCGCCACGCCATGGGCAGTGGATGATGCGCCGGGGGATTTCATTGCGTCCCAGCTCAAGGGCATTGTCGGGCTGCGCATGGAAATCGCAACACTGATCGGCAAGCGCAAGCTCAGCCAGAACCGGCCGGAACAGGATCGGCATGGCGTGGTGGAAGGCTTGGGCAATAGCGAAGATGCGCGGGATCGCGATGTGGCAGCGCTGATGCAGCAGGCGCCGTAACGGCTGGCGCCCTACCGCGCCCGATCAATACAGAAGCGCACCACTTCCACCATGGCGCGACGTTCGGTGGTGTCCGGGAAAACATCCAAAGCCGCAATCGCCTTGTCGCCATAACGCCGTGCGCGGGCGATTGTCTCACCAATCGTGTCGTATTTCGTCATCAGCGCCATGGCGGTCGCCAGATCAGCGTCCTGCTGGTCGCCCGCTTCCAAAACACGACGCCAAAAACCGCGTTCTTCTTCGCTCCCGCGCGCGAAGGCGAGCAATACCGGAAGGGTGATCTTCCCCTCGCGGAAATCATCGCCGACGGTCTTGCCAAGCGCTTCCTGATCGGCCGCGTAATCCAGCGCGTCATCCACCAATTGAAACGCGATACCAAGCGCGCCGCCGTAATCGCAAAGCGCCGCCTGTTCCGCGCGGGGCCGATCCGCAATCACCGCGCCCACTTCGGTCGCGGCGGCAAATAGCGCGGCGGTCTTGCCTTCAATCACCGCCAGATACTGGTCTTCCGTGGTCGCGGTATCATTCTGCGTCATCAATTGCAGAACCTCGCCCTCGGCAATTGTGGCCGCGGCGGTGGAGAGGATGCGCAGCACCTCAAGCGACCCATCCGCCACCATCAATTGAAAGGCACGGGCGAACAGAAAATCGCCGACCAGCACAGAAGCCTTAT
>JBIKWX010000071.1:0-14079 GCA_044356095.1 Roseomonas sp.
AGCGCATTGGCGCTGGCCTGCCCGCGCCGGAGCGCGCTTTCATCCACCACATCATCATGCAACAGCGTCGCGGTATGGATGAACTCCACACAGGCTGCGAGCGATACATGCCTCTCGCCCTGGTAGCCGCAAAGCTTCGCTGCCGCCAAAGTCAGCAATGGGCGCAGCCGTTTCCCGCCGGCAGCCACCAGATGCGCGGCCAATTGCGGGATCAGCGCCACCGGGCTTTGCATCCGCTCCACGATCAGGCGGTTGCAGGCTTCCAGATCCGCCTGGACAAGCGCCGTCAAGGCGGTCAGGGCATCTTCCCCCCGCCCCCGATCCTCGCCAGGCATGTGCTGCGGCGCCAAATCCACTCTTGCTCACCTTTGAATGCGCGGCGCACCATAGGCGCCACATGCCGGACCGGCAAGCGAAAGGACCGGTGGAGAGGGCTTCCCATGCGCGTTCTGATCCGCAGCACTAACCCGATCCGGCTCAGCTTCCTGCAAGCCTTGCTGAAGGATGCCGGCATCGAAGCCGTGCTGCTGGATCAGCATATCAGCGCGGTTGAAGGCGGCATCGGTGCCTTTCCGCGGCGCCTTGCCGTGCGCAATGAAGATGCCGCCGCAGCCGAGCGTATCCTGCGCGACGCGGGGGAGGCCGAGGGCCTGTGACCGATTTCACCGAAGACCGCCTGCTGAATGGCCGTGTGGCGCTGCGCCAACCGGCCAAGGGTTTTCGTGCCGGGCTGGATGCGGTGCTGCTGGCCGCCTTTGTGCCGGCGAAACCCGGCGAGACCGTTTTGGAAGCCGGCCCCGGTACGGGTGCGGCGTTTTTGTGCCTCGCCGCCCGCGTGCCGGGGCTTGCGATTCGCGCCGTGGAACGCGAAGCCGCCATGGCGGCGCTGGCGCGGGAGAATGCCGCGCGGGCAGGGCTCTCGGCGCAGATCGAACAAGGGGATGTTGCGGATTTGGCTTTGGCGCGCGCACTTGGCCCCGTGGCGCATGGCTTCGCCAATCCGCCCTATTGGCCAGGCGGCACGCCGCCGCCTGGCGCCATTCGCCGCGCCGCGACACATGAAGCGGGGCCAGGCTTGGCCGATTGGATGAGGTTTCTCGCCGCCGCCATTGCGCCACGCGGCAGCCTGAGCCTGATCCTGCCCGCCGCGCGGTTTGATGCGGCGGTGGCCGCGATGCGCGATGCGGGTTTCGGTGCGGTGGAGTTGCTGCCACTTTGGCCACGCGCGGGCATTGCCGCCAAGCGCGTCTTGCTCCGCGCCCGCAAGGGGGCGCGCAGCCCAGCGAAAATCCTACCCGGCCTTGTGCTGCACGAAGCCGATGGCCGCTTCACCGAGGCCGCCGAGGCGATCCTGCGTGACGCAGCGCAGATTGGCGCTGATTAGCCTTCCCGCGCTTCCGGATGGCGCAGCAGCCAGAGCCTTTCATGCGCCGCGACCAGGCTTTCAATGCTCTTGCGGCGATTGCTGTCGGAACCAGCGCTCGGCCGCTTCAGCATCTTTTCCAGAATGACCAAAAGATCATTCGCCACATCGAAATCAGACTGGTCGCAGGCATGGTGGAAGGCGATCAGGATCTTGTCCGATAATCTTCTGGTGTGCCTGGGGCTTCCGGCGGCACCACGTTCAGCGCTGCCTTCGCGCTCACTGAAGTCGTTTTCCATCCAGCATCCCTTTTTGCTTCCGAATTTTTTTCGGCTCGACGGTGAAGGAAGGCTAGCAGAAGAATTTTCGCTTTGAAAGCCGGGGGCCGGTCAAAGCTGGCGTAGCTGCCCCTTGATCGCTGCGGCAATGGTCTCGGGCGGCGTATTGGGGCGGAAAAGCTGACGCACGCGGCCATCAGGACCGACCAGATAGATGAAGGATGAATGATCCATCAGGTAATCGCTGGCACCCGGCGGATTGACCTTGCGGTAATAGACACGAAAGGCGCGCGCGGCGGTGGCGATTTCCTCATCCGTACCGGTAAAACCCCTTAGAGCCGGATGAAAACGGGAAACGTAATCGGCCAAGGCTTCAGGCGTGTCGCGCGCCGGGTCTATGGTGATCAGCACCGGCAGCACCCGCGCTGCATCTGGCCCGAGCAGATCAAGCGCTGAGGCCATCAGCCCCAATTCGGTTGGGCAGACATCCGGGCAATAGGTGAAGCCGAAATAGATCAGGCCAAGCTTGCCCGCGAAGGCGCGTTCCGTGACGCGCTGGCCGGTATGGTCCTGCAAGCTGAAGGCCCCGCCAAGCGCGATACCTTGCGGCAATTGCACGCCCCCTGCCGAGGGTGCCGGCATATCCGCGCCCCCGAATTGCGCCAATTGCCGAAGGAAGGCGTCACCCATCGCCTCATTCGGGGCGCGCATATACCAGGCAAGGCCCCATAACCCGCCAAGAATCGCGAGCAGCAGAAAGGCGAAAATGCGGATCATTTTCAGCATGCGATGCTCACCCCGCGCCCGGGACGCCCTTGCTCGTGGAATATTCGAAATGCAGCGCAGTATCGGGGAAGACGCGCGGATGGATCGCATGGGCGGCCATGGCGGCCTCAGAAAAGCCTTGCAGGATCAGCTTCAGCTTGCCGGGATATGTGGCGATATCACCAATGGCATAAACGCCGGGGATATTCGTCTCGCAGGTGGAAGGTGTGACGCTCACATGGCTCCGTTCCAGCCCAAGCCCCCAATCGGCGATTGGGCCCAGATCCATGGAAAGCCCGAAAAACGCCAGCAAATGATCCGCCGGCACATCGCGGGTTTCGCCTTGCAGGGTTGCCAATTCCACCGCTTCCAGCCTGGCGCCATCGCCCTTCAGGCCATGCAGCTGATAGGGGATAGCCATTTCCACCTCTCCCCGCGCGGCGGCGGCTTCCAATTGCGCGGCGGTTTCTGGCGCGGCGCGGAATTTCGGGCGGCGATGCACCACCACCACCTTGGCCGCGATATCCTTGAGTGACAGCGCCCAATCCACGGCAGAATCACCGCCACCCGCAATCACCACGCGCTTGCCGCGAAATTCTTCCCGCTTCGCCACCATATAGCGCACCGCGCCGGAGGCTTCGTAGCCAGCCAGCCCCGCCAAGGGTGGGCGATTGGGACCGAAAGCGCCCGCGCCGGCGGCCAGGATCACGGCCTTGGCGCGAATGCTATCCCCCGCCGAGGTGCCCAGCACCAAAGCGCTGCCTTCCTGACGTAAAGTCTCCACACGGCGGCCAAACAGATATTGTGGCGCGAAGGGCGCGGCCTGGGCTTCCAACTGGCCAATCAGATCAGCGGCGGCGATTTGCGGATGCGCGGGAATATCGAAAATCGGCTTTTCCGGATAAAGCGCCGTGCATTGCCCGCCAATCGCTTCCAAGGCGTCAATCACCACGGATTTCATGCGCAGCATGCCGCATTCAAACACCGCGAAAAGCCCGACAGGGCCCGCGCCAATAATCGCGACATCGGTTTCAATCTCGGCCGGCATGGGCTCTCCCCCGAATCCAGGGGGGCGTGATAGACGGAACTTCGTGATGGTCAAAGCTTTGACGGAGAGGGAGGATCAAGGGCCGGTGGAAATTGCCTTGGATCTGCCCGATCTGGCCGCGACGGAAGCACTCGCGGCGCGGCTGGCGCCGATGCTGCGCCCTGGTGATGCGGTGCTGCTGGATGGGCCCCTTGGCGCCGGCAAAAGCGCCTTTGCCCGCGCGCTGCTGCGCGCCGCTACAGCCGACCCCGCGCTTGAAGTGCCAAGCCCGACCTTCACCTTGGTGCAAAGCTACGATCTGCCATGTGGCCCCGCGCATCATTTCGACCTTTATCGCCTGTCCGGCCCCGATGGGCTTGCGGAATTGGGCTGGGACGAAGCGCGAGAGGGGATTGTGCTGGTCGAATGGCCCGAAAGGCTGGGGCCGCTCGCTCCGCCCGAGGCACTCCACATCCATCTGACTCATAGCGCCGCCGAGGAAGCGCGCCATGTGGTGCTGCGCGGTTGGGATGCCAGGCTGGAGGCTTTGCGCCCATGACCGCCGCTTTTCTGGAGGCCGCCGGTTTTGCTGCGGCGCAGCTTGCCTCCTTGCCCTCAGATGCCTCCGCCCGGCGCTATACGCGGCTATTGGGCGGGCCGCGCCCGGCGCTGTTGATGGAAGCGCCACCGCCGGAAAACACGCGCCCCTTCATCGCCATTGCCGACCATATCCTGGGCCTTGGGCTTTCCGCACCCGAGATCATCGCCGCCGATCCCGCAGCGGGCCTCGTGCTGCTGGAGGATTTCGGCGACGCCACCCATGCGGCTTTGCTGGATAGCGGGGCGGATGCGCCAATGCTTTACGCCGAAGCGGCCGAAACCCTCGCAGCCCTGCATGAGGCAGCGCCACCGCCCGGCCTGCCCGCCTGGGATGCAGCAGCCATGGCGCGGGCGACGGCGGCGACTTTCCTTGATTGGTGGTGGCCGGCGATGATGGGAAGCGCGCCCAGCGATGATCTGCGCGCCGGGCTTGGTGATGCGCTGCGCGCCATGCTCGCCCCCTTCGCCGGCACGCAAGGCTTTGTGCATCGCGATTACTTCCCGGCCAATCTGATGCGGCTTGAGGCGCGCACGGGCGCGCGGCGCACCGGCTTGCTCGATTTCCAGGATGCCGGGCTCGGGCACCCGGCCTATGATCTGGTCTCACTCGTGCAGGATGCGCGGCGTGATGTGACGCGAGCCGCGCGTGATGCGGCGATTGAACGCTATTTCGCCGCGCGGCCAGGTTTGGTGCGGGAGGATTTCACCGCTGCCATGGCCGCCTGCGCGGCGCAGCGCCATTTGCGTGTAGCGGCGCTTTGGGTGCGTCTTTCGCGCCGCGACAACAAGCACCATTATCTTGTTCATGGGCCGCGCTGCTGGCGGCTTTTGGATGAGGCGCTGGAACACCCCGCCACCACACCGCTGCGCTTATGGTTGGATGATGCCCTGCCGCGCCACTTGCGCCGCAATCCCGATCCGGCGAAGGAGCCCGCATGATCACCCTTACACGCGCCATGGTTCTGGCGGCCGGCCTTGGCACGCGCATGCGCCCCTTATCGGACGCCATGCCGAAACCCCTGCTGCCCTTGGCGGGGCAGAGCCTGCTGGATCACGCGCTGGATCGGCTGACGGATTCAGGCGTGACTGATGCGGTGGTGAATGCGCATTGGCTCGCTGATCAGGTCGCCGCCTGTGTCGCCGCCCGCAGCGCGCCGCGCATCACGCTGCAACGCGAAGATACCTTGCTTGAGACCGGCGGCGGAGTGGCGCGCGCCTTGCCCGCTTTGGGCGATGCGCCCTTTGCCGTGGTGAATGGCGATGCCTTCTGGCTGGATGGCCCGCACCCTGCGCTCAAGCGGCTCGCCGCCGCCTTCGATCCTGAACGCATGGATGGGCTGTTGTTGCTGATCCGCACTGCGCAAATCGCAGGCGAGGTCGGGCGCGGCGATTTCATGCTCGACCCGCTTGGCCTGCTGCGCCGCCCGGAAGAAGGCGAGGTGTCGCCCTATCTTTTCGGTGGCGTGCAAATCCTCTCACCCGCGTTGTTTGAAGGCGCACCAGACGGCGCCTTCAGCCTGAACAGGCTTTACAATCGCGCGATTGAAGCCGGGCGGCTTTACGGGCTGGTGCATGATGGCGTGTGGTTTCATCTGTCCACGCCCGCTGATCTGGAACATGCCGAAGCCGTGCTGCGCAGCGGCGTGACCCGCGCGCTGTTTTGAAGCGGCGTCCTTGCGCGTTTTCCTGATCCCCGCACATCAGCGCTTCCTGCCCGCGCTGGCCGAGGGACTGCTCGCGCAAACCGCAGGCGATGATCCTGGCGCGCTCGCATCCTACACGCTGCTGCTGCCAACACGCCGCGCTGCGCGTGCATTGCGTGAAGCGTTCCTGACCGCAGCGGGTGGTCGCGCGCTATTGCTGCCGCGCATGCGCGCGCTGCCGGGGCTTTCGGTGGAAGAAGCGGATGAATTGACGCTGCCCGCTTTGCTTGATCTGCCGCCGGCAGTGGCACCGCTGACGCGACAAGCAGTGCTATCGCGCATTGTGCTTGGCATTCCGCGCCGCTTTGGTGGACCGCTGGGTGCTGAGCAAGCCTGGCTATTGGCCGGAGAGCTTGCGACACTTTTCGATGAAATTGCCTTTGAAGAAGCTGATCTTGACCTGATTGAAACCGCGGACCCGGTGGATTTTGCGGCAAGCTGGCTTGCGCGCCTGGATGGGCTGGTGCCGGATAAATTGGCGGTGCATTGGCAAATCACCACGAAGCTGTTGCAGGCGGTGGTGCGCGATTGGAATGGCTGGCTGCAAAACCAGCGCCTGATGGATCTTGGCCTTGCGCGTGTGCGTGCGTTGATCGCGCAACGCCGCGCCCTGGAAGCGGCACCACCGCGCGAAAAGCTGATCGCCGCCGGCATTGGCGCGGGCGGCACGATTCCCGCCGCGACTGCCTTGCTCCGCTGCATCGCGAACCTGCCCAATGGCGCGCTGGTGCTGCAAGGCATGGCAGAGCCCATCACGCCAAGCCTGGCGGACGCCATTCGTCGTGCGCCGAGCCATCCCTTTGCCGGGCAATTGAAGCTGCTTGCCGATCTTGGTTTGGAGCCCAATGCGCCGCGCCCTTGGAATGCTGCGGATCACGCCGGCGCGCCTGCGGATCGCGCCGTGATGCTGGCACAGAGCCTCCGCCCCGCCGAGGGTTTGGAAGTTTGGGCCGAACGCGATGCGCCGCGCTGGCAGGGCGCACTTGCTGGCATCAGCCGGCTTGAAGCCGCCGATGCGCAGCAGGAAGCCGCAGCCATTGCGCTTTTGCTGCGCGAAGCGATGGAGGTCCCCGGCAAGCGCGCCGCCTTGATCACACCAGATCGCGATTTGGCGCGGCGTGTGGCGGCAGAACTCGCGCGCCATGGCATCACCGCTGATGACAGCGCCGGCGCGCCCTTGGCCGATGCGCCGGCAGCGGCGTTTCTGCGCCTGATGGCGCGCATGGTGGCTGATGGCTTCGCGCCTGCCCCTTTGCTCGCAGTCTTGAAGCATCCGCTATGCAGCGCCGGCATGGAACGCGGCGCCTGGCTTGATGCGGTGCGCGCCCTTGAGCGGAAATGCTTGCGCGGGCCGCGCCCGGCAGCGGGGCTTGATGCGCTGCGTGCTGCCTTGCCCAAGGGCGATACCGCATTGCCTGGCTTGTTGGATGCCTTGCAATCGGCGCTTGGCGATTTCACTGCCTTGCCACCAAGCCCCGCGCGCCCGCCCGCTGATTTGCTGACGCTCCATCTCGCGGCGGCGGAAGCGCTTGCTGCGACTCCTGATATTCCAGGCGGCCTCAGGCTTTACGCCGGTGAAGAAGGGGAGGCTTTGGCGCGGCATTTGGCTGCCCTTGCCGAAGCACTGGTGGAAGTGCCGCCGATCAAGCCTGCCGAATGGCCGGCAGCATTTGATGCCATGTTGGCGGGACCGATTGCGCCACCATTTCGCGCGCGGCGTGATGCGGCCGCGCATCCGCGCATTGCGATCCTCGGGCTTTTGGAAGCGCGTTTGCAGCATTTTGATCGCGTGATCCTGGGCGCGCTGGAAGAAAACATCTGGCCACAAGCGACCGAACCCGGCCCCTGGATGAGCCGCCCGATGCGCGCGCGTTTCGGCCTGCCCGCGCCGGAAGCGCGCATTGGTCGTGTGGCGGCGGATTTCTTTCATGCCGCAGCGCAGGCGGGCGAATTGGTGCTGTCCAGCGCGCGCAAGCGTTGTGGCGCGCCAAGCGTGCCAACACGTTGGCTGACACGGCTTGAAACCTTCCTGAAAGGCCAAGGCGAGATCAAAATCCCCACCAGTGATGCCGCGCGCTGGGCGGCAAGCCTGGATGCGCCGGAAGGCGATGCAAAGCCCTGGGGCCGCCCTGCGCCGCGCCCGCCGGCTGAAGTGCGTCCGCGCCGTTTGAGTGTTTCGGACGCGACGCAGCTTATCGCTGATCCTTACGCCTTCTACGCCAAGCGCATCCTGCGCCTGCAGGCGCTTGATGATCTGGATGCCGATATCGGCGCGCGGGAATATGGCACACTGGTGCATCACGCCATGCGGTTTTTCCTGGCCGGGCTTGGCACGGGTTGGCCCGGCATTGCCGATGCGCGTGCCTTATGGGCGCAAGCCTGCGCCGAGGCATTGCAGAAGGAATCAGTGCATCCCGGCGTGCTCGCCTTTTGGGGGCCGCGCATGGCGCGCATGGGCGAATTCGTGATTGCCGAAGAAGAAAAGCTGCGCGCCCAAAACGGCTTGCTGCACTGCCTGACGGAACATGAAGGCAGCGTTTTGCTACAATTGGTGGGCGGAGAGGTTGAAATCCTCGCCAAGGCGGATCGGCTGGATGAATTGGCGGGCGGTGGCTGGCGCGTTTTGGATTACAAGACCGGCCAGGTGCCGGGTGCGACCCAGGTTATGACAGGTGCGGCGCCGCAATTGGCGTTGGAGGCGATGATTCTGGAAGCCGGCGGCTATCCGACGATCAGCGCAGACGCCAAGGCCACCGCGCTGGTCTATTGGAAATTGAGCGGCGGCGAGAAGCCGGGCGAGGAAAAGAAGTTAGACGCAACCACCGATGATGGTGTGCCCTATGCCGATCTCGCCCGCACCCGCATTACAGCGCTGGCAGAGCGCATGTTGCTGGGTGACGCGCCCTTTGAAAGCCGCCCGCACCCCGCACGCGGCACGCAGGGCGATGAATATGATCATCTGGCGCGCGTCGCTGAATGGGCCTCTGGCGAGGATGACGCAGCGTGAGCGAGGCCCGTAAACGCGCCGAAGACGCGCAGGCAAGCGCTGCCGATCCGAACGCCTCCGCCTGGGTGGAGGCTTCGGCGGGTTCGGGCAAAACCAAGCTGCTGACAGATAGGTTGCTGAGGTTATTGCTGGCGGGTGTACCGCCGGGGCGGATCCTGTGTCTGACATTTACCAAGGCAGCCGCGGCGGAAATGGCAACGCGCCTGGCGCTCAGGCTTGGGGAATGGGCGGTCGCGGATGATGCGAAGCTCACGGAGACATTGCAGAAGCTGACAGGCACAACACCGGGGCGCGAAGGGCTGGCGGCAGCGCGGCGGCTGTTTGTGGAGGTGTTGGAACAGCCCGGCGGCATGCGCATTTCAACCTTGCATGGTTTCGCGCAATCGCTTTTGCGCGGCTTTCCGCTGGAAGCGGGGCTTGCGCCGCAATTCGCGGTGATGCAGGAACAGGATGGCCGCGCGCTTCTGGCGCGTGAACGTGATGCGCTGCTGGTGGGCGGGGCCGCGCGGGATGCGCTGGCGATCTTGGCGAAGTATCAGGCGCCGACGCGCTTTGCCGAGGTGATCAACACCATGGCTGGCGCGAGCAGCAAATTTCTGGAGGCTGAAGAAAAACGCCAAGGCATGGCGGGCCTGCGGGCGGCGTTGATGCGGAAGCTCGGCATCCCCCCTGACGAGGATGATGAGGCTGCAATCATTGCAGCCGTGATTGATGCACCGGAAGCCGAGGCGCTGCGCGCAGCAGCGCCCCTGCTGTTGGCAGGCAGCAAGCAGGATATTGGCCATGGCGAGAAACTTGCCGCCTGGTTCGCGCTGCCCATGGAACAGCGCATCGCGAGATATGCCGATTGGCGCGCCATATTCATCACCACGGAAAACGCGGTTCGATCCAAACTTGCGACCAAGCAGCTCGGCGCACGGCAGGCTGACATCAACGATCTGATGCGGCGTGAGGGCGAACGCCAATTGGAGCTGGACGGCAAACACGCCGCCGCGCGCGTACTCGCCGCGAGCCTGGCACTTTTCGCCATCGGCGCGCCAGTGCTGCGGCGCTATCAGGCGGCGAAGGAAAATGCTGGCTTGCTCGATTACGATGACCTGATCACGGGCGCACGCAAATTGCTCGATAATCCCGGCAGCGCCTGGGTGATGTACAAGCTGGATGACGGGTTGGATCACATCCTTTTGGATGAGGCGCAGGATTCCAATCCGGAACAATGGGGCATTGTGCGCGCGTTGTCGGCGGAATTCTTCGCCGGTCTTGGCGCGCGGGAAGAACAGCGCAGCATCTTCGCGGTCGGCGATCAGAAGCAATCCATCTACGCCTTTCAGGGCGCAGAAGTAGAAAGATTCAAGGAAGCGAAGGACCATTACGAAGGCATTGTGAAAGCGTCTGGGCAGGAATTTCGCCCCGTGCCGCTTGATGTTTCCTTCCGTTCCACCGAACCCGTACTCGCGCTGGTGGATGCCGTATTCGCGGACAAGCCAGCGCGTGATGGCGTCGCGCAGGATGCACCCTTGCGGCATTACGCAGATCGCGCGGGCCATGCCGGCAGTGTGGAGCTTTGGCCGATCCTGCAAGTAGCGAAGGCCGACCCTCCGCCCGATTGGGCGCCGCCTGAACAGGCCGTTGCCGCGGAAGGTGCAGCACCGCAACTTGCCGGCGCCATTGCAGCGCGCATTGAACATCTCATCAAGAACGAAACCCTTCCGGCGCGTATCGAAAAGGGCAAGGAGGATGCGCAGCCCCATGGCCGGCCTATCCGCCCCGGCGATATTCTGGTGCTGCTGCGTGGGCGAAAGCGCGGCGGCTTTGCGCCTGCACTCGTGCGCGAATTGAAGAAGCGTTCCATCCCGGTTGGCGGCATTGACCGCATGGTGCTGGCGGATGAATTGGCGGTGCAGGATATGCTCGCACTCGCTGGCTGGTTGTTGCTGCCGGATGATGATTTGACCCTTGCCGCATTGCTGAAATCGCCGCTGATCGGGCTGGATGAGGATGCGCTTTTCGAACTCGCGCATGGGCGCGGCAAAGCATCGCTGCATGCGGCGCTGATGGCGCATCGTGGCAGCGCGACAGATGTCGGGCGGGTCGCCGATTGGTTGGCAGCGCAAGCGGCCGAGCTTGATTTCATCACGCCCTATGGCTTGTTTGCGGATGTGCTCGGCGCGCCGGGGCCGCTTGATCCCCGCGCAGGGCGAGCGCGCATCTTGGCGCGGCTTGGGCCGGATGCGGGCGATCCGCTCGATGAATTGCTCAATGCCGCGCTTGAACATGAAAAGCTCAACCCGCCATCGCTGCAGGGCTTTGTGCATTGGCTCCGGCAAGGCGGCGCCGAGATCAAGCGCGAAGCGGAAGCCGCTGGCAATGTTGTGCGCATCATGACCGTGCATGGCGCCAAGGGCTTGCAGGCGCCGATCGTCATTCTGCCTGATACCACACGCAAAACGCAGGACAGTAAAACGCTCCGCTGGTTTGAAGATGGCGATGCGCCGCTGCCCGTTTGGGCGCCGCAGACCAAGGGCTTTGAAGCGCCGGCTTTGACCGCGCAGCGCCAGGCGGATCAGGCACGCGAAGCCGAAGAAGAACACAGGCTGCTTTATGTGGCGCTGACGCGGGCAGAAGATCGGCTGATCATTTGCGGTTGGAATAGCGCGAAGAACCTGCCCCCGGGCTGCTGGTATGATCTGGTGGCGCAAGGATTTGCCCGGCTTCCGGGGCATGAGACATCCAGCTTCGACCCCGCCGGTTTTGGCGACGATCCGAAGCTGCTCAGCCTAAGCACGCCCCAAACCGCGCCGCCCCGCCTGGAAGACCCCTTGCTTGCCAGCGCGGCTGAGGCGCGCCCGCCCGCCTGGGCCTGGCAGAAGCTGGCCGAGGAAGCGCCTGCCGGCAGCCTTGCCCCTTCTGCCCTGCCCGGCGAACAGGAAACCCCCGCCACCGCGCCGCGCCCGGCGCAAGACCCGCTTGGGCTGCGCTTCCGACGCGGGCGCCTGGTGCATGCGCTGCTGCAAAGCCTGCCCGAATATCCTGAGGCGGGATGGGAAGAACTCTCGCGCCGCTTCCTCGCACGCCGCGCGCCGGGGCTTTCAGCGGCAGAACAGGAAGCCACCTTGCAGGAGGTTTTGGGCCTGTTGCGCCAGGGTTGGATGCGCGAAGCGCTTGGCGCGGGCAGCCTGGCGGAGGCTCCCTTGGCCGGTGAGGTAAATGGCCGGCTGATTGCGGGCCAGGTGGACCGGTTGAAGATAGAAGCTGATCGCGTGTTGGTGCTGGATTACAAGACCAATCGCCCACCGCCGGAACAGGTGGCGGAAGTGGCGCCACTTTATCTGCGGCAAATGGCCGCCTATCGCGCGCTGCTGCGCGCGGCCTTTCCGGGGCGTGTTGTCGAATGCGCGCTGGTCTGGACTTACGGCGCGCGCTTCATGGCATTGCCGGATGCGGTGCTTGATCCGCATGCGCCGGGGGGTGCGTAAGCGTTCTAATCCCGTGGCCCCGGCGCCAGCACTGGTGATTGTTCGCATGATTTTCTGACCGCGATAGGCCTTAGGGGGGAGAACAATAATGTCGAAGGTAATAGGAAAATGTCATGAAGGCGAGGAGAAACCAAATTGGATTCAAAACGAGAAATCGGAATTTCAAGCCCTTTATCCATGGTTCTAATGGAACGATTATCCAATCGGGGTTTAGGTCGCCTGGGGGTATTCTGGGTACGAATTTTGCACGGAGGCCAAGCCTCCACAGAACAAATTCCACTAAATTAAAAAATACTCCTGTATTAAAAAATCCAACTGCGACTAGTAAAAAGCAAAAGACATATATTTCTCTGGGTGTCATTGGGATCGGAATAAAAAATTTCCATGAAAAACCACAAGTGAAGCCGACGGACAGTGAGTAAATCAGAGCCGTGACAGCTACGCCAACCACCACCTGAATACAGAGTAGCTGAGAGTCAGAGATCTGACGTTTCATTGAAAGGACTCCCGCTCACGGTCTTGGTCCTTACGCAATACCTGCCGGCCTCCATGCTCGCCGCGCGCATGGCATCATGTGTTATCCGCAATCGCCTGGACAAATGAAATTTGCATAAGCGCCGCATCAGTCAGCCCCAGTAAGTAGTAACTACCATCATCCACACTTCCCCACCCCATGCGCGGCCCCCTCAATCCCGCGGCCCCGGCGCCAGCACTTCCCGCTTACCCACATGATTCGCCGGCCCCACCACGCCTTCGCGCTCCATCTGCTCAATCAGTTTCGCCGCGCGGTTATAGCCAATGTTGAGATGCCGCTGCACGAAGCTTGTACTCGCCTTGCCTTCGCGCGTCACCAGCGCCACCGCCTGATCATACAGTGATGCTTCTGCATCCGTATTGCCGCCCAGCATGCCGAGCATGGCAACGGAATCACCCTCATCCTCGGTATCGGTGACTTCCTCGATGTAATCGGGCTCGCCCTGGGCGCGGAGGAATTCAACGACGCGCTCCACCTCAGTGTCTGATACAAAGGGGCCATGCACGCGCGCCAACCGCCCACCGCCCGGCATATGCAGCATGTCACCCTGGCCGAGCAATTGTTCCGCGCCCTGTTCACCCAGGATGGTGCGGCTATCAATCTTTGATGTCACCTGGAAGGAAATGCGGGTTGGGAAATTCGCCTTGATCGTGCCGGTGATCACATCCACCGAAGGCCGTTGCGTTGCCATGATCACGTGAATGCCGGCGGCACGCGCCATTTGCGCAAGCCGTTGCACCGCGGCTTCAATTTCCTTGCCGGCCACGATCATCAGATCGGCCATTTCATCAATCACCACCACAATCATGGGCAGCGCTTCCAGCGCCAGTGGCTGATCTTCAAACACCGGCTTATTGGTTTCGGGATCAAAGCCGGTTTGCACGCGCCTGGTCAGCACATCACCGCGTTGGCGCGCGGCGGTCACTTTTTCGTTGTAACCGGCAATATTGCGCACGCCCAATTGGCTCATGGCGCGGTAGCGGCGCTCCATCTCCCGCACGGTCCATTTCAGCGCGCCAATCGCCTTGGGCGGTTCCGTTACCACCGGCGCCAGCAGATGCGGAATGCGGTCATAGACCGAAAGTTCCAGCATCTTCGGGTCAATCATGATGAAGCGGCATTCATCTGGGCTGAAACGATAAAGCAGGCTCAGGATCATGGTATTGATCCCGACCGATTTGCCCGAACCCGTGGTGCCGGCAATCAGCAAATGCGGCATGCGCGCCAGATCGGCGATCACCGGCGCGCCGCTGATATCCTTACCCAGCGCCAAGGGCAGCTTGCCCGGATGGCGATGCCATCCCTCATCCCCGAACATTTCAGAC
>JBIKWX010000007.1:0-27130 GCA_044356095.1 Roseomonas sp.
CATGTAGACCTTCGCCACATCCGGGAAGCCCAGCACGCGGTCCGAAGACGGGTTGTTGAATTCCGCCCCGTCAATCACGCCGCGTTCCAAAGCGGGCACGATTTCACCGCCGGGCAGCGATACCACCGCCGCGCCGAGTTCCGCGAACAAATCAGCCGCCAGACCCACGGTGCGGTATTTCAGGCCGCGGATCTGCTCGGGGCGCTCGATCACGTTCTTGAACCAGCCAAGCGGCTGGGTCGGCATTGGGCCGGTCATGAAGGAGACGACATTCACCTTCACATGTTCGTTCAGCAGCTCATTATAGAGTGCCTCGCCACCGCCATAATGATACCAGCCGAGCAGCTGGTTGGCATCGCCGAACCAGGGGGGCGAGGTGCCGAACAGCGAAAACGCCTTGTTCTTGCCGAACCAATAGGCGGGCACGCCATGGCCGCCATCAAGCGTGCCGGCGCTGACCGCATCCAACAACTGGAAGGCGCCAACCACGGCGCCAGCGGCGAGCAATTCAAGCCGCAAGCGCCCGCCCGCCATGTCATTCACGCGGCGCACGAAATCGCCGGCGAATTCATGGAAAATATCGCGCTGCGGCCAGGTGGACTGGAAGCGCAGCGTCGTGGTCTGGGCCCGGCTGACATTGGGGGTGGCAAGGACAGCAACGCCCGCCCCTGTGGCGGCAGCCGCCTTCAAAAAACCGCGCCGCGCAGGCGCTTCAACGGTGGAACCAGTCATTTGCTTCTCCCTTGATGGTGCCCCCCGGCAGGCTGGGGCGGTGCTTCACAAGGGCGTGACATATGGATGACCGGCAGATGACGCAATGTTTTTTTGCAGCGCCAAAGGCCTGCCGGCCTATTTCGTCACAAAGGCCTTTTCCACAACATAGCTGCCCGGGGCGTTGTTCGATCCCTCCACAAAGCCGCGCGCTTCCAGCATGGCCTTGCAGTCGCGGTTCATCGCCTCAGACCCACACAACATCACCCGGTCATGGGCAGGGTCCAGCGCGGGTAGGGCCAGATCGGCGAAAATCCGCCCGGATTCGATCAGATCAGTGATGCGCCCCTGGGTGGGGAAGGGCTCCCGCGTCACGGATGGATAGTAGCGGAGCTTGCCGGCGATGATCTCGCCGAGGAACTCATGCTGCGCCAGGTCGCGTTCGAACATCTCGCGATAGGCCAATTCCGCCACTTGCCGCACAGTATGGGCCACCACCACCGTGCCATAGCGTTCATAGACATCAGGCTCGCGCGTCAGGCTCAGGAAGGGGGCAAGGCCGGTGCCGGTTGCCAGCATCCAAAGGCTGCGGCCTGGCAGCAAATTATCCGTCACCAGCGTGCCGGTCGGTTTGCGGCCAATCAGCACGGTATCGCCTGGCTTGATGTGTTGCAGGCGCGATGTAAGCGGCCCGTTCTGCACCTTGATGGACAGGAATTCCAATGCCTCATCCCAGGTGGGGCTTGCCATGGAATAGGCGCGCACGAGTGGCTTGCCATCCACCATCAGCCCGATCATGGCGAATTCGCCGGCGCGGAAGCGAAAGCCAGTGTCGCGCGTGCAGCGGAAGGAAAACAGCCGATCCGTCCAATGATGCACATGCGTGACCTTTTCCCCGAAATAGGCGGCGGGGATGGCGGGGGCGGGGGAAGGGGCCGTGTTCATGGGTGCTGTTTTGCGGCGGCGCGGCGCGGCGCGCAACCGGCAATCATGGCTTGCATCTCGCGCGCCGGGCGTTTCTTCTGGGGCGATGGAAAACCTGCCCGAAGGCGTCCCATGGGACCCCGCCACCAACCCCCCGCTTGGCCCGCTGGTGGATGCGACACCGCGCCCCTTGCCGGCGCGCATTCCGCATAAGGGCCAATCGGTTGATCTGGAACCGCTCCATCTCCGCCATGCCGAGGATTTGTGGCGCGCGGCAGAACGCGACACGGGTGGGGAGGGCTGGGCCTATATGGGCTATGGCCCGTTTCGCGATGCAGCGGCGATGCGCGCCCATGTCGCTGCCTTCGCGGTGACGCATGACCCGATCGCCTGGGCCATTCGCCCGCATCGCACCGGCACGGTGGATGGCTGGCTGACGCTGATGCAAATCGCTCCCGCCCATGCGGATATCGAGATTGGCAATATCTGGTTCTCGCCCCGCATGCAGCGGACGCGCGCCGCGACCGAGGCGATGTTCCTGCTGATGCGCCACGCCATCGATGATCTGGGCTATCGGCGGCTGGTGTGGAAATGCAATGCGCTCAATATGCCATCACGCCGGGCGGCGGCGCGGCTTGGCTTTGTCTATGAAGGCACGCATCGCGCGCATTTGGTGGTGAAGGGCAGGCGGCGGGATACGGCGTGGTTTTCGATCATTGCTGAGGAGTGGCCCGTACGCCGTGATGCCATCGCCGGCTGGCTGGATGCCGCCAATTTCGGCCCGGATGGCCGCCCGCGCCGGTCGCTCGCCAGTTTTCGCGGCGAGGGGGCGTGATTGGGCTGACCGATTTATAACTGGACTTTCATGACTTGAGTGTTATCCTTCCGCCATAAAGACGGAGGGCTCACCATGACCATCACTCCTAGCCTTGGCGAGATTGGCTGCTGGGCACTGATTTTTGCCGGCATGGCTTATTTTGTGGCGAAGCGCTTTGGTGAGCCTGCGGCCTTTGTCGCGGCGGGCCTTGCGGCGCTGACCGTGAAGGCCGCTTTGCTCGACCTGACCTGATCAATAAGGCGCCGGACCTCGCCGGAGCATTTTCAAGCCAATCATTTTCGATTGGCGACTCGGAAATGTTCCAGGGGAGGCCAGGTAGCCATTCATCAAGCCTGATGTTCCGGGACCGGCCTGCCCCCGTGTCCCGCTTTTTTTTCGCCCTTGCCTAAGCCATGCCCCCGTCGCAGTTTGCATCGGATTTCGCATAAGGGGAGCTTGGCATGACCGAAGACAGCGTTGGCGCCTTCATTCCGGGTGAGCGCACCAGGCGCGCCGGCGCGGCCTCAGGCCCGCTCGCGGGGCTCAGCTTCGCCGCCAAGGATTTGTTTGATGTGGCCGGCACCGTCACCGGCTATGGCAATCCCGATTGGGCAGCGACGCATCCTCCGGCGACGCGCGATGCGCTGGTGATCACGCAGCTTTTGCAGGCAGGCGCTTCGCTGGCGGGCAAGACCAAGACAGTTGAACTGGCCTATGGCCTGACGGGCGAGAATATCTGGCAGGGCACGCCGAAAAACCCCGCCGCGCCGGACCGTTTTCCGGGCGGGTCTTCCTGCGGATCGGCTGCCGCGGCGGCAGCGGGCCTCGTGGATTTCACCGTGGGGTCGGATACCGGCGGTTCCGTGCGCATTCCCGCTTCCTATTGCGGTGTTTTCGGCATTCGGCCGAGCTGGGGCGCGATCAGCCTCGCGGGCGCCTGCGCATTGGGGCCAGATTACGACACGGCGGGCTGGTTCGCGCGAACGGCCACGATGCTGCGCCGCGTCGGTGAGGTATTGCTGCCGCCCGGTGGCGCTGGCGCGGTTGGCCCGCTGATTTCAGTTGCCGAAGCCTGGGCCAATGCGGAGCCCGAAACCGTGGCCGCGCTGACGCCTGCTTTGAAGGCCGCCGAAGCGCTCTTTGGCCCCGCGCTGGCGACGCATGTGGCGCCCGAGGGGCTTGATGCCTTCTACGAGCATTTCCGCTGCGCCCAGGCCGAACAGGCCTGGACCGCGCTCGGCCCCTGGATTGCCGCGACCAATCCGAAATTCGGCCCCGGCGTGAAGGAGCGCTTTGACGCTGCCGCCGCCATGGACCCGGCGAAATCCGCCGCCGGCCGCGCCTTCCGTCGCGTGGCGCAGGCGCGGTTTCATGCGCTGCTGAACGGCGGCGCGGTGATGATCTACCCGACTTCCCCCGCGCCGGCGCCGCTTTTGGCTTCATCCCTCGCGGAACAAAACAAGGTGCGCGAACGGACAATGGGCGTGACCGCCATTGCCGGCTTCTGCGGCCTGCCGGAAGTGAGCATCCCCGCTGGCAAGGTGGCCGGCGCGCCGGTAGGGCTTTCGCTGGTGGGGGCACCGGGGCGTGACCGCGCCGTTTTGGCGGCGGCGGAGGCACTGGCCGCTTCGCTCGGCATCGGGGGCTGAGACATGCAAATTCGCGAAGCCACCCCCGCTGATTTGCCCGCCATCACCGAAATCTACGCCCATCACGTGCTGCATGGCGCCGGCACTTTTGAGGAAGTGCCCCCTGATGAGGCCGATATGGCCGCGCGCATGAAAAAAGTGCTCGCCGGGCGCGGCAATGTCTGGCTGGTCGCGGAAGGGGAGGCGGGAGAGATCCTCGCCTACGCCTATTACAGCGCCTTCCGGGAGCGTTCAGCCTATCGCTACACGGTTGAGAATTCGATTTATGTGCGTGATGATGTGCGCGGCCAGGGTGTGGGCAAGGCGCTGGTCGCGGAATTGATCACGCGTGCGGAAGCGGCGGGCTTTCGGCAAATGCTGGCAGTGATTGGCGATTCGGAAAATGTCGGGTCCATCGGGCTCCATGTGTCACTCGGCTTCCGGCATATCGGCACCATGCGCGCGGTTGGCATGAAATTTGGCCGCTGGGTGGATGTGGTGACGATGCAAAGAAGCTTGGGGGAGGGCGAGAAGACGCTGCCGGCGGATTGAGGTTTGGCTTCGCGCTTCGACGTCCGGTAGTTTCGACACGCCCGCTCGCTAATTAGCCAGCCGGAACCTTGCACTGCTGGCGGCATCATCGCGGAGCGTCCTGCGTATGGCCTCCGCCGCCTCGGCGCTTTGCGGTAGCGCAGCGATGGCGGTGAACCAGGGCAGCGCCCCCCGCACCCGGCCGAGAAACAGTCGATCAAGCGCCTCCGCCACCGGGCCGCGCACGCCGCAGCAGGCGCAGGCCGGCACATGGGCGCCGGTCAGTGAAAACAGCGCCATGGCGGGGGCTGAGGCCGCGCTTGGCGCCTCGGCAAGCACGGCCATGCCCGGCGCAGGGGTTTCACCCGGCGTTAGTAGGTGGATTGGTATACGGGCATCCAAGGACCAGCTCGTCATGCACTAGACATAAGAATATGTTTATGTCTATGTAAAGCCCATGCAGGATGTTCTGTCCCAATTGCGCGGCGCGGCGGAGCCGACACGCCTCAGGCTGCTGGCGCTTTGCGCCCGTGGCGCCTGGTGCGTCACGGAATTGGTCGCGATTCTGGGTCAATCCCAGCCCCGGCTTTCCCGCCATTTGAAACTTCTGGTCGAAGCCGGCCTGCTGACGCGCACGCCGGAAGGCGCCAATGCCTGGTTCCAGATGGCGCCGGATGCTGACCTCGCCCGCCATATCCTGGCCCGCCTGCCCGAATCGGACCCGCTGTTGGCCGCTGATCGGCGCGCCGCGGCGCGGCTGGCCGCCGAACGGGCGCGCATCGCTTCCGACAGTTTCCGCAGCCATGGCGCCGATTGGGACGAAACCTGCGCCCTTGGCCTGCCGACCGAGGCAATTGAAACCGCCCTTTTGCATGCCCTGCCGTTGCCGCGCCTTGGCCGCTTGCTTGATATCGGCTGCGGCACGGGTGGGGTTCTGGAACGCCTGGCGCCGCGCATTGATGAAGGGCTTGGCGTTGATGCCTCACGCGAGATGCTGGCGCTGGCGCGCAGCCGCCTGACGGAACGTGGCCTGACCCATATTTCGGTGCGGCAGGCGGATATGTATCGGCTGCCTTTGCCCGATGCGGGCTTTGATGCCGTCACCTTGCATATGGTGCTGCATTACGCGGAGGATCCCGCTGCTGCCTTGGCTGAAGCTGCACGCGTTTTGCGCCCCGGTGGGCGGCTGTTGATCCTTGATCTGGCGCCGCATGACCGCGCCGATCTTCTGACCCGCTATGCCCATCGCTGGCCAGGTTTTGATGATGCCGCCATGGCCGGCTGGCTTGGCGGCGCGGGCTGCACCGCGCCGCGTGTTGGCACCATTCCGGCTGGCCTTTCGCTCAAGCTTTGGTCGGCTGAACGCCTGCCGCTTGCTGTTTCCACCCCTGTTTCCTGAAGGTTTCCCCATGGCGCGCCCGCATCTTCTCGACGCCCTTCGTGACCGCGTTTTGCTCTGTGATGGCGGCATGGGCAGCCGCGTGCAGGCCATGGCACTGGAAGTGGACCGCGATTACTGGGGCAAGGAAAACTGCACCGAGGTTTTGAACCTCTCCCGCCCCGATATCGTGCGCGATATCCATCGCGGCTATTACGAAGCGGGCGCCGATATGGTGCTGACCAATAGCTTCGGCGGTTCGCCGGTGACCTTGGCCGAGTTTGAATTGGAAGATCGCGCCTTTGAGATCAACAAGCTTTCCGTTGAATTGGCGCGTGAAGCGGCTGAGGGTTTCGCCGATGGCCGGCATCGTTGGGTGGTGGGCGATATCGGCCCAGGCACCAAGCTGCCAAGCCTTGGCAATATCACCTATGACGCGCTGGAAGCCGCGCTGGTGGAACAATGCCGCGGCCTGATTGCCGGTGGCGCGGATGCGCTGCTGACGGAAACCAATCAGGACACGCTGTTTATCAAGGCCGCCGTAAATGCCGCGAAAATTGCGCGCAAGGCGGCGGGGTCCACGATTCCGATTTTCGTGCAGGTGACAGTGGAAACCACCGGCACCTTGCTTGTCGGCCCCGATATCGCTGCCGCGACCACAATTGTGCATGCGCTGGATGTGCCGCTGATGGGGCTTAATTGCGCAACCGGGCCGCAGGAAATGGCGGAACATGTGCGCTGGCTATCGCAGAACTGGCCAGGGTTGATTTCCTGCCAGCCCAATGCCGGCCTGCCGGAATTGGTGGATGGCAAAACCCATTACCCGCTGGGCGCGGAAGAACTCGCCGCCTGGATGGAACGCTTTGTTGTTGAAGACGGCCTGAATTTGATCGGCGGCTGCTGCGGTACCTCGACCCCGCATATTACCGCACTTGATGCCATGCTGCGCAAGCTCGGCGGTGCCGCGCAGCGCCCGGCGCCAATCAAGCGCAAGTTTTATTGGGTGCCATCGGTGGCGTCGCTCTACACCGCGACGGCGCTGCGTCAGGAAAACTCCTATTTCTCGATCGGTGAGCGCTGCAATGCCAATGGATCCAAGGCTTGGCGCGAACGCCAGGCGGCGGGCGATTGGGATGGCTGCGTTGCCATGGGCCGTGAGCAAATGACCGAGGGCTCAAACAGCCTTGATATCTGCACCGCCTTTGTCGGGCGCGATGAAATGGCGGAAATGAGCGAGGTGATCCGCCGCTTCACCAGCAGCGTGAATGGCCCGCTGGTGATCGATTCCACCGAAACGCCGGTGATTGAAGCCGCGCTTAAGCTGCATGGCGGCAAGCCCATCATCAATTCGATCAATTTCGAGGAAGGCGAGAAAGCCGCCGAAGACCGCATGTTGCTCGCGCGCAAATTCGGCGCGGCGGTGATTGCGCTCACGATTGACGAAGTGGGCATGGCAAAGACCGCCGAGGATAAGCTTAGGATCGCGCGCCGCCTGGTGGAATTTGCCTGCGACAAGCACGGTCTGCCGCAATCAGACCTGATGATTGACCCGCTGACCTTCACGGTGGCCACAGGCAATGAGGATGACCGCAAGCTTGGCCTTTGGACGCTTGAAGGCATTCGCATGATCCGGGATGCATTTCCCGATATTCAGATCATTCTTGGGTTGTCCAATATCTCCTTCGGGCTCAACCCCGCCGCGCGCCATGTGCTGAACAGCGTGTTCCTGGATCACGCGGTGAAGGCCGGCATGACGGGGGCGATTGTGCATGTCTCCAAGATCAAGCCCTTGCATCAAATCCCTGCTGAGGAAGTGAAGGTTGCGGAAGATTTGATCTATGATCGCCGCACCGAAGGCTACGACCCGCTGCAAAAAATGCTGGAGCTTTTCGCGGGCCGCAAGGCTGCCGATGCCACGGCGAAGAAGCGCGCGGAAACGGTGGAAGGGCGGCTCAAGGACCGCATCATTGATGGCGACCGCAAGGGGTTGGATGATGAATTGGCCGATGCGCTGGCCAAGGGCAACGCGCCGCTTTCCATCATCAATGACATTCTGCTGGATGGCATGAAGGTGGTGGGTGAGCTGTTCGGCGCAGGCAAGATGCAGCTTCCCTTCGTTCTGCAATCCGCCGAGACCATGAAATCCGCCGTCGCCTATCTGGAACCCTATATGGAAAGGGTAGCCGGCCAGGAAAAAGGCACCATCGTGCTCGGTACCGTGAAGGGCGATGTGCATGATATCGGCAAGAATCTGGTGGATATCATCCTGACCAATAATGGCTATCGCGTTGTCAATCTCGGCATCAAGGTGCCGCTGACGGAAATTGTCGCGGCAGCGCGGGAACATAAGGCCAATGCCATTGGCATGTCCGGCTTGCTGGTCAAATCAACCGTCGTGATGCGCGAGAATTTGGAAGAAATGTCGCGCCAGGGCGTGGATATTCCCGTGTTGCTGGGCGGTGCCGCACTCACGCGCAATTACGTCGAAGATGATTGCGTACGCGCCTATGCTTCGGGCCGGGTTGCCTATGCGCGGGATGCCTTTGATGGCCTGCATTTGATGGACAAGGTCATGGGCAATGGCTTTGATGATTACCTGGCCGCGCTGCAAACCAAGCGTTCCGGCAAGGCGCGCAATGAAAAGCGCACCCTTGGCACGGCGGACCCGCGCGGCTTTGCACCCGTTGATGTGAAATACGCGCAAACCCGCCGCCGGCGTGTTGCCGCCGAAAGCGCGGTGCCAACCCCGCCCTTCTGGGGTGCCCGCGTGCTGGAAGCCGCCCCCAAGGCGCTGGTGCCCTTCATCAATGAACGGAGCCTCTATCAATTCCAATGGGGTTTCCGGAAGGCGGGGCGGTCACTGGAAGATTTCCTCGGCTGGGCCAAGCAGGAATTGCGCCCGGTCTTGAAGCGCATGCTCGCTTTGGCGGAAGACCAAAACATCCTGAAGCCCCAGGCGATCTATGGCTATTGGAAATGCGCGGGCCAAGGCAATGATCTGATCCTGTTCGCCGAAGATGGCATCACCGAAGTCTGCCGCTTCAATATGCCGCGCCAACCCAAGGAAGATGGCGATTGCATCGCTGATTTCGTGCGCGATGTGGATGATGGCCCCGATGCGCGCGATGTGATCGGCCTGCAAGTGGTCACTGTTGGCCAAAAGGCATCCGATATTGCGCGCGATTGGTTTGAGGATAATCGCTACCAGGATTACCTCTATCTGCATGGGCTTTCGGTCGAAATGGCTGAAGCGCTGGCGGAATATGTCCATAAGCGCATCC
This sequence comes from Roseomonas sp., assembly GCA_044356095.1. Classification (GTDB taxonomy): domain Bacteria; phylum Pseudomonadota; class Alphaproteobacteria; order Acetobacterales; family Acetobacteraceae; genus Neoroseomonas. Next base: position 9,271 of record JBIKWX010000007.1, read on the forward strand.
GCGCTGAATTGGGCTTCGCTGCCGAGGATGATCGCGATATCGAAAAAATGCTGCAACAGGGCTATCGCGGCGGGCGCTATTCCTTTGGCTATCCGGCCTGCCCGAAGCTGGAAGATCAGGAAGGGCTGCTAAGATTGCTGGATGCGGAACGTATTGGCGTTTCGCTCAGTGATGAATGGCAGCTCCATCCCGAACAATCCACCAGTGCGATTGTGCTGCATCACCCGCGGGCCAAGTACTTCTCGGTCTAGCTCTAACGGGCTAAACCCCCGCCATGGTTGAGGCACGGCATTCCAACGCCGCGCAATTGGCTGCGCTCAGCGTGGCGATTGCGGTGGCGGTTCTCGCGCTCAAGGCGGTGGCCTGGTGGGTGACGGGATCGGTCGCGCTTTACGCCGATGCGCTGGAAAGCATTGTGAATGTCGCGGCGGCCTGCGCGGCCTTGCTCGCGGTGCGGCTTTCGGCTCTGCCCGCCGATGCGAACCATCCCTACGGGCATTCCAAGGTTGAGTATTTCTCAGCTGTCCTGGAAGGCGCGCTGATCATTGTGGCGGCCTTGCTCATTCTGCATGAGGCCTGGGCTGCCTTTCTCGCACCACGCGCGCCGGATCAGGCGGGCATCGGGCTTGCCGTATCCGCAGTGGCCAGCGGCGTGAATGCCGGCTGGGCGCTTTACCTCGGACGGCGCGGCAAGGCGCTGCGATCCCCGGCACTGATGGCCGATGCGCGGCATTTATGGGCGGATGTCGTGACATCGGTTGGTGTGCTGATTGGTGTTGGGCTTGTCGTGCTCACCGGTATTTTATGGCTCGATCCGCTGCTGGCGGCGCTGACGGCAGTGAATATCCTGATCTCGGGTGGGCGGCTGCTCCGCGAAAGTGTCGGCGGGCTGATGGATGAAGCCGTGCCGCCGGCCACGATGGAGCGCATTCGTCGCATTGTGGCCGAACAGGCATCCGGCGCGATTGAGGCGCATGATTTGCGCTCCCGCCATGCCGGGCGGCATACTTTTCTGGAATTCCATCTGGTGGTGCCGGGCGATATGCGCGTCAGTGAAAGCCATGAGATTTGTGACCGGATCGAAGCCGCGCTGAAGGCGGAGCTTGAGGGTGCCATCATCACCATTCATGTCGAACCCGAAGGCAAGGCAAAGCAGCAGGGGGTGCCGGTGCTGTGAAGGCCGCGCCGCGCGTTTTTGGGCTTGGCGCGTCGCTGGCGCTGCATGGGCTGGTCGCGGCGCTTTTGATCCTATGGCCGGTAGCGAAGATCCCCCCGCAGCGCGTTGTTGAGCCCGAGGGTTTGGCCGTCATTTATGAGGGCGTGCAAGAAGGTGAAGGCGATGCCATTCCCCCCGCGCCGCCGGAGGTGGCTGCGGCACCGCTCATCCCGGATATCCCCCCGCCACCGCCGATGCTGGCCGCGCCTCCTCCACCGCCACCGCCTTCGGCTGTTCTAGCCGTGCAGCCGCCACCAGCACCCCCACCACCGCTACCGGCGCCACCGCCCGTTGCGATGGCTGAGCCCCTCATCCCTGTCCCGCCGCCCCCCGTGGCTGAGCCGCCCACGCCTCAACTGGTGGAAGCATCGCCGCCACGCGAGGAGCCCAGGCCGCTGGAACCGCCGCAGCAGGTGGCAGAGGCGCCGCCGCCCCAGCCGGTTGAGGAAACGCAGCCGCAAATCGCGGAAGCACCACCGGTGCCGGAACCGGAACAGCCCCGGCAAGTGACTGAGGCGCCACGCCCGCCGGAGCGTCGTCCCCCGCCTCGTCAAACCGCCCCGCTAACAGCACCACCTACGCCAGTGCGGCTGAATGCGGCCTTGCAGGGGAGGGAAAGCCTCACTCTGGAAGGCCAGACATCTGCAGCCGAGCCCTTGGATACAACGCGGAACCGTCGGCCCAATTATCCCGAGGCAAGCCGCCGTCGTGGGGAGCAGGGGATCGTGCTGCTGGAATTGAGCGTGGATGCCAATGGCCGGGTTATTGATGTGCGCGTCACGGAAAGCTCCGGCTTCAGCGCTTTGGATGCGGCGGCGGTGGAAGCGCTGCGCGAATGGCGCTTTCGCCCGGCGCAGCGTGCGGGGATGCCGGTGGCAGCCTCCATCATTCATCCAGTGCAGTTCCGTCTTGAAAACGCGCGTCGCTGAGGCGACCTGAATCGCTCTGTAAGGAAACAAAAATGGTCAAGCTTGATGTGATCACCACGCGTGGAGGGGATCAGGGGGAAACCTCGCTCGGTGATGGGGCGCGGGTGCGGAAGGACGCTTTGCGCGTTGAAGCCTATGGCACGGTAGATGAGGCGAATGCGGCGCTTGGTGTGCTGCGCCTGTCTACGCGCGAAGACGCGGGAGCCGATGCGATGCTGGCGCGCATCCAGAATGATCTTTTCGATATCGGCGCTGATCTTTGTGTGCCGGGCGAAGCGGGCGCGCGGCTGCGCGTGGCGGATACGCAATCGGCGCGGCTGGAAGCGGAATTGGCAGCGATGAATGGGCAGATGCCCGCGCTGAAATCCTTCGTGCTGCCAGGTGGCACGCCAGGTGCGGCAGCAGCGCATGTCGCGCGCACTGTGGTGCGGCGCGCGGAACGGCTTGTGGTGGCGCTGGCGGCGGAGGAGGAAGTGAACCCCGCCGTGATCCGCTATTTGAACCGGCTATCGGATCATCTTTTCGTGCTTGCGCGGCGCCTTAACGGCAATGGCGCCGGCGATGTGCTGTGGGTGCCGGGGGCGACGCGGGGGTGAGCCCGCGCCGCACGCGCGGTTTCAGAAAACGCCGCGCAGGCCAAGCATGGCGCTGCGGCCTGGAATGACAAAACCATTGGCGGGTTCATAGCGCCGATTGCCAAGGTTGCGCGCTTCAATGAAGGCGGTGATCTGCTGCGCAACCGGCAGGGACACGGTCATGTTGAAGACGAAGCCTTCATCATTATAGCCATTGCTGCCAAAGCCGCCATTGTCGGGATAAACATAATCCCATGCCTTGCCGACATAGATGAATTCCGGCGCGATGATCAGTCGTGCATTCGGCACATCCACCCAATCCACCTTGGGCGCGATGCGTGGCGATAGGCTCGCGCTATTGCGTGGCCGGCGGGCGAGGGGAGTGTCCTTCGCCTCATCACGCGCTTCCTGAACGGTCCAGGCAGCGCGCATGGAAAAACTGTCGGAATGACGCCAATTCACGCCAAACTCGCCGCCCTGGATGTGCGCTCTCGCGATATTTTCATAGCTCGAAAAGCTGGCGTTTTCCGTGATCAGATTGCGAATACGGCTGGTGAAGTAAAGCGCTGAGACCGTCAGCTTGTCGCTGATGTCTGTCTCAATCCCCGCTTCCCAAGCGGTGGCATTTTCCGGCCGTAGATCGGGATTGCCGCGAAAGCTGCCGAAAAGCGATGCCGAGGCGCCATAGCGTTCATAAAGCGCCGGCGCGCGATAGGCAGTGCCGCCCGAGGCCCGCAAGCGTGAGGCAATTTCGGGCAGCGCCAGCACACCGCCGAGCCGCCAGGTGGTGGCGCCATCAAAGCCATCCGGCGCATCCTGGCGAAGCGCGGTGGTGACATCCAATCTTTCCCACAAGCGGTGCTGCGTGCCGATATAGGCAAAGCCATTTTGTTGCGTCTTGTCCACGCTGGCGGCATAGGGACCATAAAGGCCATCACTATTGGTGCGGCTTATGGCGGATTCTCTTTCGGTGCCCGCACCAAAAACCAAGCTATTGTCGGTGGCGCCACCAAGCGCGGGAAGGCGGAGCGTATTGTCCCAGGCAAGCCTTTCCCGGCGCCCACGATAATATTCATCGGTAGTTTCAATATCACTGCCATCAGGCCAATTGGTATAGCGCCGCCGATCCTGGCTCGCGGAAAGCGTGAAGCCGGTGGTCCAATCGCCGCCGAATAGTTCCGTGGCGCTCCGCAAAAACCCCATCCAGTTGCGATCATCCGCGCTGTAATTCGGATCATCGCGCGGCACATTATCCTGGCCGAAACGATTTTCGCGCGTGATCACCAAGCCATCCAGCCGCGTCATGCCAAGCAAGCTGGCGGGGGCGGTTTCACCAAGATTGACGCCACCGCGCGCGGTGATCACCGCGGATCGCAAGCCATCCCGTTCCCCCTGATTATTATAGAATCGCGGCGCCACCGCGTTAGAACCGCGTGTCGAAAGGCTTTGTCCCGTCACGCCGTAATCCGTATTACCGATGGTGCCTGCAACACCGGCGATACCGCGCGCGGTGTAATTGGTACCGCCGGCAAGCTCCCCATAGGGTTGCGCCTGCCGATCCGCAGGCGCACGGCGTGTGATCAGATTGATCACGCCACCAATCGCCGAGGTGCCGTAAATCGCGGAAACCGGGCCGCGCACCACTTCAATGCGTTCAATATCGCCCAAAAGCACATTGCCGAAATTGAAGGCGCCGCTTGGGTGGCTGGCATCATTCATCGGTACGCCATCACGCAAGACCAGCACGTGATTCGAATTGGTGCCGCGCATGAAGCCCGATGTTACCTGCCCCATGCCGCCGCTCGGTATGATGTTGAAGCCAGGCACGCTCACCAGCGCATCGGCCAGCGTCACATAGCCGCGTTCTTCAATGATCTGCCGATCAATCACCGTGGTCGCTGCCGGCAGGCGTTCCTGCGGCGTGGGGATTCTGGTTGCTGTGACGACGGTTTCAGGGATGCTTGCTGTTTGCGCCCAGGTTGGGCCAAGCGGGGCAAGCGCCAATAATACGAGAATCCGGTGTTTCATCCGGCATTCCTCCGAGCATAGGTATCAACGCACCCCAAAGCCTTGCGGCCCTGGAGCATTTCCTACGCTGTTCGCAGACGGAGATGCGCGGGCGTGCCCGCACAGCTTTGGTCCGTTGCATCGGTGCACCCCGCCCGATACGCGCGAGACAACTATGCACCGGCCGGTCTCCTGGCTCGCGACCCGGAGATTTCTCTCCATCTGCCCGCCTTCTCGCATGAAATGATGAAATCCGCTGCGCGGCTCTCATCATCCTTTCTTGAGCGGCTGATTCACGGCTTCGGTGTTCCACCTCCGCCGATCAGACGCACATGCAATGGCATATGGGCCAGATATGGTCGCCTACAGTTGCGGGGGCAGCCGCGGATTGGCGGTGGATTTCACCGTCTCTCGCATTCCCGTTTCAGCCCTTTCGGGCCACCGAAGCATGAGTGAAAGGTTATGCAGGCTTGACTGAAATGTCCAGCAAAATGGACATCAGAAGATGTAGCCCAGCGCCTCAACGCCAAACCAGACAATGGCAATCAAGACCGCGGTTGCGAAAATATTGGCGAGGATGGTCGCAACAATTCCGATGCCCACCACCTTGCTGTCATTTTCCACGACACCCAACGACATGACGATGGTACCAAATGCCGGCGGGCCATTGGTGCCGGGGCCAGGCAGGATCAGCATCAGCGCGGCATAGGCCGTGAGCCAGCCCACCACCTTATCCGCCGCATTGCTGGTAAAGGGGCCGGGGCGCGGCTTCACCCAGGCTTCAATGCGAGAGAGCAATTTCGAAGACCCGGTCGAAAGCCGCATCACATCGGTGCGCTTCAGCGATTGCCGCGCAAGAAAACCCGGCAGTTTCGGCTTGCGAAAGCCAAGGCCCATTTGCACACCCAGGATCAACATGGGCGTGCCGAAGATGGAAGCCATGCCGGGCAGAAGCCCTGGTAGGCAAAGCATTAGGATCAGCAGGCCAAAGGCGCGGTCGCCGAAAGCCTCGGCCATTTCGCCAAGGGTGATGCGTTCTCCGGGGCAGCGTTCCACCACCTCCGCAATCAGGCGGGAAATGGGCGCATTCTGATGATTGCCGACAATCGGGGGCAGGGCGTCGTCCATGATGGGCTAATAGCGTCCTGGGGCTAAAGGTTGCCGGTAACCGTTACATAGCGCTCTGGGGCCTGGGTTCAACTTACCTTTGGGTAAGCTTGCCGCAAGCCCAGCGCTTCACCGCCCCTGAAAGGCCGGTTTGCGCTTTTCCATGAAGGCCTTGCGGCCTTCCTTGTAATCCGCGCTATCGAAACAGGCATTCAAATCAGCCTGGATCGCCGCCATGTCACGCTCTGCCCTATCCTGCAAAACCGCCTGTACGGTGCGCTTATTGGCAAAAAGCGACAGCGGCGCATTCTGCGCCAGCGTTGCGGTCAGCTTGGCCACTTCCCCGGCCAGCGCATCCGCTGGCACCAGCTTGTTGATCAGGCCAACACGCTCGGCTTCGCGGCCGTCAAAGCGTTCGCCGGTCATCAGGATCATATGGGCATGGGCGGGACCAACCAAGCTGACCAGATGCTTCACCATGTCAAAACCATAAGCGATGCCAAGCTTGGCTGCCGGAATGCCGAATTGGCTGCCCTCGGCCGCGATGCGGATATCGCAGGACATGGCAATGCCAAGCCCGCCCCCCATGCAAAAGCCGCGAATTTCCGCAATCACCGGCTTTGGATAGGTGGCAAGCTTCAAGCGCCCAACCGCTGTCTGCCGGCCATATTCCTTTTGCGCATCGGCATCCGATCGGATTTTGTCGAATTGGCTGATATCGGCACCTGAGACAAAAGCCTTGTCGCCTGCGCCCGTTAGCACCACGCAGCGGACCGAGGCATCCGCCGTGAAGACATCCAAGGCCTGACCCATGCCATCCCACATCGCAACCGACATGGCATTGCGCTTTTCCGGCTGGTTGAAGGTAATGCGCCCAACGCCATCCTTGATGTCAGCAAGAATCTTGCCTTCCGCGAATTCCATCGTTCTTATCCTTCGCTGATCACGCCAAGCGCGCGCAATTGGTCAATCTCAGCCGCGCCATAGCCGGCTTGTTGCAGGATTTCGGCGGAATGTTCGCCAAGCCGGGGCGGGATGCGCCGAACGCTGCTTTCAATCCCCTGCATATTGATGGCCGTGCCCACGATATGGGTCAGGCCGCGCTTTGGCGTCGTCATGGGCAGCGCCATCGCCAGATGCTTCACCTGCGGGTCTTCAAACACCTGATCCACGCGGTTGATCGGGCCACAGGGGATGCCGATGCGTTCCAGCAGGTCAATCCAAAACTCGCTTGGCTTGGTGCTGGTGACTTCGCTGATGGTCTTGTTGAGCCTTGCGCGATCAGCGCTGCGGCCCTTCAGCGTCTTCCATTCTTCAACCTCCAGCCAATCCTTCCGGTCCAAGGCTTCGGCGAATTGCACCCACATCTTGGGCGAAGACGCAGCGATATTGATGGGCTTATCGGCGGTCGGGAAAACGCCCATCGGGATATTCACCGGATGGTCATTGCCGGCCTGCCCTGGAATCTCGCCATCCATCAGCCAACGCGCGGCTTGCAAATCCAGCATGAAGACCATGGCTTCCAGCAGGCTGGTATGCACATAGCGGCCCTTGCCGGTTTTCTCCCGCTGAAACAGCGCCATCATGACGGCCAGCGCCAGCAGATTGCCGGCTGTGAGGTCCACAAAGGGAATGCCAGCGCGCATCGGCCCGCGGCCAGGCTCACCGGTGATGGTCATCATCCCGCCCATGCCCTGGGCGATCTGATCCACGCCGGCGCGTTCCCCATAAGGCCCGGTCTGCCCGAAGCCCGAGATCGAGGCATAGATCAGCCGCGGATTGATCCCCTTCAGATCATCATAGGCAATGCCAAGCCGGTGTTTCACCTTCACGCGCATATTCTCAACCAGCACATCGGCATTGGCCGCGAGCTTCATCAGCGCAGCCTTGCCTTCCGGCGATTTCAGATTGAGCGCGATGGACCGCTTGTTGCGATGCAGATTCTGGAAATCATAGCCTTCCCGATCACCGCCAAAACCATCGGCATTGGCCGGCGGTTCGACCCGAATGACCTCGGCCCCCCAATCGGCCAAATGGCGCACACAGGTGGGGCCGGCGCGGGCGAGGGTCAGGTCCAGCACGCGCACGCCAGCGAGCGGCAGGGCGGCTTCAGCGGCGAGTTTGGTGTCTATCGGGCTTTCGGGCATGTCATTCCTCCGTTGCCCAAACACTAGGTCGGGCGGAGACAGAGGGCTAGGGGCTTGGCTGAGGCCCTACCTCAGGCACTCAAAAAACCCGGTTTCCTTATCAAGTTGCCCATATTCCTTGGCGCGGAAATCATAGCGGGAGACAATCCCCATCACCTTGCCATCGCGCACCACCGGCAAATGGCGAAAGCCGCCATCCTGCATCATATGCAGCGCATCCATGGCATTGCCTTCGGGCGGCAGGCAGATTGGGTGGCGGGTCATGGCATCTGACAGGCGGATTTCCGTGGCGTCCTTCCCATGAGAGAGGAAATGCACCGCATCCCGACCAGTGAAAATGCCAAGCAATAGCCCCGCCGGATCGGTCACCAGCACGGCGCCAACATGGCGGCGATGCATGGCCGCGCAGGCTTCCTGCACGGTTGCCTCTGGCCCCATGGTCAGGGGGTTTTGGTCGCGGACCATTTCACCCATGCTGCGGTTTCGCATGGCATCCTCCTGTCTTTGAACTGCAACATAACGGCAATGACGAGGCGCTGTTATTGACGCAGCGCAAGTTTGGCTATGGCATAATGGCACGATGCAGCGCGTTGATCTTGCCCTGGTGCTGGCGGTGGATGCCTCATCTTCCGTGGATCGTGCGGAATTTGACCTGATGATCGGCGGCTATGCCGCGGCCTTCCGGGATGCCGAGATCGCCGCCGCCCTGCTTGCCGGCCCGGCGGGGTCATCGGCGCTTGCAATACTATTCTGGTCCGGGGAGCGCGCCCAGGAAATCGCCATCCCCTGGCAGGTGCTTACCACGCCGGCGGATGTGGCGGCGCTGGCCGAGGCGATTGAGGGCCTGCCGCGCCTGGTCCCGCCCGGCGCCACAGCCTTGGGGGAGGGGATGGCGGCGGCGCTGGCGCTATTCGCCTCGGGACCAGAACTGGCACGGCGCATGGTCTTGGATGTCTCGGGCGATGGGGCGCATAATCAGGGCCGGCCACCGGGGCCGATCCGCGATATTGGCGTTGAGGCCGGCATCACCATCAATGCGCTGGCGGTACTGAATGAAGAACCCGATCTGATGGCGCATTACGCCGCCGAGGTGATTGGCGGCCCCGGCGCCTTTGTGATGCATTGCCCAGATTATGAGGGCTTCGCGGCGGCCATACGTGAAAAACTGCGGCGCGAAATTGCGGGGGTTTTCATCGCCTGATGGGTCTGGCATGGCTTTGCCCCATGATGTTGCTCATTCCCGGCCCCGTGCAGACCAGCCCCGAAACCCGCGCCGCCATGGCCCAGGATATCGCCCCCTGGGATCACGGTTTTCGCCCGATTTATGCGCGCATCCGCGAACGCGTACGCGCCATCGCGGGTGGTATGGCGGGGGAGCATGTGACACTTCCTTTGCAGGGTTCCGGCCATTTCATCATGGAAGCCGCCATCAGAACCCTGGTGCCGCCGGGTGCCAAGATACTCATTCCCATCAATGGCGCTTATGCCGATCGTATGGCGAGGCTTGCGCGCGAAGCGGGGCGTGAGGTGGTCACGCTCAATCTGCCCAATACGCGCGGCGCGCGGGCCGAGGATATCGCCCCCGTGCTCGCGGCTGATCCCGCCATTGGTCATGTGGCGCTGGTCTATAGCGAAACCGGCAGCGGCATTGTGAATGACGTGCCAGGCATTGGCCGCGCGGTGCGCGAGGCCGGGCGGCGGATGCTGGTTGATGCGGTTTCCGCCTTTGGCGCGCTGCCCTTCAATATGGCCGAACATCCCGAATGCGATGCGCTGATGTTCACTTCCGGCAAATGCCTGGAAGGCATGCCGGGCATCGCGTTTGCCGTGGCGCGGATTGATACGATCAAGGCCGCAGGCGGGCAGGCAGGTTCCTGGTGCATGGATTTGGCGGATGTGCTGGCCCATTCGGAACGCTCGGGCTTTGGTTCGATCCGTTTTACGCCGCCGGTGCAGGTTTTGGCCGCTTTTGACGTGGCGCTTGACCTGTTCGATGCCGAAGGCGGGCAACCCGCGCGCCATGCGCGCTACCGCGCCAATGCCGATACGCTTTACGATGGTTTTGTTGCCATGGGCATCAAGCCCTATCTCGCCAAAGCGGAACAAGGGCCGATCATTGTCACCGTGCATCAGCCATCCGATCCGCGTTTTGATTTTGCGCGCTATGTGGAAGCGCTGAAGGCGCGCGGCGTGCTGATCTGCAATTTCTGGACAACGCCGGAACCGACCATGCGCATTGGCGCGATTGGTGCGCTGACGCCGGATGACATGCAGCGCGCGCTGGCCATCTTCCGCGAAACCCTGGCTGAAGCCCTACCCGCGGCGGCATGAAGCTTTTCATCGCCACACCCACCATCGCCAGCACCATGCAGGTGGAAACAACGCTTTCCATCGTGACCATGGTGAATGAATTGCGCGATGGCGGGCATGGCGCGGATTGGTTCAATTATGATGGCGCCTATGTGACGCGCGCACGGCATATCCTGGCCAGTCAATTTCTGGCGCGCACCGAATTCACGCATTTGCTGTTTCTCGATTCCGATATCGGCGTGCCCAAGGGCGCGATTACGCGGCTATTGCAAACAGGGCAGGAGGTAATTGGCCTGGCCTGCCCGCTGCGGCATTTCGATATCGCCCGCTTTGCCGAAGCCGCGCGGGAAGCGCCCGAGGGGCCGCCGGACCTCGCGCGGTTGAATGCGCTGTCGCGGCGCTTCAATATCGAACCCGATCCGGCGGACCCGGTGATCCGCAATGGTCTTTTGCGCGTCAGCCGCATTGGCTTTGGCTGCATCATGATTGCGCGGACAGCCTTGGAAAAACTGATCGCGAGTGGCGGCGTCGCGCGCCGCAAATCCGAAAGCTTTCGCCAATTCGGCCTGGAGGGTGAATACTGGGCGTTTTTCGAGGAAATGACTCTGCCCGAGGGTTTCGTTTCGGAAGATTACGCCTTTTGCCAACGCTGGCTTGGTCTGCCGGGCAGCGCCATCTGGGCGCTGACCGATATGCCGGTCGCGCATGTGGGCGCCTATGCCCATCGCGCGGCCTATCTGGACAAGTTTCGCCCGAAGCGGCCTTGACAGCACTGGCCTGCCATGGCGTTGCGTGGGGGCATTAATCCAGGGAGTTTCAGGGATGGCCACTGATCTTGATATCGCGCGTGCCGCGACGCTGAAGCCGGTCGCGGAAATCGCCGCGCGTGCCGGCATTCCGGCGAGTGCGCTGGAGCCCTATGGCAAATACAAGGCCAAGATCGGGTTGGATTTCATCGGCACCCAGGCGGACCGCCCCGATGGCGCCTTGGTGCTGGTGACCGGCATCAACCCCACCCCAGCCGGTGAGGGCAAGACCACCACCACGGTTGGGCTTGGCGATGCGCTGAATGCGCTTGGCACGCGCACCATGATTTGCCTGCGTGAACCCTCGCTTGGTCCCTGTTTTGGTGTGAAGGGCGGGGCGACAGGCGGTGGCTATGCGCAGGTGCTGCCGATGGAAGATATCAACCTGCATTTCACCGGCGATTTCCACGCCATCACCAGCGCCAATAATCTGCTGGCGGCGATGCTGGATAATCACATCTATTGGGGCAATGAACTCGGCCTGGATGCACGCCGCATTTCCTGGCGCCGCGCGATTGACATGAATGATCGCGCCTTGCGTGCCATCAATTCCTCGCTTGGCGGTGTCGCCAATGGTTTCCCGCGCGAAGATGGCTTTGACATTACGGTTGCTTCCGAAGTCATGGCAGTGTTTTGCTTGGCGCGCGATTTGCCGGATTTGCAGCAGCGGCTCGGCCGCATGGTGGTGGGGCAGACGCGTGATGGGCGGCAGATCACGGCAGCCGATCTGAAGGCCGATGGCGCCATGGCGGCGCTGCTGCGCGATGCTTTCGCGCCCAATCTGGTGCAGACGATTGAAGGCTCCCCCGCGCTGGTGCATGGCGGTCCCTTCGCCAATATTGCCCATGGCTGCAATAGCGTCATGGCGACCAGGCTTGGGCTGAAGCTTGCGGATGTTGTCGTGACGGAAGCGGGTTTTGGCGCTGATCTTGGCGCCGAGAAATTCCTTGATATCAAATGCCGCCTCGCGGGATTGAACCCTTCCGTATGCGTGGTGGTGGCAACGGTACGCGCGCTCAAGATGCATGGCGGTGTCGCCAAGGCTGATTTGGGGCGGGAAGATGTGGCGGCGGTGACGCGGGGCATTGCGAACCTTGCCCGCCATGTCGAGAATATGGGCAAGTTCGGCCTGCCGGTGGTGGTGGCGCTGAACCGATTCACTTCGGACACGGATGCGGAAATCGCGGCGGTACAAGCGGCCATTCAGGCAGCGGGGACGGAAGCAATTTTGTGCACCCATTGGGGCGATGGCGCGAAGGGTGCAGCGGAGTTGGCGCGCGCCGTGCAGGCACGCATCGCCGCTAAATCCGCGCGCTTCGCGCCGCTTTATCCGGATGCCATGCCCTTGGCTGATAAAATCCGCACCATCGCGCAGCAGATTTATCGCGCGCGCGATATCGCGCTGCCGGCGGATGTGGCGAAGCGCCTCGCGCGGTTTGAAGAACTCGGCTTCGGGCATCTGCCGGTCTGCATCGCCAAGACGCAATATTCCTTCAGCGCGGACCCGACAAAGCTCGGCGCGCCGGTGGATCACGTGCTGCCGGTGCGGGAAGTGCGGCTTTCCGCCGGTGCCGGCTTCATTGTCGCGGTTTGCGGGGACATCATGACCATGCCCGGCCTGCCACGCCGCCCGGCGGCGGAGACGATTGGCCTGGATGGGGAAGGGCGGATTGAGGGGCTTTTCTGAGGACGTCGCTTGGGCTTACCCTTCCCGCCGGAGGGAAACGCCATGCTGAACATCACCCCCCTGCACCCGCTTTTTGCCGCGCGCATTGAAGGCGTTGATGCGGCGCAGCCGGTCGCCGCGCCGGTCATGGCTGCGCTGCGCGATGCGCTTGATCGCTATGCGGTGCTGGTGCTGCCCGGCCAGCATTTGGATGACGCGGCGCAGATCGCCTTCAGCGAGGGTTTCGGCGCCTTGGAAATGACGCGCGCTGGCGCCTTGGGCGCGGGCAGTCCGGTGATTGTGCTGACCAATATGGGCCCCGCTGGAGAGATTGTGGCGCCAAGCGACAAGCAGGTGCTGAACAATAAGGCCAATCGGCTGTGGCATCATGATTCCTCCTTCAAGCCCATCCCGGCGCGGGCATCGCTGCTATCGGCGCGTGAGATTCCAGGCGCGGGCGGCAATACGGAATTCGCCTTTATGCGCGGCGCCTTTGCCGCGCTGGGGGTCGCGGAACAGCAGCGCCTGACGCGCCTGGCGGCCTGGCATGATTTCGGCTGGTCACGCGCGCGGGTGGATGCGGCCCTGGTGAGTGATGCGGAACGCGCGCAGCACCCGCCGGTGCGCCAAGCCGTGGTGCTGGAAGAAAACCCCTATGGCCCCGCGTTATATTTGGGTGCGCATGCGCGCAGCATTGATGGCATGGAGGAAGCGGAAAGCCGCCCCCTGATTGAAGGGCTGATGGCGCATGCCACTGAAGATCGCTTCATCTATAGCCACCGCTGGTCGCCACATGATCTGCTGATCTGGGACAATCGCGCCGTGCTGCACCGCGCGACACCTTTCGCGAGCACGACGGAACGGCGCCATATGGTACGCACCACGGTGGCGGGGCAGGGGCCGACAATCGCGGCCGCTGCCTAATTCAGGCTTTCCGGCGCGCGCCCACAATCACGCCATCGGCTTCTAAAGCGGCAATCTCCGCCTCGCTAAAGCCGCGCGCCAGCAGCACTTCCCGCCCATGCTGGTTGAAGCGTGGTGGGCGCGTGCGCGCCCCACCTGGCGTGCGCGACAGTTTGATCGGTGTGTTCAGCGCGCGGAAATCGCCGATATCGGCGACCATTTCGCGGAAGGCGGTGTGATCGGCGGCCATGGCTTCATCCACATGCAGCACCGGCCCGGCCGGCAGGCCAACCGCCAGCATGCGCCGCGTCAAATCATGGCCATCTTCCGTCGAAAAGCGCTGTTCCAGAATGACCGTCAGCGCATCGCGATTGATCACGCGCGCGCCATTGGTGGCAAAACGTTCATCCTTCGCCACATCGGGAATACCGAGGAACTCACAAAATTTCCGGAAGGCCGGGTCATTGCCGGCGGCGATGAAAATCTCGCAGGTTTTCGTCTTGAATTTGGAATAGGGCACCAGATTCGGATGCGGATTGCCGGTCGCCTTGGGGCGCTTGTCGGACAAAAAGTAATTCGCCGCATGGGGGTGCAGCAGCGCCATGCCGCAATCATGCAGCGTCATATCGCAATATTGCCCCTGGCCGGATTTTTCGCGCTCATGCAGCGCCATCAGAATGGCGATGGTGGAGAACAACCCCGTCGCAATATCAACAATCGGCGTGCCAAGCCGCGTCGGCCCGGAGTTTTCCGTGCCATTGATGGACATCAGCCCAACCATGGCCTGCAACACCGCATCATAACCCGGAAAACCGCCAAGCGGCCCTTCGCCACCAAAGCCGGAAACACGGCAATGGATCAGGCGCGGAAAGCGTTTTGACAGTACTGCCTCATACCCAAGCCCCCATTTTTCCATGGAACCCGGTTTGAAGTTTTCCACCAGCACATCGGCACCTTCCAAAAGGCGCAACAGCACTTCCTTGCCGGCGGGCTTGGACAGATCAAGCCCGACGCTTCTTTTGTTGCGATTGACGCCAACGAAATAGGAAGCATCGCCCGCGCTATCGAAGGGCGGGCCCCAATCACGCACCTCATCACCCTGCGGAGGCTCAAGCTTGATCACCTCGGCGCCGTGATCGGACAGCACCATGGTGCAATAGGGGCCGCCCAAAACGCGCGTCAGATCCACCACGCGCAGCCCCGCCAAGGCGCCGGCGGAGCGCGCCAAACCACGGGTCGCGATGCTTGCGTCATTCATGCCGCTTGTTTCCTGCCAAAGACCCGGGCGCAGAATTCCGGGTAGGTTTCCAGCATTTCATCACAGATCGGCCCGCGCAGCAGCGCGAGTTCTTCCGCGGTCGGATCAGGCGTGAAGGGCACATCGCCCGTCACGTCAAAAGCAAAACCGGTGGCTTCGCGCACGCTTTCCACCGTCTCACCTGGATGCACGCTTTCCAGCGAAAACCGCGCGCGATCAGGATGGAAACGGAATACGCAACGCCCCGTCACCAGCGCCTGCGCCGTGCCGCGACGAAACACGCCGGGCGGGGAGACACCGGGGGCAGAGATATTATCCACCTTTTCGACAAAGACGCGCGGCGTATGTTCCTCGCGGAACAGGATGGTGCGCGGCGTCATGAAATACATGAAGGCGGAACCGAAGCTGCCGGGAAAGCGCACGCCCATGCCGGGCCATTCGCCGGTACCGACCAGATTGAGATTGGCGCTGCCATCAATCTGCCCGCCGCCCAGGAAGAACAAATCAATCCGCCCCTGGCCGGTCAGATCAAATAATTCGCGCGTGCCTTCGGTGAACGGATTGCCGCTGCGCTTATGCAGCAGCGAAAGTCGCACGGGATTGCCCTGCTTTTTCACCAACCAACAGGCTGCCGCCGGCATGGGGGATGCCGCACCCACCGCAATATGCCGCGCGGGCGGCGCACTCGGGTCCAGGATCAGCTTCGCGAGTGCAACCGCGATGCGTTCTTCAAGCTTGATCTCGCTCATTCTGCTGCCTGCGCCTTCTGGCCATAAACTTCGCGGGCGCACCAGGCAGCAAAGCCCTCTTCGCTCCGCGCCATGCGCGCATATTCGCTGACATAGGCGCCATCGAAGCCATATTCATCAAGAAGTGCCACCGGATGCGCGCCGCGTTCGGCAATGGCGATGCCGCCGATATAAGTCGCGTTGATGGCCCCGGAAGCGAGGCGTTCATCTTCCAGGAAATTGCCCGGCACCACGCGTTCCACCGTGACCAAGGCGCGTTTGGAGGCATGCGCAATCGTCGCGCATTCACGCCGCCGCCCGACCCAGACATTGCCTTCCGCATCCGCCATCAGCGCATGGAAAAACACGAAATCCGGGTTGAGCGCCGGCAGCAGCACAATCGGGTCTTCGCCTTCTGCGGCGAAGGGATTGGGTGCGACTTTCCAATCGGGCCGATGGGCCAGGATATCGCTGCCAATCAACCCGCGCAGCGGCATAAAGGGCACGCCTTTTTCGGCGGCTTGCAGCATGGTGTGCATGGCGGGGCAGGTGGCATCAATCACCTTGATCGCACCTGCGCGCAACGCCGCCGAAAAACGCGGCGCGAAGCCGGCCTCGCCGAGTGATACGGCGCTGGTCTGCACACTCGCGACACAGCCCGCCCCAATCAGGATATCGGTCGCAAAGCCCGAGACCGGCACGCCGATCAGATTGAGGTTCCGCACCCCGCGCCGGATCAGCGCCTTGGCGAGTGCTACGGAGGGCAGGGAGTTATCCGGTGGCAAGGCGAGGCTCGCCCCATCGGGCACCTCGGCGGCGAGCGCTTCAAGGCTTTGCAAATTCATGGCGTGCTCCTTTGGCCTTATGCTACCGGGCGCGGCTTTCCGGGGCTAGGGGCTGGCTTGAGCGCGCCGCTCGGCTAAGAAGCGCCCATGGAACCCGTGACGCTTGAAACCGCAAGGCTGATCCTCCGCCCCTGGCGTGATGATGATCTGGCACCGCTTTTCGCCATCAATGGTGATCCTGAAAGCATGCGCTATTTCGCTGCCACCATGACGCGGGCGGAAAGCGATGCCTGGGCGGCCAGGATGCGCGCGCATTTCGCTGAACATGGCTGGGGTTTTTGGGTGGTGGCGGAAGCAGCGACGGGCGATTTTGTCGGCGTAGTCGGGCTGATGACGATCCCCTGGCAGGCGGATTTCACCCCGGCAGTAGAGATCGGCTGGCGCATCGGGCCACGCTTTCGCCGCCAGGGCTATGCGGAAGAAGCCGCCCGCGCGGCCTTGGGCTTTGGTTTCGCGGCACTTGGCCTGGACAAGATTGTCGCCTTCACCGTGCCGGGCAATGCGGCTTCCTGGAAGCTCATGGAAAAGCTCGGCATGGCGCCCGCCGGCGCATTCGACCATCCGCGCCTGCCGGAAGGCCATCATTACCGGCGGCATTTGCTTTATCGTTTGGACCAGATCGGCTGGCGTGACGCCGCGCGCTTGGGGTGATAGAGGCTTCCCGCCCAAGCTCGCTTCAAGGATTGCCCACCATGCCCGTCTCTCGCCAGGAATTTCGCGATGCCATGGCAAGGCTCGGGGCGGCGGTGAATATCATCACGACCGATGGTGCGGCGGGGCAAGGCGGCATTACCGCAACCGCGGTTTGTTCCGTGACGGATGATCCGCCGACGCTGCTGGTGTGCTTGAACCGCACCAGCCCGCGCAGTGCCTTGTTCCTGACCAATGGCGTGCTGTGTGTGAATACGCTCGCGGCCGGGCAAAGCGCCGTTTCGAACGCCTTTTCCGCGCCCAGCGACAAGGCCGATATGGCAAGCCGCTTTGCCGCCGGCACCTGGGCGCGCCTTGCGACCGGCGCGCCGGTACTGGAAGGCGCGGCGGCCAGCTTTGATTGCCGGATCACGGAAGTGATGGAACAGGGCACGCATAGCGTTGTCTTCGCCGAGGTTCAGGCAGTGCGCTTCGCCGATATGGCCGCCGGCTGCCTGATGTATTACGCGCGCGGCTATCATGGCCTTCCGGTCGTGTTGCGCAGCCCTTGACGATCGGCCCAGACGAGTTTTCTGCACTTTTAAAACTCCCTAATTGTTTACCCCTTGAATGGGGTAAAACAAGAACAACATACATGGCGGTTGTTTACCTCGGAAACCAATTCGGGTTTTTAGTGGACAACTTGTGAGATTTTGAAAGGTAAAGACTCATG
>JBIKWX010000146.1:0-8620 GCA_044356095.1 Roseomonas sp.
CCACCAGATAGGCCAAGGTCAGAAGAGTGGTTGCCATGATCTCAGCTCCCCTTCTTCTTGAACATGGCCAACATTCGCCGCGTTACCATGAAGCCGCCAAAGATGTTCACGGCAGCAAGTGTGACGCCAATGAAGCCGAAAATCCGCGCGGCCCAGCCATCGGCGGTGCCGGTGGCAAGGATGGCGCCCACCACGATCACTGATGAAATGGCGTTGGTGACACCCATCAGCGGCGAATGCAGCGCGGGGGTCACGTTCCACACCACGTGATAGCCGACGAAGCAGGCGAGCAAAAAGATCGTCAGCAAATACAGGAATGGCTCAGCCGCCGCAGCCACCGGGGCCACGGCTTCCGCCGCGCGGCGGGCCTGTTCGGCCAATTCAAGGGCGCGCTGCGCCGTGCTGGCCGCCTGATTGGCGAGTTCGGTCGCGTTCATCCGAATTCTCCTTAGCCTGCCTGGGCCGGCTTCATTTGCGGGTGCACCACGGCCCCGCCGCGCGTGAGCGCAACACCCTTCACAATCTCATCCTCTTCCGAAAGCTTGGGCGCCTTGGCGTCCTTGTCCCAGAAGGTGGAAAGGAAGGTCAGCAGATTGCGCGCATAAAGCGCGGAAGCGGCTGCGGGGATGCGGCCGGGCCAATTGGTAAAGCCCAGGATTTTTACGCCATTTTCGGTGACGAAAAGCTCGCCTGGCTTGGTCAGCGCGCAATTGCCGCCGGCGTCAGAGGCGATATCCACAATCACGGAGCCCGGCTTCATGGCGGCAACCATCTCGGCGGTGACCAGAATGGGCGCACGGCGGCCTTGCACCAAAGCCGTGCAGATCACGACATCCTGCTTGGCGATATGCGCGGCCACCACTTCCGCCTGCTTGGCGTAGAAGGCAGCCGAAAGCTGCTTCGCATAGCCGCCCGCGGTTTGCGCGGCCTTGCTTTCCTCATCCTCGTAACCCACGAAGCTGGCGCCCAGCGATTTGATTTCTTCCTTGGCGGCGGGGCGCACATCGGTCGCCGAAACCCGGCCACCCAAGCGCCGCGCGGTCGCAATCGCCTGCAAGCCCGCAACACCGGCGCCCATGATGAAGGCATTGGCCGCGGGCACGGTGCCGGCGGCGGTCATCATCATGGGAAAGCCCTTGTCATAGGATGTCGAGGCTTCAACCACGGCGCGGTAGCCCGCGAGATTGGCCTGGGAGGACAGCACATCCATGGATTGCGCGCGGGTGATGCGCGGCAGCAATTCCATCGCACAGGCGTCAATGCCCGCAGCGGCATAGCGCCCGGCGGCTTCCGCATCGGCGGCCAGCGTCGCAATCAGCAGCGCCCCGCGCGGGATCAGCGAAAGCTCATCCACCGCACCTTCGCCGGCGGCAAGCGGCGCGCGCACCTTCAAGACGATATTCGCCCCGGCCAAGGCGCCGGCGGCATCGGGAGCAAGGCTCGCCCCCGCTTCCGTAAAGGCAGCATCGGTAATGCCAGAGGCCAAGCCCGCACCGGCTTCGACAGCCAGGGTGCAGCCCATGCCAATCAATTTCTTCACGGTCTCCGGCGTCGCGGCAACCCGCGACTCACCGGCCCGGCGTTCCTTCAGAACGGCCACTTTCATAAGGGATACCCCCAAAAGGACAGATTGTGCGCCGCACTACAGGCGCCGCGCCCGGGTGTCCACCCAGGCTGGCCCTTCCAAAAGGGGGCAAAGCGCCAAATTGCAACCCCAAGGCACGGCTTTTTGCCCTGTTTGTGCCTTGCGCGCCCGCATTTCCCGGGCGCAGACTTGCCCTGACTGCGGATTACCGCAGCAGGAGGAAGCAACATGTCCATGAAACGCCGCCACTTGGCACTGGCCGGGGCCGCTGCCCTGGCTGCCGCCCAGTTCACCCCCGCTGCCGCCCAGGCCCAGGGCAGCGATGCCGCCGCGGTGGCTGCCGCGGTTGAGGCACTCACCAAGGCCATGCTGGCCGGGGATCGCGCCGGGATGATGGCCGTTACGCATGAAAGGCTCAGCTATGGCCATTCCGCCGGGCGGATCGAAAACCGCCAGCAATTCATTGACCCGCTGGCGAACAAGACCTCGATCTTCCGGTCCATGAATATCTCGGATCAGACGATTGATGTGGTCGGCGATGACGCCATTGTGCGCCATGTGCTGCGCGGTGAATCCGAAAGCGGCGGGCGGGTGAACCCAGTGAATATTGGCATTTTGCAGGTGTGGAAGAAGCAAGCAGATGGCTGGAAGCTGCTCGCGCGCCAGGCCTTTGTCCGGCCAAGCTGAGCCATCATCGCGCCGCGCTTGGGGCAAGCCGCCAATGCCTGGGCGCGGCGCGAATGCCGCGTGACAATGTCTTCATTCTTGGCGCCTGCGCGATGCGCTTTTGCCCCTGGCGGCATGAAGCGGGTCTGATGTGCTGCGGTATGATCGCCTGATGCAGGATGAATCAATTTTCACTTTTCATCGCCCCGAAGGCTCGGTTTAATGATCTCTCATTCTCGACAAGGCTAGCAGGAAGGGCCAGTCAGTGCCTCACAAGAAAACGCAAGAGCCCCATGCGGCGCCGCAACAAAACCGCTTGGGGCGCAGGTTATTGGTCTTGCAATTAGCGGCCTCCCCTGCCCTTTTAGGGGCTGCGCGCCCCGCCGGCGCAGAACCGCTGCAGGCGGCCCCGGTCATTCCCGTGGTCACCGATGCTGATCCGGCGGATGGCCCTGGGCGTGGCCGCGGTCGCCCGCGCGGTTCTGGCCTGACCGATGCCGATCCTGGCGATGGCCCCGGCAATGGGCGTGGCGCACGGCGCGGCACCGGCCTGACCGACTCTGACCCCGGCGATGGCCCCGGCAATGGGCGTGGCGCACGGCGCGGCACGGGCCTTACCGACTCTGACCCCGGCGATGGTCCCGGCAATGGGCGCGGCGCTCGGCGCGGCACGGGCCTGACCGATGCCGATCCCGGCGATGGCCCCGGCAATGGGCGTGGCGCGCGACGAAAGGCGATGACGGATAGCGACCCGCGTGATGAGGCAGGCCGCGGCCGTCGCGGTACCTGAAGCCGCGCATGGGTGAAACCCTGGGCAAAGCTGCCTGGCATCTGGCTTTCGGTGATCTGACGCCAGCACAGGTTTTCGCGCTGCGCGAAGGCACTGCCTGGCGATTACTGCCGGGGGGCGCCGCGGATCGTTACGCGCGCCTGCTTGCCATCGCCGATCTGGATGCGTTTCTCCGCACCGACGCCGCGCGCCATCCGCGCGTGAGCATGGCCGATGGCGGGCGGCAGGGCAGTGCGGCCATTCCGCCCGATGAATATCTGCACCCCGACAGCAGCCGCGTTGACCTGCCGCGCCTGCTCGCCCGGCATGATGCGGGGGGCAGTCTTGTTGTCTCCCAATTCCATGAGCTGCATGCACCGCTCGCACAATTCTGCCGCGGGTTGGAAAAGGTTTTCCTGCATCCGGTGCAGGCGAATATCTATATGACCCCGCCCGGCGCGCAGGGGTTTCGCGTCCATTTCGATACGCATGATGTGCTGGTGTTGCAGGTATCCGGCGCCAAATCCTGGCGCGTTTGGGATGACATCCCCTTCGCCCTGCCAAGCCGCGCCACACCTTGGGCGAATAAGCAAAACCCTACCGGCACACCGCATGCGCTGACGCTCAATCCCGGTGATGCGCTGTATCTGCCGCGCGGTGTCATGCATGAAGCGGCAGCGCAATCGGGCGATGCACCATCCCTTCATATCACCATCGGTTTCCTGGAAGCCTCCATCGCCGATATGTTGCGGGAGCTGCTGGAAACCCTGGAAACAGACAACCCTGCCCTGCGCGCCAGCATCCCTTCCTGGCGGCTGGTTGAACCGAATGGCGCCGCCGCCATCGCCGCACGGCTTGCGCCCGCTTTGGCCGCGCTATCATCGGAAGCAGCGCGTGATCGGATTGCGCTTGCCGCGCTGGATCGCATCACGCGGGATCGCCTGCCGCTGACGCAGCGGGGCCTCGCCCATCGCCCGCCTGGCGCGGATGAAATGCTACGCCTGTCGGACGCCATGCATCATCATCTGGTGCCGCTGCCCGAAGGGGGTGGCGCGCTTCGCTGGTATGGTGGTGTGGAAAATCTGAACGCCACAGAATGCGCCTGGCTCGCGCAACTGGCCGATGGCGCAACCCCGGCCAGCCTTGGCGATGGCGCCCTGCCCTTTTGTCAGCGCCTCACCGCGCTCGGGCTATTGGAACGCTGCTGAAAACGCAGCATCAGCCACCGCTTTCCTCACGCAGGATTTCCAATTCCAGCCAGCGCGACTCCGCCTGCTGCAAGGCGGCCTGTGCCGCGCCCAAAGTACCTGTCGCCTTGGCAAAGCCAGCGGCATCGCGCGCATAAAACGCTGGATCGGCAATGCGCTTTTCAAGTGCGGCGATTTCCGCCGCGAGCTTTTCCATCTTCGCCGGCAGGGTTTTCAATTCATGCTGCTCCACCGCGCCCAGGCCCTTCTTGCGCGGCGCGGGTTTGGCGGGCGGGGGCGCAGCTTCTCGCTTCGCTGCCGGCGCCACTTTTTCCGCCGCGCGCGCACGCACACCATGGCCGCGCTGCGCCAC
Source organism: Roseomonas sp. (assembly GCA_044356095.1). Lineage (GTDB taxonomy): Bacteria > Pseudomonadota > Alphaproteobacteria > Acetobacterales > Acetobacteraceae > Neoroseomonas. Next base: position 4,581 of record JBIKWX010000146.1, read on the forward strand.
CATATCGCTATAGCCACCCGCATATTCCTGCCAGCGCCCCGCTTCTTCAAAGGCAATCACGCTGGTGACGCAGCGGTCGAGGAAGTCACGATCATGGCTCACCAGCAGCACCGTGCCGGCGTAATCCGCGATCAATTCCTGCAACAGATCAAGTGTCTCAAGGTCCAGATCATTGGTCGGTTCATCCAGCACCAACAGATTGGATGGCTTGGCGAAGGCGCGCGCCAGCATCAGTCGGCCACGCTCACCGCCTGAAAGCGCACCGAGCGGCGTGCGCGCCTGTTCCGGCGTGAACAGAAAATCCTTCATATAGCCAAGGACATGGCGCGGCGCCCCGCCCACATGCACCATATCACCGCGCCCTTCAGTCAGCGCTTCCGCCAGTGTCACGGCGGGGTCCAGCGCGGCGCGGCGCTGATCCAGCCCGACCATCTCAATCCCGGCGCCGAGCAGAACCTGACCCGCATCAGGCGCCAGCGTGCCGATCAGCATATTGAGCAACGTGGTTTTGCCCGCACCATTCGGCCCCAGAATACCCACACGATCACCACGCATGATGCGCGTGGAAAATCCTGTGATGATCGGGCGTCCCCCAAAGGATTTGCTGATATGATCAGCGGCAATCACCAAGTTACCGGAAGCACCAGCCTCGGTCGCCGCCATACTCACGCGGCCTGGCGCCGTGGTGCGTTCACGCCGCCGCGCACGCAAGGTTTGCAGGTTTTCGAGCCGCCTGACATTGCGCTTACGCCGCGCTGTCACGCCATAGCGCAGCCAATGTTCTTCGCGGACAATCTTGCGCGCCAGCTTATGCGCATCGCGTTCTTCTTCTTCCAGCACCTGATCGCGCCAGGCTTCAAAGGCGCCAAAACCCTGTTCCAGCCGGCGCGTCGTGCCGCGATCAAGCCACACCATGGCGCGCGAGAGGCTTTCCAGAAAGCGCCGATCATGGCTGATCAGCACGAGTGCAGCGCTACTGGCGGCCAACTCCGCCTCCAGCCATTCAATCGCCGGCAGATCGAGGTGATTGGTGGGTTCATCCAACAACAGAATGTCAGGCTCCGGCGCCAAGGCACGCGCCAGCGCGGCGCGACGGGCTTCGCCGCCGGAAAGCGCGGCGGGCGCCTCCGCGCCACTCAGCCCCAGACTTTCCAGCAAATACCGCGCACGATGCGCATCATCCGCCGGCCCAAGCCCCGCTTCGACATAGGACATCACATCGGCAAAGCCAGACAGATCCGGTTCCTGATCCAAGACGCGCAGTGTGGCGCCCGGTTGCAGAAAGCGCGTGCCCGCTTCCGGTTCAATCAGCCCGGCAGCAATCTTAAGCAGCGTTGACTTGCCCGAACCATTCCGCCCGACCAGCGCCAGCCTCTCCCCAGGGGCCACGGCAAGTGACGCACCATCCAGCAACCGCGTGGTGCCAAACCCCTGGCGGATATCCTGCAGAAATAGAATCGGCGGCGCGGCCATCAGCTACCCCGCAAAGGGGTCGCGCATCATGATGGTGTCGTCACGTTCGGGGCTGGTGGAAAGCAGCACCACGGGGGCTTCGACCAATTCCTCAATCCGGCGAATGTATTTCACCGCCTCGGCCGGCAATTCGGCATAGGAACGGGCACCACGGGTCGAACCAGGCCAGCCGGGCATCACCTCAAAAATCGGCTCCGCCGCGGCCTGTGCGCGTTGGCCCGTGGGCAGGCGCTTCATCATCTGGCCATTCACGGTGTAGCCAGTGCAGATCTTCAATTCAGCCAGGCCATCCAGCACATCTAGCTTGGTCAGCACCAGGCCCTGCACGCCACCAACCTTCACCGCCTGGCGCACCATGCAGGCATCAAACCAACCGCAGCGGCGCGGGCGGCCCGTAACGGTGCCGAATTCATGACCGCGTTCACCCAGGCGCTTGCCGATCTCATCATGCAATTCACTCGGGAAAGGGCCGGACCCAACGCGCGTGGCATAGGCCTTGGCAATGCCCAGCACGAAGCCAATCGCATCCGGCCCAATGCCCGCGCCCGCGGCCGCATTGCCGGCGACCGTATTGCTGCTGGTGACGTAAGGATAAGTGCCGTGATCCACATCCAGCATCACTGCCTGCGCGCCTTCAAAGAGCACGCGCTTGCCGCTGCTGCGCGCCTCATCCAGCCTTTCCCACACGGCTTCAGCGAAGGGCAGCAGCTTCGGCGCCAGCGCGAGCAAGCTATCCAGCAGCGCCTGTTTTTCAAACTCCGGCGCGCCAAGCCCGCGCAGCAGCGTATTGTGATGGCGCAGCAATTCATCAAGCTTGTCAGAAAGCGTCTCAGGCTCCGCCAGATCGCACAAGCGAATCGCCCGCCGCGCTACCTTGTCTTCATAAGCGGGCCCAATGCCGCGCCCGGTCGTGCCGATTTTCGCATCCCCCCGCGCCGCTTCGCGCGCTTTGTCCAGCGCGGGATGCAGCGGCAGGATCAGCGGCACATTATCGGCGATGCGCAGATTCTCGGGCGTCACGGAAAGCCCTTGCGCGGTCACCTTGGCGATTTCGGAGAGCAGCGCTTCCGGGTCCAGCACCACGCCATTGCCGATAATGCCAAGCTTGCCGCGCACCACACCTGAAGGGAGCAAGGATAGCTTATAGGTCTGATCACCCACCACCAGCGTATGGCCGGCATTATGCCCGCCCTGAAACCGCACCACGATATCAGCGCGGGAGGCAAGCCAATCAACAACCTTGCCCTTGCCTTCATCACCCCATTGGGCGCCGATCACGGCGACATTGGCCATGGTTTCAACCTTTCCGAGGCAGCGCCACAGCGCGCCCTTCCTGAAGTGAATGGGTGCAGCGGAGCGATTCGGGCGTATCCGCTGCCGATAACGCCGCCACAGTCACAAAACCCTGCGCGCGGAAGGCCGCGCCATCGGCACCGAGCGGAATGAACAGCCGCGCCGGCTCAGCCCCGCGAGGTGCGGCGCGCAGCACGGCATCCGGGTACAGCGTCATGCCGGTCGCGGGTTCGCCATTATGGGAAACATAACGCCCGCCACGCGCCAATTCTCCGCCAAGCCCCGGCCCATAAAGCGTGAAGGCCACACCGGTATGGTAGCGAAGGCCACGAAACTCCACGGGATCGAGTGTGATGCTGAGCCCCGGCGCGCGGCGCGCAATGGCGGCGATCACGGCGGCCGCATCCTGCGCCAAGGCGCGCGCGGCGGCGGGCAGTGCTGCCTGTTGCAAGGCGGCCAGCGCGGCAGGCGCCGGGCCGGAAGCGGCCATCAGCACTGGCAGGCAGCGCAGCATCGCCACGCCTGCTTCGCGCACCGCCGCTTCCACCGCTGCACTATCCTTGCGGTCCAGCGCACGGGCCAGGCTGGCGCGCAAAGCCGGTGCCAACCCCGCCGCATCAAGCAAGGCGGGCGTCAGGCTCGGCAGCATGACATCCAGGCTGACGGGGGCAACGCCAATCGCGGCGAGGGCTTCCACCGCCACAATCGCCACCTCGGCATCGGCTTCAATCGCGTCGCTGCCGATCACTTCAATCCCGGCCTGGGGAAGCTGGCGTTCGGGGGCCAATTGCGTGCCACGCACGCGCAACACCTGCCCTGCATAGCAAAGCCGCAAGGGGCGCGGTTCAGCCGCGAGCCGCGTGGCGGCAATGCGCGCCACTTGCGGCGTGGTATCGGCACGCAGCCCCATCATGCGTTGGCTGACAGGATCCATCAGGCGAAAGGTTTGGTCCGCCACCGCAGCGCCCGAACCGGTCAGCAGGCTATCTTCAAATTCCAATAGCGGCGGCTTGACGCGTTCATAGCCATGCTGGGCGAAGGCGGCCATCATGGCTTCCACCAAGGCGGCCTCTCGCGCCGCATCGGGCGGCAACAGATCGGCAAAGCCAGCGGGCAGCAGGGCGGGATTGGGCAAATCTTCGGTCATGAACAGGGGCAGGGTTTGGCAGGGGCCGCGCGGCTCGGCAAGCCCCGCCCCCACCCTCAGCCTGATCGGGTGAAATTACCCCCGCGATCAGGGACCAGCCGCTCGGCATGGCCATGACCTGAACCGG
>JBIKWX010000147.1:0-8603 GCA_044356095.1 Roseomonas sp.
GCAGGCTGAAATAATGATAGGTCTTGCCGTCAACACTGAGCGTGCGACGAGTCTTCAGGCTGTCTTGCCCGATCATCCGCATGGCTGATTACCCTTCCTCAAGCGCGCTGGCCTTGCGTGACCGCGCTAATGGCGGCTTTAAAGCATGAGGACGGGATGCGGTCCATTGGCGAGGGGGCGGATTTTGGCGGCGGGGCAACCCATTTTGGACGTGTTGGACCTTGCCTGCATCCGCGGTGATCGGGCGATTTTTGCTGGGCTCAGCTTCTCCGTGCCGGCGGGCGCCGCGCTGCTGCTAACCGGGGCCAATGGTGCCGGCAAATCAAGCTTGCTTCGCGTGATTGCCGGGCTGCTGCCGACGGCGGGCGGTGAGGTGCTGTTGGAAGGCACGCCCGCGCGGTCAGACCCTGCCGGCCATGCGCTGAGGCTGCGCTATATCTCCAGCCAGGATGCGCTGAAGCCGGCGCTGACCGTGGCGGAAAATTTGGCCTTTTATGCCGCGCTTTGGGGCGGCGAAGTGACCCCCGCCCTGGAAGCGCTTGGCCTTGGCGCGCTGGCGTCACTGCCGGGGCGGGTGTTGTCCACTGGGCAAAGGCGGCGTTTAGCCTTGGCGCGGCTGGCCTTGGCGCCGGCGCGGCTTTGGCTCCTGGATGAACCTAGCCTTGGGTTGGATGCGGCCTCTGTCGCGCGGCTGGGCACGCTGATGGCGCGTCACCGTGCTGCCGGCGGCGCCATTCTGGCCGCGACCCATTTGCCCTTGCCGCTGCCAGATGCGCGGGAGCTGAAGCTATGAGCGGGGGCGTGTTTGGTGGGTTCCTGGCGGTACTCGGGCGGGAATGGAAGCTCGCGCTTCGCCACCCCTCCGATACGCTGGCCGCCGTGCTGTTTTTCGTGCTGGTGGCGGCCCTTTTCCCCTTTGGTGTCGGCCCGGCGCCGGAGACCCTCTCCCGCCTTGCCCCGGGCGCCTTGCTCGCCGCCGCATTGCTCGCCGCGCTTTTGCCGCTTGATCGGCTTTTTGGGGCGGAGGCGGAGGATGGCTCGCTCGATCAATTGCTGCTTTCCGGCCTGCCGCGCGGCGTGCTGGCGGCGGCCAAGGCGCTTGGCCATTGGCTGACCACGGGCTTACCGCTGATTGCCGCAACACCCATCGCGGCGGCGATGCTAAACCTGCCGGTGGAAGCCTGGGGGGTGGCGATGGTGGCCCTCGCGCTCGCGACCGCGCTTTTGTCGCTGCTCGGCACTTTGGGCGCGGCGCTGACGCTCGGCGCCAGGCGGGGCGGCGTGCTGCTGCCCTTGCTGGTTTTGCCGCTCGCGATTCCGGCGGTGATTTTCGGCGCGGCAGCGATTGAAGCCGCCAGCGCCGGGCTTTCTGCCGCGCCATTCCTGCTGCTGCTTGGCGCGGGGGTATCGCTTGCCGCGCCGCTCGCGCCCCTAGCGGCAGGGGCGGCCCTTAGCGGAGATTAAGCCGGCGGCATGGCCCAGACCGCGGCCTCATTCCCTGGAGCGTAGTAATTATTGGTAATCGCCGCATTGCGATTAACCAACGGGCGCATGAACAAGGGATGCGTCATGCTGCGGATTTCATGTTCCACTTCGAACAGCACGCGCCCATCATTCGGGTCCACCACCTTGATGAAGCGGTATTGATGCGCGCTGTCTTCGCGCGAAATCAGCCCACGTTCATTGAGCCTGTTGTAAATGCCGCCGAAATCCACAAAGGCCAATTGGACATGGTGGCCATCAAAAGCGGGTTGCGGCTTGTCGGTTTCGCGGAAGATCAGGAATTGCTCCCGCGCCACGCGCACATAAAGCAGGCCATCGCGCATCGCCGTACTGGTGCCGATGATCTGCTCATAGAACCGCGCAATGCCAGGCAGCGTGCCATGCGCGACATCGAATTCGACATAAGGCATGCCGAGCGTGATGCGGCCAAGCTTTTCCGCATCCGGGCTATGGCAGCGCATGCGATTGCCCCAGGGGCAAGTCACATCCACATGATCCTCAGCCTCGGTGAAGCTGTATTGCGTGCCTTCCAACCAGCGCCGTGCGCGATCCAGCCGATGCAGCAATTGCGCACGATCCGGCAGCACAAGGCCCGTCGTGCCGCGCAATACCTGCGCGGGGCCGCTTGGCAAATGGAATTGGCTGATGCCGGCATTGGCCCACATATTGTCAATGCCCGTCATCAAATACGGGTCACGCGTCAGGCCAAGCGCGCTGATGTAGAAGGCTGTCGCCTTCAATTGATCCGGCACTTGCAGATTGACGTGCTGCAATTCGACAACATTGCCGAGGGATTCCTCTGTCCGATCCCAGGGGCAGGCGAGTTTCGGGGTGCCGTCCATTGTTTCGCTCCGTTTGTGTGTTGCTGTTGGCTGTCTTTGCCCACGCAACGAGTGGGCCGAGGATGCCGGACCTGCCCTGGTCGCGCAACATCGCGAAGCATCTGCCCGGCGTGCTGCCGCTGCCAGAACCAAGCAGCCTACTTCGCCCGCGCCGCAATGAAGCCGCCGCCCGCGACCATCAACGTCGCCAGCGCGGCGCGCCAGGATAGCTCGCCCTCTCCGGCGGCGATCAGCAGCAGGGTTGAGGCGACCGGCACGGCATAGGCCAGCGTGCCAAGCAGCCGCGGGTCGCCGCGCTTCATCCCGACATCCCACAAGAAGAAGGCCGCGCCGACCGGCCCCAGGCCAAGCAGCAGCACCGTTAGCCATTGCCGGGCATCCGGCGCCACGGTGCTCTCAAGGCCTAGGTGCAGCACAGCGGCCAGCGCCGCCGTCGCCAGGCAGAAGCCCGCCACCGCTTCGGTCGGGACGCGGGCGAGCCGTGCCGTGCCGGCGGTGACCGAATAGACCGCCCAGACCACCGCGCAGCCGGCTGCGGCGATGAAGCCGGGCAGTGCCCCCGGCGGGAAGGACGCGCCGGGCCCCACAAGCAGGGCGCAGCCGGCGAAGCCGAGCGCCACGCCAGCAAGCCGCACGGGGCCGAGCCGCAGCCCGCGGATCGGCGCGGCGAGCAGCACGATCAGCAGTGGCCAAAGATAATTGATGAGGTTCACTTCCAGCGCCGGCGCCAGGGCAAAGGCGAGGAAGTAGAGCGCGTGATAGCCAAACAGCCCGCCCACGCCATGCGCCCAGGCGAGCGGCCCCTGGCCCAGCGCCGCGGCCTGCCCGCGCGCCAACACCACGGCCAGCCCAACGCCGCCGCCGATGGCGAAGCCCATGGCGGTGAGCTGCAAAGGCGGAATCCCGGCAGCGAGCCGCGACAGCAAAGCGAGAAACGCCCAGAGGATCAGCGCACCGCAGCCGGCGAGCGTGGCGGGGGACATGGCGCGGCCTCAGAGCAGATCACGTTCAGATGGAATCATCTGAACGGGTGAAGATGCTCGAAAAACAAATGTGTAGAGCGGGTTGCGTGAACTCATGTGAACGCAACACGCGCTAGCCCCTGGCAGCACCTTTAACTTATTCGGCTGCCTTGGGTGCGTAGCCAAGGCCGCCTTGGTATTTCTCTGACGCTTCGGCGGGCAGGAATTCGGCTTCCATTTCGCGGATGCGGTCAAAGCCGGCGAAGCCATGCAAATTGCCCATCGGGTGCTGCTTGAAGCGCGCATCATAAGCGGCTTCGGCCATGGGGCCTTCGGCCTTCAGCGTGGTGGCGAAATCATGGATCGCCATGATGGTGGCGCGCATCGCCGCACCCGGCAGGATGCAGGCGCGAATGCCGATGGCGGCCATTTCTTCCGCCGTGAAGCGGGGTGAAATGCCGGTCATGTTGTAGAACACCGGGCCTTTCACCGCCTGGCAGATATGCGCGACCTCTTCCTTGTCCTTCGGCCCTTCCACGAAAGCGAGGTCCGCACCCGCATCCAAAAACGCATTGGCGCGGGTGATGGCTTCTTCCATGGAACCGCCATGCGCGCCGCGCGCATCCGTGCGCGCGATGATCACAAAATCAGGGTCTAGCGCATCACGCGTTTGGCAAGCGGCGCGTATTTTCAGCACCGCTTCTTCCCGCGCAATCACTTCCCGCCCGGCCACATGGCCGCAACGCTTGGGCGCCACCTGGTCTTCCAAATGCATCCCCGCGACACCGGCGCGGATATATTCTTCCACCGTGCGCACCACATTGATGGCATTGCCAAAGCCCGTATCGGCATCGGCAATCAATGGCGCGCGCACGGCTGAGGCGATCAGCTTCGCATTCAGCGCCATTTCGGTCAGCGTAATCAGCCCAGCATCGGGCAGGCCGAGCAGATTGAGCGAAGTGCCATAGCCCGACATATAAAGCGCCGGGAAACCCGCATGTTCCAGAATACGGGCCGACATGGCGTTGAAGCAGCCCGGCAGGATCAGCGGTGCGGGTTCCTTCAACAAAGCGCGCAAGCGTGTGGTGGCGCGGGCGGGGCTGGCTTGACCAAGGCGCATGAGCGTTTTCCTTATTTCAGCGGGAAGCCGAGGGAGCGCAGCGCGGCCTTCAGCCCATCGCGCCCACGCAGCGCACTGATGGAACCAATGCGCGAAATCACGCGCTGAGACCAGTTATCCGCCGCCATTTCATAGCGCTTGGAATATTCGGCAAGCTTTTCATCATAGGAAGCACGCAGCGCCTTTTCCTTGGCAGTTGAATAGGTTTCGTGATGCAGCACTGCTTCCTGAGACAAGCGCGGCTTCACCGCGCTTTCCTTGCCCGGCGCGGCATAGCCCACGCAAAGCCCAAAGACCGGGGCGGCACCTGGCGGCAGGCCAAGCATGGCAGCCACGCGCGGCACATCATTGCGCAAAGCCCCGATGTACACCGTGGCAAGGCCCAAGCTTTCCGCCGCCACCACGGCGTTCTGCGCGGCAAGCCCCGCATCAATGGCTGCGACCAGGAAGGTTTCGAGGAAGGGCATGCCGGCGAGTGCGGCACCTTCCTGTTCGCCCAGGCGTTCATTGCGCGACACGTCGGCAATAAAGACCAGGAAGATCGGGCATTGTTCGATATGCCTCTGCCCGCCTGCAATTTCCGCCAGCGCCTTACGCTTTTCCGGATTATTCACCGAAACCGCTGACCAGGTTTGCAAATTGGATGACGTCGCCGCTGATTGTGCCGCTGCAATCAGCATTTCCAGCGTGCCGGCGGGCGGCGCATCGGGGCGATAGCCGCGCACGGAACGGTGCGAGAGCAGCAGCGAAATCGTCTCATTCCACGGGCCGGCCTTGGGTTCGGCGCCGGCGCCGTAACGCGCTGTCAGGGCGGCCGGGGCCGGCAATTGCATGCCATCCATTTGGGTAGTCCTTCTCAATGATGGGATAAGGTTAGGCCAGAAAGGCGCGGCGGGAAATCACCCGGCCTGACGCCACCCCGCCGCCGGGTGAGGCGCCGCCAGCAAAGGCCCGGCGCCAAAAAGCTTTTCGCGGTAGGTGCCCGGCGTGTAAGCCCGCTTATAGCGCCCGCGTTCCTGCAGCGCAGGCACCAAAAGCCGCACCACATCTTCCAGACATTCCGGTGTAACAGTGCGCGACAGGTTGAAGCCATCTACATCTGCCTGGTCCATCCAGGCAATCAGTTCCTCGGCCACTTCATCCACGCTGCCGATGATGGGGGGCTGGCGGCTGCCGAGCACCATGCGGTCCATCAGCGCGCGCTTGGTCGCGCGCGGTGCGGCGGCGCGCAAAGCTTCCACATTGGAACGGATGGCCTGGCTTTGCCCGGCATCGGGCAATTCCTCATCGGGGGCAAAACGCGCCAAATCTATGCCCAGCGAAGCGGAGGCATGCGCCAAGGCGCCCTCAATACTGGCATGCTGGCGGTATTCGGCGAGCTTCGCCTCAGCCTCCGCCCGCGTGCGGCCAATGATCAGCGTGGCGCCGACAAAGACGCGGATCGGGCGGGGCGCGGCGCGGGCGCGTAAATCGGCGACCAGCTTCGCGACATGCGGCTTTGGTCCGCCATTCACAAAGACGCATTCGGCATGGCGCGCGGCAAAACCGCGCCCGCGATCCGAAGCGCCGGCCTGATACAAAACCGGCGTGCGTTGCGGGGATTGTTCCACCAGATGCGGCGCATCCAGCCGATATTGCCGGCCTTCATGGCGGATGCGCTGCACGCGCGCGGGATCGGCGTAGATGCCCGCCGCGCGGTCTCGCTTAACCGCGTCGACGGCCCAGGATTCCTCCCACAGCCGATAGACGATTTCCATATACTCATCGGCCAGATCGTAGCGATCATCATGCGCCATTTGCCGATCCAGACCCATGGCGCGTGCGGCGCTATCCAAATAGCCCGTCACGATATTCCAGCCGATGCGCCCTTGCGTCAGATGATCCAGCGTTGAGAAACGCCGCGCCAGCAGGGCCGGGCTTTCCCATGCGAGGTTGCACGTCACGCCAAAGCCAAGATTGCGCGTGGCTGCCGCCATGGCCGGCACAAGCAGCATGGGGTCGAGTAGCGGCACCTGCACCGCATTCCTGATGGCCGCATCGCCATTGCCGCCATGCACATCATAAATGCCCAAGACATCGGCCAGAAACAGCCCATCAAACAGGCCTTCTTCCAAAAGCCGCGCGAGGCCCATCCAATAGTCAAGCGAAAGATAGTCAGCCGAGCGATCCCGAGGATGGCGCCACATGCCCTGCTGGATATGGCCGACACAGGCCATGTCAAAAGCATTGAAGCGAATTTCGCGCGGAGACGTCACAACCCCAGCCCCGGCACCAGCAAGCCTTCCAGCAACCGCCTTCTCTCAGGCGGGATCGCCACCGCCTTGCGCGCCTTAAGGTCAAAGCTGACGCCGACCGCTTCCGCCGCCGCAACCGGCGCGCCAGTCACCCCATCATGCAGCAAATGCGTCCAGGTGGTGGTTTTCTCACCGAGCGCCCGCAGGCCGCTTCGGATGATCAGCAAATCGCCCATCCGCATCGGTTGCAGATAGACCAACCGATATTCCAAGGCCGCGCTGCCCAAGCCTTCTTCGCGCGCGCCAAGTTCCGCCCCCGGAAAGCGCAGATTGGGCACGCCATCCCAAATGCGCGAAATCACCACATCCGGGCGCATCAACCCGGCGCGATCACAATCCTCAGCCCGGATGGCGCCGATATAGGCATCGGTCAGGCCCAAGGCGGCGGCGCCGACGGCATCGGGCAGCGGGCGGATGGGATCAAAAGGCAGGCCACGCGGCCCGGCGTGATCCGGCAGGGTGGTGGCAAGACCGGCGATTTTATCATCCAACCCCACCGGCAGCGGCAGGATTGCGCCCGAGGCCGGGTCCCGCAATTCAATATCCGAAACCAGCGCGGCCGAGGCCACCCCCGTGCCGCTATTCCTGATTTCCACATAGGCGCGCAGTTGATCCCCGCGCCGCGCCACAACGCCGCCGAAAATCGTGAAGGGAGTCCCCGCCGCCATTTCGCGCAAAAAGCGGATATGCTGATCCACCGGCGTGAAAAAGCCGCGATCCGGCGTAATGCCAATCGCCAGGCCAAGCCAAGCCAGCCCATCCCCCGCGCGGGCAAGGTAATGGCGCACATTCATATGCCCCATCACATCGCATTCGCCGCTTTGCACGCTGCCCTTGCCGATCACGATCATGGAATCACCCTTGGAACCGCCCGCAGAACACCCTGCCCGGCCCCGCAACGCAAGCTGGCAGGGCTTGAGCCCGCCGGAACTTCGGCGCAGCATGGCGCAAAGCAAAAGGAAGGAACCGCGCCATGGATGTCGGTATTTTCAACCTCATGGGCTATCGCAATCGCGGCGTGCCCACGGCCGCGATCTATGACCAGACCATCGCCCAGGTGAAGGCCGCGGAAGCCGCCGGCTTCAACATCGCCTGGTTCGCCGAGCATCACTTCTCCAACTACTGCGTCTGCCCATCGCCGCTGATGATGCTGGCGCGGCTGGCGGGCGAGACATCGCGGATCAAACTCGCTTCCGGCGTGGTGATCGTGCCGCTGTACCACCCTTCCCGCCTGATCGCCGAAATCGGCATGGTGGATTCGCTAACCCATGGGCGGCTCGTGCTCGGCGTTGGCAGCGGGTACCAGCCTTATGAGTTTGAACGCTTCGATGCATCCCTTCAGGAAGCGCCGCATCGGCTGCTGGAAGTGATGGCCATGATGGAAAAGGCCTTTGGCGGCGAGACCTTCTCCCACGAAGGCGAATATTATTCCCTGCCGCAAACCCACATCGCCCCCCGCCCCGCCGGCAAACTGCCGGAGATTTGGGTGGCCGGCGACAACCCCGACCTGCACCGCTACGCAGCCCAACGCGACTGCGTGGTGATGGTAACCCCCCGCCACTTCACCCCTGCCCTTTTGGCCGCCGCACGCCGGCGCTTTGAAGATATTTGGCGCGCCGCCGGCAAATCGCCCGAGGCGTTGCGCTTCGGCGCCATGCGCCCCTTCTGCGTGACGGATGACAAGGCCGAAGCCATGGCCTTTTTGGAGAACGCCCGCTGGCAAATCCGCCTGTCCCAAAGCCTGCGCCGCAAGGAACAGGAAATGGATGGCGGCCTGCTGGTGGAAAAAACCTGGGAAGGCGAGCCAAGCCTGGAAGAAATGGGGTCCTTCATGCTGGTGGGGGATGCCGATACGGTCGCCGCCCGCATGGCCGCCGAAATC
>JBIKWX010000148.1:0-8590 GCA_044356095.1 Roseomonas sp.
TCCGCCGCCGGGCGCTGATAGGTCTTTTCAATATAGGCGCGCGCATGATCCACCAGATGCATGTAATGCACCCCGGAAGGGCAGGTCGTCATGCAGGACAGGCACGACAGGCAGCGATCAATATGCCGGACCTCCAACTCACTCGCCGGACGCCCAGACTCCAACATATCCTTGATCAGATAAATCCGGCCCCGAGGCGAATCCAACTCATCACCCCGCAACAAGAAGGTGGGGCAGGTTGCGGTACACATCCCGCAATGGACACAGCTCCGCAGGATGAGGTTGCTCTCGGCAATATCCGGGTCGGCCAATTGGGCGGGGGAGAAAAGGGTCTGCATGGAATGACTATAACCTACAACACAAACCATGGGCAGAAGCAGGGGCGCTGCCCCCGCGCCCCCGGCGACACGAAATCAATCCCGGCGCGGGCGGGCACCTAGGATATGCGCGATGGCGTAGGTCAGATCGGGGCGGTTCAGGGTATAGAAATGGAACTCATCAACGCCATTGGCCTGCAATAGACGCACCTGCTCCGCCGCCACCACGGCAGCCACCATGCGCCGCGTCTCCGCATCTTCCTCCAGCCCCTCAAACAACTGGCCCATCCAGGCCGGCACACTCGCGCCACACATGGCCGAGAACTTCACCACCTGCTGGAAATTGGAGACCGGCAAAATACCCGGCACGATCGGCACCGTAATGCCCTTGGCATGGCAGCGATCAATGAAACGAAGGAATGTCTCGGCCTCAAAGAAATACTGCGTAATGGCGCGCGTCGCCCCCGCATCAATCTTGCGCTTCAGGAAATCCAGATCCGCATCCGCTGACAGCGCCGCTGGATGGGTTTCCGGATAGGCGCCCACACTGATCTCAAAATCGCCAATGCGCTTCAGGCCCCGCACCAGATCCTCAGCCTGCGCATAACCGCCAGGATGAGGCACATATTCCGAAGCCCCGGCGGGGGGATCACCCCGCAAGGCCACAATATGGCGCACACCGGCCGCCCAATAGCGCCGAGCGACCTCATCCACCTCATCCCGCGTGGCACCCACACAGGTCAGATGCGCCGCCGGGGTCAGGCTGGTTTCCGCCACCAGGCGGGCCACGGTCGCGTGGGTGCGTTCCTGCGTGCTGCCCCCTGCGCCGTAAGTCACTGAGACAAAGCGCGGACCAAGCGGTTCCAGGCGCCGAATACAGGCCCAGAGCTGTTCTTCCAGCCTATCTGTCTTGGGCGGGAAGAATTCAAAGGAAAGCCGCGGCGCCGGCAGGGCAGCCGGGGCAGGCAGGGCGCTGAAACGCGGGCCAGTCAGCCAGCGGGCCAAGGGGCCAGGGGTCAGGTTGTTCATATCATATCCCGAAATGGTGAGGCTTTGGGCCTTCCGCAACCGCGCCCCCCTTTGCCCATCAGGGCCATCTTGGCAAGGGCGTCCGGTTTGCGTTATGCGGTTCCCGAATCCGGGTTTTTCGCGCTAGATACTGTTGATGATCTCCTCCCTAACCCGCCTCCTCGGCTGCGCCGCGCTCGCCCTTCTGCTACTGGCGGGCTGCGCCACGCGTCCGCCCGCCGATGACCCTGAGGCGCTGCAGGAATTCCGCGAAAACAACGACCCCTTTGAACCTGCAAATCGTGTCATGTTCGAAGTGAATGAAGCGATAGACAAGGCCGTGCTGCAACCGATTGCGGAAGCCTATCGGGACCTGCTGCCAAAGCCAGTCCGGTCCGGCATTCGCAATGTACTCGGCAATCTGCGCACGCCGACCATCCTGACCGGTGATTTGCTGCAAGGCAATGTGACGCGCGCGCGCGAAACGCTCGGGCGTTTCATCGTCAATTCTACCATTGGTATTGCCGGCATTGTGGATGTGGGTCGCCGCTATGATGTGCACGGCCATTCCGAAGATATGGGCCAGACCCTCGCCGTTTGGGGCGTGGGAGAGGGTTTTTACATGTTCGTTCCCCTGCTTGGCCCCACAACAGCGCGCGACCTGACGGGCTTCGCGATTGATGTCTACACCAATCCGCAATCGCTGATTGGCCAGGGGCAAATACTCGATGTGTGGAATTACACACGCATCGGCATGACCGTGGTGGATACGCGCGAAGCCCTGCTGGAACCCTTCGACATGGTGCGCAAGACCTCATTGGACCCTTACGCGACCTTGCGGTCCGCCTATCGCCAGCGTCGCAGCTTTGAAATCCTGAACAAGGATGGCCCTGGTGGCGCGGTGGCGCCCGCCGGTGGTATCGGCTTTGGTCAAGGCGTTCTGGAGCCTCAGTGATGCGACCTGATCTGGTTTCCCGCCGCCTGGTGCTTGCAAGTCTCGTGGTTTTTGGTGCCACACCAGCCCGCGCGCAGCAGATGGATATCACCCGCGCCACTGCCTTTGTGGATAGGGCCGGGCAGGATCTGGTGAACGCCATCAATGACCCGCGCCTCAATCAGACACAGCGGCGCGATAGGGTGGCCAGCATCCTGCGCACCGCCATAGACATTGAAGGCACGGGCCGCTTTATTCTGGGCCGCTATGTGCGCCAGGCATCGCCCGCCGAATTGCAGGATTACCTGAAGCTTTTTGATGAGATCATCATCCGCAACCTCTCTGCCCGGTTTGGCGAATATCGCGGCGTGAAATTTTCTCTGGGCCGTTCGCAGCAGCGGACCGAGGAAGATGCCTTGGTCAGCACGCTGGTCGAACGGCCCAATACGCCAGCCTTCACGCTGGATTGGCGAGTGGCCGAAATCAATGGTCAGCCAAAAGTGGTGGATGTGATCGCGGAGGGTACATCTTTGCGGCTCACGACCCGTAGCGAATATTCCGCCGTTATTCAGCGTAACAGCGGGAAAGTGGCGTCCTTGCTGGATGCCATGCGCGGGCAGATCGCCCAATTGGCATCGCGTGAGGGCGGCTGATCAGCCGGCTACCCTTCCACGGCCGCCCGGCAAAGGTCCAAGCCACTTAGGACTTGAGGCGGACCTCGCGAGCATGCTTCATAATCAAGCGCGACACCCTTCCAAATTCGCTGAATCGCCATCATATCCTGGGAACAGGTCTGGCGTTGCGCAAATTCATCCACGGATATCGGCGGCAGTGAATAAGGAATTCTCGGCAATCCTCCTGGAGGAATCAGATCAACGGTCCGCCCGCCATCGGCGGGACCTTCGGGGCTGCCGCGCACTTCGCCCCTGTTTTGCCCCCGCCGCGACGATCCGATGAACACCGCGCAACTTGCAGCGGGCGCAGCCGCCCCACGGTCCATTGCGCTTTACCTCTGGGGTGCCGGGGCTGCGCTTTGGGCCCTTATCATGGTGTTGCGGCCAGACCCCGGATTCACCGCAAATTGGCCCTGGTTGGCGCTATTCTGGGCGCTCCAGATCGGCATCGGCCTCGCCGTGCTGCACCGCGTTCTGCATCTGATGCGCCGCCTGCCTAAACTGAGCACATGGCCCGCATGGCTGCTGGTTGCGGCCAGCGGTGTGGTCGGATCCTTCGTACTGGCGCCGGTTTATTGGCTGATCGGTGAGGGCCTGATGCAGCAGGCGCTCGGCTTCCCGGCCACGATTGATGATGATGATGATTTGGCGCCGCAATTGGGCTTCGGCCTTGCGGTCATGCTGCGGGAATTCAGCGATGTTGTGGGCCCGGTGACCGCCGCCTGGCTGCTGATTTCCTGGCCGCGGCTTTACAGCCAGGCAGCACCCTTGGTTTCGGTGCCGCAAGCCCAGGCACCAATGCCGGCGCCCCTGCCCTTGCCAAGCCCAGCCGAGAGCGCCAGCCCAGAACCACCCGCATGGCGCGCCGCTTTGCCGCGCGAATTGGGCGTTGATCTGATTGCCGTTTCTTCCGAGCTGCAATACCTGCGGGTTTGGACTACGCGCGGCAATGCGCTGGTGCTTGGGTCCTTGCAGGATGTTGAGGATGGCGAAGGGGCAGGCGGCATGCGCATCCATCGGTCATGGTGGGTCAGCGCGCGGCATGTCCGCAGCATCCGCCGAAGCGGTGACGCGGCCATTTGTGACATGAGCGATGGTCGCCAGGTGCCGGTCAGCCGGCGCCGGAAGGCCGAGGTTCTGGCGCGCTTCGGCGACGGTGCGCGGTATGAAATCCCCCCCGCGCCACCGCAACCTTCGGCAGGCTTGGTTCAGAACAAGCGCTTAAGCCCGACCTGGAGCGACACGGGGTTATAGTCCGGCTTGGAAAGTCGCCCGGTAACGCCCGATTCTGCCGGCATATCAATGCCGCCCAAGGCCAGGAAACGGACATCCGTCACCAGCCGCCAGGCATTGCCGAGCGGGATTTCCCCACCCGCAATGAATTGCACGCCAAACTTGCCTTGCTCCGACCAGGCGCGTTGGTTGGAACTTGTATTGAGGTCGAGGTCTATTTCCTGCACCCAGCCGACCCCAAGGCCGAGATAGGGTGTCCACCCCCTGGTCAGGCCCACAAACCGGCGCAAACCGTTGATGAAAAGGATGTTTGAGGCGAAATCGCCATCCGTTGCCAGCGTTGCGCCGCCCTTGGTCAGTGAATCGAGCGGGTGGCTGCGATAATTCCACTCAAGTTCCGTGGCCCAGCCATTGCCGAACTGGAAGCCGATATTGGCGCCCAAGCCGAAGCCGGTATTGAAGCTTGCTTCAAGCCCGGAGCCGAAGCCGGCATTGCCGACCTCGTTGAAGGAGGTGGAACCAAGCCAGCTCGCCTGGCCATAGACCGTGGCATAGACGCCCCGCGGTTCGGTCTGTGCCAGCGAAGGCCCTGCCTGGCCGACAAGGCAGGCCAGCACGACAGCCAGGCCAAGAAAACGACGAAAATTCATAGACAAGACTCCATGAAAGGATGTGTTCGGATGCGCCGAGCCGCGCCGCCTGGGGAGCGCGAACCAACGGCTGCTGCGGATATACGGGGAGGGCCGAATGGCCGTATCGGGCGATTGAATGAGCGGTTGCCTGGATGAATGAGCGGTATCTGAGCGCCTTGGAGCAGTGTTCGATCCGATGGAATGTCAGATCGCGCTTCTTGCCATGGGGGTTATGGAATCGGGATCAGCTTATGTTCCCTGGCAGACCCGCAACCCAGGTTCCGGCGGAAGAAACGCCGCGCCAGGCCATGCGGGCGCTTGACCGCGCGTGAGGGCGGCTGATCAGCCGGGCTTCACGCTTTCATAGACTACCATCGCATGCCCCTTATGAGTGAAACCACCCGCCGGGCGCATGCCGATATCTTCCATCACCTGGCGTGATGCCTCATTGGTTTCGCGCGCCACCGCGATGATGCGCGAAAGCCCCGCCGCATGGCCGAAATCCAGCGCGGCACGGGCCGCTTCCCGCGCATAGCCCTTGCCGCGACATTCCGGCCACAGCGCATAGCGGAGCGCCACACCCCGCCCATCGGGGCGTTCCATCAGCCCGCAAATGCCCAGAAACTCACCACTGCCGCGCACAAAGACCGACCAGGTGCCGTAGCCGCGCACCGCCCAGAATTCGATATCATCTTCCAATTCTTCCCGCGTGCGTTCGGCGCTACGCGTGCCATGCAGCATGAAGCCGAAGACGCGTTCATCGGCCTTAAGGCGAATAAGATCCGGCAATTGCTCCGGCGCTGGCGGCAGCAGCGAAAGCCGCGCGGTGGTGATCCCGCGCGGCGTATGCAGCGCACCAAGTGTTTGGCTCACCGCTGCAAGGGCCGGTATTTGATGCGATGCGGCTCCGTCGCATCCGCGCCCAGGCGCCGGCGCTTGTCTTCCTCATAGGCTTGGAAATTGCCTTCAAACCATTCCACATGGCTATCACCTTCAAAGGCCAGGATATGCGTGGCCAGGCGGTCCAGGAAAAAGCGATCGTGGCTGATGATCACCGCGCAACCGGCAAAATCCATCAACGCTTCTTCCAAGGAACGGAGCGTATCCACATCCAAATCATTGGTCGGTTCGTCAAGCAGAATGACGTTGTGTTCGCGCTTCAGCATCTTCGCGAGATGCACGCGATTGCGTTCACCACCGGAAAGCACGCCAACGCGCTTTTGCTGATCACCACCTTTGAAGTTGAAGGCGGCCACATAGGCGCGCGAAGGCACACTCCGCTTGCCGATGGTGATCATATCCAACCCGTCAGAGATTTCTTCCCAAACGGTACGCGTATCATTCAGGCTATCGCGGCTTTGATCCACATAGCCAAGCTGCACACTATCGCCGACGATAAGGCTGCCTGAATCGGGTTTTTCACCGCCCGTGATCATCTTGAATAGCGTGGATTTACCCGCGCCATTTGGCCCGATCACGCCAACAATGCCGCCCGGCGGCAGCTTGAAGGACAGATTGTCAATCAGCAGCCGGTCACCAAAACCTTTTGACAGATTCTCGGCCACAATGACGGTATTGCCGAGCCGCGGTGCGGGCGGGATGGTGATTTCGGTCGGGTCCGGTGCCTTTTCCTGGCTGCGGCGGAGCAAATCCTCATAGGCTGCGATACGCGCCTTGGATTTTGCCTGCCGCGCTGCGGGCGAGCGCCCGATCCATTCCTGTTCTTCAGCCAATTGCCGTTGCCGCGCGGTTTCTTCGCGTTCTTCCTGCGACAGGCGCTTGCGCTTGGCTTCCAGATAGGCCGAATAATTCCCCTCATAAGGAATGCCGCGCCCGCGATCCACTTCCAAAATCCAGCCCGTCACATTGTCCAGGAAGTAGCGGTCATGCGTTACGATCAACACCGCGCCCTGATATTCGCGCAGCGTCTTTTCCAGCCAGGAAACGCTTTCCGCATCCAAATGGTTGGTCGGTTCGTCCAGCAGCAGCAGATCAGGCTTTTCCAGCAATAGCCGGCACAATGCCACACGGCGGCGTTCGCCACCCGACAGATGCGTCACTGCGCTATCGGCCGGCGGGCAGCGCAGCGCATCGAGCGCAATATCCACCTGCCTGTCAATTTCCCAACCATTCACCGCATCAATTTTTTCCTGCAATTCCGCCTGTTCGGCGAGCAGGTTGTTCATCTCATCTTCGCTCATTTCCTCAGCGAATTTTTCGGAGATTTCGTTGAAGCGGGCGAGGTTTGCGGAAAGCTCGGCAAAGGCCGCGCGCACATTCTCACCCACGGTCAGATTGGGATCGAGATGCGGTTCCTGTGGCAGATAACCAACCTTGGCGCCTTCCGCCGCCCAAGCCTCACCGCCGAAATCCTTATCCTGCCCGGCCATGATGCGCATGAGCGTGGATTTACCCGCGCCATTCGGGCCCAGCACGCCGATCTTGGCGGTGGGCAGGAAGGACAAGGTGATGCCCTTGAAGACCTCTCGCCCGCCCGGATAGGACTTGGTGAGGTTCTTCATGACATAGACATATTGATAGGCGGCCATGGGGCGGGGGACCTGATGCGGTTAGGGGGTTTCGTGAGGGGGTAATAGAGCAGAATGCGCGCGGGTGAAATCCGCAAAGGGTTGCGCCCTCCGGGGGATTTTTGCCCGACGCGGTTTAAGCTGATTGTCTCGGGACTCACGAAATCCCGATACTCGCGCGGCAGTGCCGCGCGAGGGTCTGTCTTGGCAGCCCAGCGTCTGATCTGCGGAGGCGGCACGCCGGAGCAGTGAATCAGCCGCTCAAACTAAACTCGCGTCCCTCCGGGGGATTTTTCGCCCGGTTACGGGCGAAAAATGGGCCCGGCAGGACTCGAACCTGCAACCAAACCGTTATGAGCGGTCCGCTCTGACCATTGAGCTACAGGCCCAGCAATTCCCTGATAGCGCCGCAAGGCCAGGGAAATCAAACGCGCTTTGCTTCCCCGGCCAACCGCGCCAGCACGCGCAGCAAATCCCGCGCGCGGCGTACGCGTTCGGCCAAGTCCATATCGCGGATCAGCGCCAGCTTGGCATCGGGGCGGAGCTTCACCGCCCCCTTCTGCCCCTGAATCCAGGTAATCAGCCCGCCCGGATTGGCAAAATTCTGCCCCCGGAAGCTCAACACCAGCCCCTTTGGCCCGGCATCCAGCTTTTCCACCCCGGCCTGCCGACAAAGCCGCTTGATCGCGACCACTTGCAGCAGGTTCTCAACCTCAGCCGGCAGGGGGCCGAAGCGGTCAGCCAATTCCGCCGCCATGGCGTCATTCTCGCCATCCGTCGCCAAGCCGCCGATGCGCCGATAAAGCCCAAGCCGCACGGGCAGATCAGTGACGTAGTTTTCCGGGATCAGCACCGGCAGGCCAAGATTGATCTGCGGTGTCCATTCACGCTCACTCTCCGCGCCCTCAGCGCCGGCCTTGATATCGGCGACCGCCTCTTCCAGCATTTGCTGATAAAGCTCGATGCCGACTTCGCGGATTTGGCCGGATTGTTCCTCACCCAACAGATTGCCCGCGCCGCGAATATCCAGATCATGCGAGGCAAGCGTGAAGCCAGCGCCCAGATTATCCAGCGTCTGCATCACCTCCAGCCGCTTTTCCGCCGCCGCCGAAAGCCGATGCGCTTCCGGCCAGGTCAGATACGCATAGCCACGCAGCTTGCCGCGCCCGACCCGCCCGCGCAGCTGATAAAGCTGTGCGAGGCCAAACATATCCGCGCGATGGATGATCAGCGTATTCACCGCCGGCATATCCAAGCCGCTTTC
>JBIKWX010000149.1:0-8523 GCA_044356095.1 Roseomonas sp.
ACATGTTGGAGCGAATCGCAACTCTGCGCTTCAACGTAGCTGTCATGCTGAACCTCAGCCCCGATCACCTGGACCGCCATGGGAACATGGCCGGCTATGCCGCTGCGAAGGCACGAATCTTCGCGCGCCAAGGGGCTGGCGATGTCGCGGTGCTGGGCCAGGATGATGCCCTGACGGCGCAAATGGGCGCTGGTTTGACAGCGCGGCTGGTACCGATTTCGGGCAGCGCGCCGCAGCCGGGCGGGGTTTGGGCCGAGGGGCGCGTACTCCGCGATGATGGCGGCCCGATCCTTGATCTGGCCGAAGCGGCAGCGCTGCCCGGTGCGCATAACGCGCAGAACGCGGCAGCGGCGGCGGCGGCTTGCATGGCGCTTGGCATTGCGCGGGCGAATATCGCGCGCGGCATCGCCAGCTACCCCGGCCTGCCGCATCGGCAGGAAATCGTGGCCGAGGCCAAGGGCGTTGTCTTCGTCAATGACAGCAAGGCGACCAATGCCGATAGCGCGGCGCGCGCACTCGCTTCCTATGATCGCGTGGTGTGGATTGCGGGCGGGATTGCGAAGGAAGGCGGTATTGCACCGCTGGCGCCGTTGTTTCCGCGTATCGCCAAGGCGTTTCTGATCGGGCGCGATGCGCCGGCCATGGCAGCGACCTTGCGCGAAGCCGGTGTGGCGCATGAAATTATCGGCAGCCTGGAAGCGGCAGTGCCGGCGGCGGCACAAGCGGCCTTTGCCGGCGCGGCGCCGGTCGTGCTGCTTTCGCCGGCAGCGGCTTCCTTTGACCAGTTCAGCGGCTTTGATGCGCGCGGCGATCGTTTTCGTGATCTGGCGCGCGCGCTGGTCGCGGGACAGCAGAGGAGAGCAAGCTGATGGCACTCTCCCGCGCGGATAATTCCATTCTTGGGCGCTGGTGGTGGACAGTGGATCGCTGGACGCTCGCCGCACTCATGGTGCTGATTGCCTTTGGCTATGTGATGATGCTGGCGGCATCGCCCGCGGTGGCCGAGCGTATTGGCGCGTCATCGCGCCATATGTTTTTTCTGAAGCAGGTTTTTTATCTCGGTTTGGCGGCGGCGGTGATGGTGGTGGTTTCGCTGCTTTCGCCACGTGGTGTGCGGCGCTTTGCCTTGCTTGGTTGCGCCGGAGCCTTGGTGCTGACGGCAGCAACGCTGGTGGTGGGCGTTGAAATCAAGGGCGCGCGACGCTGGTTGCCGATCCCTGGGCTCTCCTTGCAGCCATCGGAATTTCTGAAGCCTTTCTTCGCTGTGGTAGCCGCTTGGCTGATCGCGGAGGGCATGGCGCCAGGTTCGCGCTTCTGGGGACGCGCCATCGCGGTTGGCATGTTTGCGGTGATTGCCGTGATCATGAAAAGCCAACCCGATATCGGCATGCTCTTGGTCATGACCGCCGTGCTATTCGCGCAATTCGTGGTCGCTGGCTTGAATTTCTTTCTGGTCGGTGGACTGGCCGGGCTTGGTGTTGGTGTTGGCTTCCTCGCCTATTTGTTGTTTCCACATGTGCAATCCCGCGTGCATCGCTTTCTGGATCCGAATTCGGGCGATTCCTATCAGGTGAGTGTCGCCATGGAAGCCTTCGCCAATGGCGGGCTTTTGGGGCGCGGGCCGGGCGAAGGGCGCGTCAAGAATGTGCTGCCGGATGCGCATGCCGATTTCGTCTTTGCCGTTGCAGGCGAGGAATTCGGCATGGTGGTGTGCCTGGTCATCCTGGCCCTTTTCGCCTTTGTCGTGCTGCGCGGACTGATGCGACTGCTGGCGGAAACTGATTTCTTCGTCGTGCTGGCTGCGACCGGCTTGCTGACGCAATTCGGCTTGCAGGCTTTCGTGAATATGGCATCCACGCTGCATCTGATCCCGACCAAAGGCATGACGCTGCCTTTCGTTTCCTATGGCGGGTCTTCCGTGCTCGCCATCGCGCTTGGCATGGGGATGTTGTTGGCACTGACCCGCAAGCGCATTGGTGAACGCGCCGCCAGCACTGGCTTGCCTAGTGGCGCGCTGGCCGCGGGTGGCGCGCGGTGAGGGGCCCCATGGTGCAGCCCATCATCATCGCCGCGGGCGGCACGGGCGGGCATCTTTTCCCCGCCGAGGCTTTGGCGGCGGAATTGCTGCGGCGTGGCGAACGTGTGGCGTTGATGACCGATGCGCGATCGGCGGCTTATGATAGCCCGGTTTTTGCGAATGCCGAACGTTTTGTGCTGCAAGGGTCTGGCCTTTCCGGGCGTGGCTTGCGGCAGGCGCTGCGTGGTGCTTCGGCGCTGTTCATGGGCACGCTGCAGGCGCGCCGGCATATCCGTGATTTGTCGCCGAGTGCGATTGTCGGTTTTGGGGGCTATCCTTCCTTCCCGCCCTTGGCTGCGGCGCGGTTCATGCGCGCGTCGCGTCGTCCTGCGCTGATCCTGCATGAACAGAATGCCGTGCTGGGCCGCGCCAATCGGCTGATGGCGCGTGGCGCTGATTTGCTGGCGCTTTCCTATGCCGATACGGCGATGGTGCCGGCGGGCACCACAAGCGCTGTTGTCGGTAATCCGGTGCGGCCTGCACTCGCAGCCTTGGCGGGGCAGCCTTATCCGCTGCCATCAGAAGACGCGGCGTTGCGTGTGCTGGTGCTGGGTGGATCGCTCGGTGCGCGCATTTTTGCCGATGTGGTGCCGGCCGCGATCAGCGCCTTGCCGGAAGCCTTGCGCGCGCGGCTTTTGGTGACGCAGCAATGCCGCGCGGAGGATTTGGCGCGCACGCGCAGCGCCTATGAAGCCGCTGGCGTGCCTGCGGATTTGGCGCCCTTCTTTCCTGATGTGGCCGGGCGGCTCGCTACCGCGCATCTGGTGATTGGTCGCGCGGGCGCTTCAACCGTGGCTGAGATTGCCTGCGCTGGCCGGCCTTCCATTCTGGTGCCGCTGCCATCGGCGATTGATGACCATCAAACCGCGAATGCACGCGCCTTGGCCGCCGCCGATGCCGCGAAGGTATTCACGCAAGCTGCCTTCACGCCGCAAGCGCTGACCGATGCCTTGGCGTCGTTCCTGAATTTCCCGGCGCGCATGGCTTCCGCTGCCGCGGCTGCCGCAGCCTTGGCGCGCCCCCATGCGGCGCGGGAACTTGCGGATCGTGTCATGGCGTTGGCGCGGCGCAACGTGGCGGAGGTTGCCTGATGCGCGCGCTTCCCATCACCATTGGCGCCATTCACTTTGTCGGCATTGGCGGTATTGGCATGTCCGGCATTGCCGAGGTGCTGCACACGCTCGGCTATCAGGTGCAGGGCAGCGATGTTGCGGAAGGCGCCAATGTGGCGCGGCTGCGCGCTGCTGGCATTCCGGTGATGATCGGGCATGACGCCGCCAATCTGGGCAATGCGCAGGTGCTGGTGGTTTCCACCGCCGTGAAGCGCGACAATCCGGAAGTGGCCGCAGCGCGGCAGCGCCTGATCCCCATTGTGCGCCGCGCGGAAATGCTGGCCGAACTCATGCGCCTCAAATGGTCCATCGCCATTGGTGGCACGCATGGCAAGACGACCACGACAAGCCTTGTTGCTGCCGTGTTGGAAGCAGCGCGGCTTGATCCCACTGTGATCAATGGCGGCATCATCAATGCCTATGGCACCAATACGCGCATGGGCAGCGGAGAATGGATGGTGGTGGAAGCCGACGAAAGTGATGGATCCTTCCTGAAACTGCCTGCCGTGGTTGCTGTGGTCACGAATATGGACCCGGAACATCTGGACCATTGGGGCACGGAAGACGCGATGAAGGAAGGCTACGCCCAATTCGTCGGCAATATTCCCTTCTACGGTTTTGCGGTGCTCTGCATTGATCATCCCGAAGTGCAGGCGATGATCCCGCGCCTTTCGGATCGGCGCATCGTCACTTACGGGTTTTCGCCGCAAGCCGATGTGCGCGCGGATCGCGTGATCACGGATCGCATGGGTGCCACTTTTGAAGTGACGGTCACGGATCGGCTGAGCGGGCGCGTGCGCAACATGAAGCCCTTCCGCCTGCCCATGCTGGGCCAGCATAATGTGCAGAATGCGCTGGCCGCCGTTGCCATCGCCGCTGAGATGGGCGTGGATGAGGCAACCATCCGCACCGCGCTTGCCGGCTTCAAGGGTGTCAAGCGGCGCTTTACGCGCACGGGCGAAGCGGGTGGTGTCACGGTAATTGATGATTACGGCCATCATCCGGTGGAAATCGCTGCGGTACTAAAGGCTGCGCGGCAGGCGGGCGCGCGTGATGTGATTGCGGTGGTGCAGCCGCATCGCTACACGCGGCTTGCTTCCCTGTTCGAGGAATTCTGCGCCTGCATGAATGATGCAGGCACGGTGATTGTTGCCGATGTCTATGCCGCTGGCGAGGCGCCGATGGAAGGCGTGGATAAGGATGCGCTGGTGGAAGGGCTTCGCGCGCGCGGGCATCGTTCCGTGGTGCCTTTGCCCGGCCCCGATAGCCTGGCTGAAATGATCCACGCCATTGCGCGGCCTGGCGATTATGTTGTCTGCCTTGGCGCCGGCAGCATCACCAATTGGGCGCATGCTCTGCCAGCGCAACTAACGGAATTGCAGGCGCGCGCGCGTGGGCGGCTGGCGGGGGCGATGAAATGATGCCACAGCCGATCAGCCAGGCCGTGCTGCCCCCCTTGCGCGGTCGCGTGGAGCGCGATGCGCCACTTGGCCCCACGACATGGTTTCGCGTGGGTGGGCCAGCGGATGTGCTGGTGCGGCCTGCGGATTTGGATGATCTGTTGCTGCTGCTGCGCGACATGCCCGCTGATATGCCGCTGACCATATTGGGCGCTGCTTCAAACCTGATCATTCGTGATGGCGGCATTACGGGCGTGGTGCTGCGGCTTGCGCGCGGTTTCGGTGATGTGGTGGTGGAAGCTGATGGCATCATCGCCGGCGCCGCCGCTTTGGATGTGACCGTGGCGGAAACCGCTGCCGCGACGGGGCTTGGTGGCCTTGAATTTCTGGTCGGTATTCCCGGCAGCATCGGCGGCGCGGTTGCGATGAATGCCGGCGCCTATGGCGTTGAGATCAAGGATGTTCTGGATTGGGCGGAAATCGCCACACCTGAAGGTCTGCTGCGCCTGAATGCCGAGGCGCTGCATTTCGCCTATCGTCACGCGCAACTACCAAAGCGCGGCGTTGTGGTGCGCGCAAGGCTGCGCGCCGTGCCGGGTGACAAGGTGGCGATCGCCGCGCGGCTTAATGAAATTCGCGCCGCGCGGGAAGCAACCCAGCCCGTACGCGCACGCACCGGTGGATCCACTTTCAAGAATCCCCCAGGTGAGCGCAAGGCTTGGGAATTGATTGATGCCGCCGGGTGCCGTGGGCTCATGCGCGG
Organism: Roseomonas sp.; assembly: GCA_044356095.1. Classification (GTDB taxonomy): domain Bacteria; phylum Pseudomonadota; class Alphaproteobacteria; order Acetobacterales; family Acetobacteraceae; genus Neoroseomonas. The sequence continues at coordinate 5,353 of JBIKWX010000149.1, forward strand.
TGCGGCGCAGGTCAGCGAAAAACACTGCAATTTCCTGCTCAATCTTGGTGGCGCTACCGCCGCTGATATTGAAACGCTGGGTGAGGAAGTGCGCGCGCGCGTCTTGGCGCATTCCGGCATTGCGCTGGAATGGGAAATCCGCCGCCTCGGAAGGGCTCAGCCATGAAGAAGCGCGTGGCTGTTCTCTATGGCGGGCGTTCCGCAGAACGCGAGGTTTCCCTTTCTTCCGGGCGGCAAGTGATTGCCGCTTTGCAGGAAGCCGGTTTTGCCGTGACGCCGATTGATGTTGGCGATGATCTGGCCGCTGTGATCCAAGCGCTGAGCGATCCGCGCCCCGATGTTGTCTTCAATGCGCTGCATGGGCGCTTTGGTGAGGATGGCTGCATTCAGGGTGTGCTGGATTGGCTTGGCCTTCCCTATACGCATTCTGGTCTGCGTGCCTCGGCGCTTGCGATGGATAAGGCGGCTGCGAAGGCCGTGTTTCGCGCGGCTGGCCTGCCGGTTGCGGAAGATCGCATGGTGACGCGTGCGGAATTGGAAGCGGCGGACCCGCTACCGCGCCCCTTTGTTGTGAAGCCAGTGAATGAAGGTTCTTCTGTCGGCGTCACCATTTTGCAGGAAGGTGACAATCGCCGCGCTGCCATTGCGCGGGCTTGGACGCATGGCGATGCCATCATGGTCGAACGCTTCATCCCCGGTCGCGAATTGACCGTGGGTGTGATGGGGGATCGCGCACTGGCGGTGACGGATATCCTTGCCGATGCCGGGCAATTCTACGATTACGAAAGCAAATATGCTGCTGGCGGTTCGCGCCATATCCTGCCGGCACGCATGGCGCCCGAGGCTTATGCGCAGGCGATGGATATCGCCTTGCGCGCGCATCTTGCGCTTGGCTGCCGCGGTGCCTCACGCACCGACCTTCGTTATGATGATACGCAAGGTGAGCCAGGCCGGCTGATCCTGCTGGAAGTCAATACGCAACCCGGCCTGACGCCAACATCGCTGCTGCCGGAACAGGCGGCGCATTGCGGCATGTCCTTCCCTGCGCTTTGCGCCTGGATGGTGGAGCAAGCTCTCCATGGCGCGTGAACGCTTGGTTACCACCTCAACACGGAAGCAGAAGGAACAGGGCCGGCCTTCTGCGCTGCGCATCGCGCTCCGTCGGTCGCGTCGTTTTGCGCGGCCCGCGCTTTATGGCGCGCTGATCCTTTGTGGCTTTGGCGCCATTGCCTATGGCATCGCGATGGTGGACCCGGCAGGTCAAGCACGGCGCATGCTGGATCAGGTCACCATGATCGGGCCGGATCGCAGCATGACAGTGCAGGCGGTGATCGTGGATGGTCGGCAGAACACGCCGCTGCCCCTTATTCGTGAAGCGCTTGGTGTTTCGCGCGGCGATTCCATGCTGGAATTTTCGCCAGAGGCTGCAAGGCAAAGACTGGAATCGATACCCTGGGTAGCGCGTGCCCATGTGGAACGCCATTTGCCCGGTACGATTGTACTGCGCCTGGAAGAACGTCGTCCCTTCGCCATTTGGCAGAATCAGGGCCGCTTCGTGATTGTGGACCGCGAAGGCAAGACGGTGGCAACTGATGGGCTTGATCAATTCGGCCCGCTGCCGCTGATTGTTGGCCCCGGCGCGGATCGTGCTGCCGCGCAGCTTTATGATCTGCTGGCTGCTGAAGCCGCCGTGGCGGAACGCGTGCAGGCCATGGTGCGCATCGGCGAAAGGCGCTGGAATCTCCGCTTGCATAGCGGCACCGATGTGCTTCTACCGGAAGCCGCTGAAGGCGCTGCCATCAAGCGCCTGGCTGAATTGCAGCAAGAAGCGAAGCTTTTGGATCGGCCCTTGGCGGCGATTGATCTTCGTCTGCCGGATCGGCTGGTGGTGCGCACCAATCGTGAAACGCCTGAGAATCAGCCAGCACGCCCAGTCGCGCGAAGGGAACGCGGATGAATCAGCTCACCCGCCTGCCTGGCGCGTTTGAACCTGCTGCCGCCCCGCCGCGTCGTCGCCGTCAGGCGCGCAGTGGTGTTTTTGGCGTGTTGGATATCGGGTCCACGAAAGTCGTTTGCCTGATTGCGCGCATTGAAAGTGATGGCAGCCCGCGTGTGCTGGGCTTTGGCTGGCAGCGCGGGCGCGGCGTGAAGGGCGGGTCCATTGTGGATCTGGAGGAGGCCGAACGCGCCATTCGTGCTGCGGTTGGTCAGGCGGAAGAAATGGCCGATACGCGGCTTTCCGGCGCCATTGTCAATCTTTCCTGTGGCCAACCCGATAGTCGGCAATTGCACCTGCAATGGGATATTGGTGGCCGCGCAGTAACCGAAGCCGATCTGCGCGCCATTCTGCATGATGGGCGCCGGCGCACCGCCGAAGAAGGCCGCGAAACCGTCCATGCAATTCCACTTGGCTTTACGGTGGATGCGACGCCAGGCGCTGATGATCCGCGCGGCATGATCTGTGATGTGCTGGGTGCGCGGCTGCATATGGTCTCGGCCGCTGAGGCATCGCTCCGCAATCTTGGTGCCTGCCTGATGCGGTGTGATCTGGAAGTTGAGGAACTTGTCTCTGCCCCGCTGGCCGCCGGGCTTGCGACCTTGGTGGAAGATGAAAAGCAGCTTGGCGCCACGGTGATTGATATGGGCGGCGGCACCACAAGCCTTGCCGTCTTCAGCGAAGGGCATCTGGTGCATACCGCACAAATCCCGGTGGGCGGCGGACAGGTGACGAATGATCTCGCAACCATCCTGTCCACGCCAGTTGCGCATGCGGAACGGATGAAGACGCTGCATGGCGCGGTGCATGGCGGTGCCGATGATGAACGTGAGTATCTGCCCGTACCGCTTTTGGGCGAGGATGAACACCACATCGCGCGCATTCCGCGCGCCATGGTGGTTGGCATCATCAAGCCGCGGCTTGAAGAAACCTTCGAAATCCTCAAGGACAAACTTGACCTAAGCGGGCTTGGCAAGGAAGGCGGCGCGCGCGTGGTGCTGACCGGCGGCGCATCGCAACTTGTTGGCGTGCGCGAAATGGCCGCGCGCATCCTGGACCGCCAGGTACGCCTTGGCCGTCCGCAACCCTTGCGTGGCTTGGCCGAAGCTGCCTCCGGCCCCGCTTTTGCGGGCGCGGTCGGGCTTTTGATGTGGGGCGCCGGCGAAGGCCGCCCC
>JBIKWX010000150.1:0-8506 GCA_044356095.1 Roseomonas sp.
CAGGGATGCGGCTTGCCATGTCCAATGCCTTTGTCACCATCGTGGCGGCGGAGCTGATCGCTTCCAATGATGGGCTTGGCAAGATGCTCTGGGATGCCAGGCTTTTCATGCAGATCGAGGATATTTTTGTGGCCTTGGTCGCGCTTGGGATGCTTGGCTTCGCGACCGATCGCAGTTTTCGCTTTCTGATCCGCGCCTTTGCGGGGCGCTTCAACGCAACCGTGTAAAGGGAGATTTCACCATGCTTCGTCGTTCACTTCTGGCGCTGCCGGCCGCCGCTGCCGGCGCCTATATCCTGCCCGCTTCGGCGCAGGCACCCACCAAGATCACCATCGCGACCGGTGTTGATCCTTCCTTCGCGCAATTCTACATCGCGAAGGAAGGTGGCTTCTTTGAACGCAATGGCCTGGATGTCACGGTGAATACCGGGCCTTCCGGCAGCGCGATGATTGCCTTTCTGATCGGCAATCAGATCAATTCCGCCTATGGCGCCGAACAGGCCGGCGTTTCCGCCCATGTGCGCGATGCCAATGTGGTGGCCGTTGCCGAAGGTGTGGCGCTGATGCGCTGGCTTTCTGTCGTGGGCCGTGGTGTTGAGAATATGGAAGCGCTCAAGGGCAAGCGCGTTGGTGTTGCGCGCGGCACCGGCAGCGAAACCTTCTGGCTTTCCGTGGTGGCGAAGCTTGGCCTCAACCAGGCCGATTACACCATCGTGAATGTCGAGGCGCCTGAGATGGTCGCGGCCATGGAACGCGGCAATATTGACGCCTTTGTAGTGTGGGAACCCTGGCCGACCCGCGGCACCCGCGCCATTCCAGGCAGCAAGATTCTGCTCAGCAACGACCAGATCGCGATTCAAAGCAATTACGTCTATGTCAACAAGGGCTGGGCGGAAGCCAATCGCGCCACGACCGAAAGGCTCATGCGGTCCTTGGTGCAAGCAACCGAATTCGCCGCCAGCAATCGCGAACAGGCCGTGCAGCATGTGGCGCGCTTCCTCCGTCAGGATCGCGCCTTCGTGGCTGAGCTGATGGGCAAGGTCGAATATCGCATGAACCTGACTGGCGACAGCGTTGCCTTCATGCAGCGCGCGATTGATCAGCTGCGCGGCATGAACCGGCTGGATCGTCCCGTCACCACCGATCAGGTGATCTGGAAGGACCCGCTGAGCTGGGTTGCGCCGGATCGCGTGAAGATCTGAGGCGCGGCTGCGTGGCGCTGCTGTTTCGCCGCGCCACGCCGGCGGATTTGCCCGCCATCATCGCGCTTTTGGCCGATGACAGGCTGGGTCAGGGGCGCGAAGATGCCGCTGACCCACCCAACCCTGCCTATAGCGCGGCCTTCGCCGCCATTGTCGCCGACGCCAATCAATATCTGGCGGTGGTGGAAGATGCCGGGTGCGTGATTGGCTGCCTGCAACTCAGTTTCATTCCTGGGCTTTCACGGCTTGGAATGTGGCGCGGCCAGATTGAAAGCGTGCGCATTGCCACCGACCGGCGCGGCGATGGGCTTGGCCGGCAAATGTTCGCCTGGGCCATTGCGGAATGCCGTGCGCGTGGCTGTGGGTTGGTGCAGCTTACCACTGACAAGACTAGGCCCGAAGCGCGGCGGTTTTACGAAAGCCTTGGTTTTGTCGCGAGCCATGAGGGCATGAAGCTGGCATTGTAGGCTGCTTAGCAGGCGATACACTTGGCGCGCAGCATGTGTAGCACCTGTTCGGCGCATTGATCGGCGGTCCATTCGCCTGTCTTCAAGCGAATATCAGGGTGCTCTGGCGGCTCATAAGGGCTGCCAAGGCCGGTGAAATTCGGGATCAAACCAGCCTTTGCCTTGGCGTAAAGCCCCTTGGGATCGCGCTGCATACAGGTTTCAATTGAGGCATCAACATGAATTTCGAGGAACTCCTCGGCACCTACCAATTCACGCAGCATTTGCCGATCCGCCCGGAAGGGTGAGATGAAGGAAGCGAGCACGATAAGGCCAGCATCCATCATCAGCTTGGCAACTTCGCCAGCGCGACGGATATTTTCAACGCGATCCGCAGCAGTGAAGCCGAGGTCTCGGCACAGACCGTGGCGGATATTATCGCCATCCAGGCTGTAGCAATGTCGCCCGGCTGTGAACAGCGCCTGTTCCACGAGATTGGCAATGGTGGATTTGCCCGACCCTGACAGGCCTGTGAACCATAGAAGCAACGGACGCTGGCCGTTTCGCTCCGCACGCGCAGTTCGGTCAATGGTGAAGTCAGCGCGATGGATGTTGCTGGCACGCCGGAGCGCGTGGCGGATCATGCCGGCTGCAACGGTTTCATGCGTGAAGCGATCCACCAGGATAAAGGCGCCGGTTGCGCGATTTTCGTTGTATTTATCGAAGGCTATCGGCTTCAGGGTCGAAAGATGGCAAAGCCCAAGATCATTCATCTGAAGCGTCCGCGCCGCCACATGATCCCCCGTATTCACATCAATCCCATGCCTGAGAGACGTGACGCGCGCCTGAGCCCAATCCTGACCGATGCGCAGCAGGTAATCCCGGCCCGGCAGCATTGGGTCAGTCCCCAGCCAGAGAATATCGGCCGCGAATTGATCGGCAATTTCGGGTGGTGCCTCTGGCGCTACCAGCAGGTCCCCGCGGGCGATATCAATTTCCTCATCAAGGGCCAGTGTCACAGCCTGTCCGGCATTTGCTTCAGCCAAATCGCCATCAGCAGTGACGATGCGTTGCACCTTGGCGTTACGGCCGCTACCGGCCACGCGTATATTCTCACCTGCCTTTACTTGCCCGGAAACAACGGTGCCGGCATAGCCGCGAAAATTGGCATCGGGCCGATTGACCCATTGCACCGGAAAGCGAAAGGGCTTGACCGCCTCATCTGATAGCACATCAATTTCTTCAAGATGCTGCAGCAGGCTTGGCCCCTGATACCAGCACATATTACCTGATGCGCTGGTGACGTTATCCCCCATGCGGGCGCTGAGCGGGATGGCGGTGATATCAATGAAATTAAGTTTTGTGGCAAAATCCGTGTAGGCTTCCACAATGGCGGCGTAGCGATCAGCGTCGAAGCTGATCAGATCCATCTTGTTGACCGCAAGCACAAGATGCCGAATGCCAAGCAGCGAACAGATCAGCGAATGGCGCTTACTTTGCGGCAGCAAGCCCTTGGAAGCATCAATCAGAATGATGGCAAGCGATGCGGTGGAAGCCCCGGTCGCCATATTGCGGGTGTATTGCTCATGGCCTGGCGTATCAGCGACAATGAAGCTGCGGCGTGATGTGGCGAAATAGCGATAGGCGACATCAATGGTAATCCCTTGCTGGCGCTCCGCCTCAAGCCCGTCCAGCAGCAGGGCAAAATCAATATCCGCGCCGGTCGTGCCGTGGCGACGACTATCGCGGCTAAGCGCTTCCAGCGTATCGTCAAAAATCAACCCGCATTCATGCAATAGCCGACCGATCAGGGTAGATTTGCCATCATCCACCGAACCACAGGTAATGAAGCGCAACAAATCGCGTTGGGCCGACATCAGAAATAACCCTCACGCTTTTTGCGCTCCATTGAAGCTTCCGAGTCGCTGTCAATCAAACGGCCTTCGCGTTCGCTGCTGCGCGCTGCGCGCATTTCCGCGATGATTTCGGCCAGGCTGGCCGCAGTGCTTTCAACCGCACCGGAAAGCGGGTAGCAGCCAAGGGTACGGAAGCGGACCATTTTCGTCTCCGGCGCCTCACCAGGGTTTAGCGGCAGCCGTTCATCATCCAGCATGATCCAGGTGCCAGCGCGGCGCACCACAGGGCGCGGTGCTGCAAAATAAAGCGGTACAACCGGAATATCCTCGGCCGCGATGTAATCCCAAACATCATATTCCGTCCAATTCGACAGGGGAAAAATGCGCATGCTTTCCCCTTGATGGATGCGAGTATTGAACAAGGACCATAATTCGGGCCGTTGCGCGCGCGGATCCCAGACATGCCCGGGACGTCGAAAAGAAAAGATGCGTTCCTTCGCGCGGGATCTTTCCTCATCGCGGCGCGCACCACCAAAGGCGGCATCGAAGCCGTATGTGCCGAGCGCTTGGCGCAGCGCCTCGGTCTTCATCACTTGCGTATGGAGAGCCGATCCCGATGCAACAGGATTAATTCCACGCGCCAAGCCTTCCTGATTGGTATGCACCAGCAAATCCAGCCCAAGCTGCTGCGCGATACTGTTACGAAAGTGGATCATCTCCTTGAACTTCCAGGTCGTATCAATATGCAGCAGCGGAAAAGGCGGCTTGCCCGGGAAGAAGGCCTTCATGGCAAGATGCAGCAGCACGCCGCTATCCTTGCCGATGGAATAGAGCAGCACAGTTCGGCGGAAGGCTGCCGCACCTTCGCGCAGAATACCAATAGCCTCCGCTTCCAGGCGCGCCAGATGGGGGGTAAGGCGTTGTTTTACCGGCATGACCTCAAAATAGCGCTGTGGCCGGCGCTTTCAACTGCGGCTCATTTCGCGAGCCACCCTCCATCAACCGGCAGCGCAATGCCAGTGGTGAAGCTTGCCGTATCACTCGCCAGATAAAGCACGCCATCGGCCACTTCTTCCGGCCTGCCAAAACGCCCCATGGCATGCCGGGCACGAGACGCCGCGCGCGCCGCTTCCGGATCAGCGCGCCGGCCCATGCTACGTGAAAGGAGAGGCGTATCAATGGCACCCGGCACAATCGCATTCACGCGAATATTATCCGCCACAAAATCCAGCGCCATGACGCGCGTCAGGCTCAATATCGCGCCCTTGGCGGCGATATAGGCGCTATTGCCGGCTCCGCCCGCGATGGCGAGTTGCGATCCTGTGGTGATGATCGCCCCGCCGCCTTGGCGCTTCATGGCTGGGATGACCGCGCGCGCCCAAAGCCAGGTGCCGCCAACATGCACGCGAAAAACTGCATCCCAATCCTCGGGCTTTGTGTCAAGCACCGTGCCGCCCGTAGAAAACCCCGCAGCCGCGAAAAGGATATCAATGCGCCCATAATGCTGGAGTATGGCGGCGGCATCCTCATCCGCAGCGCCCGGAGCACCGACATCGGAAACACGCGTCAATGCGCCACCAATCAGCTTCGCGGTTTCCTCAACCGCTGCCGCATCGCGATCCACCAGCGCAAGCTTGGCACCTTCTTGTGCGAATAGCACAGCGGTCGCGCGCCCAATGCCGGAACCAGCACCGGTGATGACCGCGATCTTGTCCTTCAAACGCATGGTATCCTCATGAATTTATGTTGACGTCGGCAAGCGCTTGGCATCGCGCCGCTGTTCATAGGCTTTCGCGTGCAAAAAGGCTGCCTCATGCATGGCGCTTGGCAACCCATGGCGCCGCGCGGCTTCCAAAAGGAAGCCTAGAATATGATCCGCTTCAATCCGCCCGCCAGCTTCCAAATCGCGCAGCATGGAGGCCGTGTAAGCGCTGGCGCTATCACCAAAGACGCCGCGATATTGCTGCATGAAGGCATCACCCACCGGGAAGCCTTCAGCAGCCGCGATAGCCGCATTCGCTTCCAGAATGCCATGCATAAAGCCGATACCATTGGGAGCGCGCGCGATCTCACCGACATTGGCGCGCATCAGCACGGTGCAAACGGCGCTGGTGCCAAGATGCACCAGCTTTTCCCACATCTGCGCCATGATATTGGGCACGGCGGTCGCTACCATGCCGGGCGCTGCGCTGAAGGCGGCAGCGATGGCCTCAACCCGTGTGCTCATGCCGCCGGCGATTTCGCCAAAGGTCAGCCAGCGCCAATCATTCAAATGCCGGATCGTGCCATCGGGCGCCAGGCCCGCTTGAATCTTGGCAAGGCCACCAAGCACGCGCTCAGCACCAAAGGCGCGTTGCAGAGTTTCGATATGGCTGATGCCGTTCAGCACCGGCAGGATGGCGGTGCGCGCATCAACGGCGGGGCGGATGGTCTCAATCGCCTCAACCAAATCATAGGCCTTGCAGGTCAGCAGCAGCACATCCCAGCCGGGTTGCAGCGCATCAGGCGTGATGGTTGCGACCGCTGCCTGATAATCGCCAAGGCTGCTTGAAATCCGTAACCCTTCACGGGCGAGTGCGGCGGCGCGTGCGGGACGTACCAGAAAGCAAGGGTCAAGCCCCGCCTGGTGCAAACGCCCGCCAAAATAGCCACCCAAGGCGCCCGCGCCCAAAATCAAAATCCGCATCCGACCCTCACGCCAATCAATGCCGCAAGGTTAGCGCAAAGCGCCGGCCCTGCGAATGCCAGCCGGCCCCGTTACCCAAGCATGGATTTCGGGACATGCAGGTTGCGAAAACCCTGCTATGCTGGCCCAATGCGGAAATGGCTTATTGCCCTGATTGTCTTCCTTGGTGCCGGCGCTGCATGGTGGGCGGCGGGCTTGCCGCGCCCTGGTTTTCTGGAAGCAGATGGCCGCGCTGGCTTGCCCAAGCTTCGCACTGCCACGCTTGATCGCGGGTCCATTACCGCCGTGGTGGCGGCAACAGGCACGGTGAATCCAGTGACGCTGGTGCAGGTAGGCAGCCAACTCTCCGGCCAGATTCGTACATTGCTGGCGGATTTCAATTCCAAGGTCACTGCGGATCAACCGATTGCGCAATTGGATACCGCAACGCTTGAAGCCCGTCGCGCGGCGGCCGAGGCCGATGTGCATGCCGCCGCTGCGCAAATCACCGTCTCTCGCGCGCAGGCGGAACGCGCAGTGGCTGATCACGCGCAAGCCAAGGCACAGATCGAAGCGGTGCGCGCGGCACTTCTGGGCGCCGAGGCCAGCCTGCGCGATGCCGAGGTTGAAGCCGCGCGCACCACCGAATTGCGCGCCCGCGGCGTGGGCACGGAACGTGAGGCCCTGCGCGCCGGTTTTACCGCTGATCGGCTGCGCGCTGCAGTGGCGCAGGCGCAGGCGGATATATCACGCGCCGATGCGGCGTTGCTTGCCGCTGCGGCTGCCGCCCGTACCGCCGATGCACAGGTGGAAGCCGCCATTGCCGCCCGCGAACAAAGGGTGGCGCAGCTTCGTCAGGTGGAGGTAGATCTGCGCAACGCCACGATCAAATCACCGATTGATGGCGTTGTTGTCTCTCGCAATATTGATGTCGGGCAAACTGTCGCGGCGTCTTTCCAATCCCCCATCCTGTTTCAGATCGCCGCCAGCCTGGATGAGATGGAAGTCCATGCGACGGTAGACGAAGCCGATATCGGCCGCGTGCGCGCCGGCCAGGAAGTGACCTTTACTGTGGCGTCCTACCCCAATGAAACTTTGCGTGGCCGCGTGAAGGAAATCCGCCTGGCAGCGACCACGGTACAGAATGTGGTGACCTATACGGTCGTGGTGAATACCTCCAATGCCTCTGGCCGATTGCTGCCGGGTATGACAGCGACTTTGCGCATCATTACCGATATCCGCAATGACGTGTTGCGTGTTCCGAATGCGGCGCTGCGTTGGCGACCGGCGGGTAGTGCCGCCACTCCAGGCGGTGCGGCGCAAACACAAGGTGGTGGCCAGCAGATGGACCAGGCGCTGGCGCAGCTTTCAGATTTGACTGAGGCGCAGCGCACGGAAATTGAAGCCGCGCGTGCGGAAATGCGCTCCCGTATGGCGGCACTCCCGCAGGACCCGGATGCACGACGCCAGCAGGCGCAAGCCGCACGCCAGCGCCTGATTGCGCGGTTGAATGCGGTACTCACGCCAGATCAGCGCGCGCGCCTCGCGGCACTTCGCGGCAATGCCGCCGCTGGTCAGGCCGGCACCATTTGGGTGCAGGAAGGTGAGGCGTCGCTGCGCGCCATACAGCTGCGCATTGGCCTGACCGATGGCAGTGTCACTGAAATCATCAGCGGCGATATCACGGAAGGGGTCGCGGTGATCATCGGCCAGGAACGCGCCGGCGCCGCCCCGGCTCCCACCGCGCGCCGGCTTTTCTGATGCCATGACGGCCTTGATTGAAACCAACGGCCTCACCAAGCATTACCCAGCCGGTGAGGGCGTGGTTGCCGCGCTTCAGGATGTTTCGCTTTCCATCGCACCGGGGCGCTTTGTCGCGGCCATGGGGCCATCGGGGTCCGGCAAATCCACCTTCCTCAATCTGATTGGCTGCCTGGATCGCGCGACGCGCGGCAGCTATCGCCTGATGGGTGAGGAGGTTGAAGCACTTTCCCATGACCGGTTGGCTGATCTTCGCAGTCGGCGTCTGGGTTTCGTCTTTCAATCCTTCAATTTGCTGCCGCGTGCGGATGCGCTGGCCAATGTTGAACTGCCACTGATTTATCGCGGCATGCCGAGGCGGCAGCGGCGTGAACGCGCGGCAGCCGCGCTGGCGGCGGTGGGTCTTGCGGATCGCATGCATCATCGCCCGACGCAGCTTTCCGGCGGTCAGCAGCAGCGCGTTGCGATTGCGCGCGCCATTGTCGGCAGCCCTGATCTGATCCTGGCGGATGAACCGACCGGCGCCCTTGATACGCGCACCGGGCTTTCCATCATGGCGCTGTTCCAGGCGCTCAAT
>JBIKWX010000053.1:0-16387 GCA_044356095.1 Roseomonas sp.
CTGGCGTTGGTGGCGGTGCTTTATCCTGTTCTGTCGCCAGCCTTGCCGGCCACCCCGGATGCGGTGGGGGAAATGCTGCGCCTCGTTCTGATCGAAATCGTGATTGGCATTTGGTATGGTGCCTTGGCCCGGTTGGTGACCTTGGCCATGATCATGGCGGGGCAGCTTTTGGCGTTGCTGCTCGGGCTTTCGCAATTGCTGGTGCCGGACCCGGCGGTAGGCGGTCAGAATGCCATCACCGGACGGTTTTTCGCGCTTATGTCCGTAGTGCTGATGCTCAGCAGCGGGCTTTACGCCTTGCCGCTGCGTGCGCTGGCGGAGAGCTATGCGGTGCTGCCGGTCGGCGAGGCATTTCTGGCCGGACCAGGGGCTGAGACCATGGCTACAGCGGTCGGGCAAAGCTTCTTTCTTGCCTTGCAACTCATGGCGCCCTTCCTGTTGCTGTCAGTGGTGCTGAATGTCGCCTTTGGTTTGCTTGCGCGCATCGCGCCGCAGGTACAGATCTACTTTCTGGTGGTGCCCGGGCAACTCGTGCTTGGCTTTTTGCTGCTTGGCCTATTATTGCCGGCCATGCTTGGACTTTATGCCAGTATAGCGCGGGAGACTTTCCTCGCCCTGCCTGGGGTGCGTTGAACCATGTCGGGCAGCAGCGGTGGCGGTGAAGATAGTGGCCAGGACAAGACAGAAGAAGCCACGCCCAGACGTATCCAGAAAGCGCGCGAGGAAGGGCAAATTGCCCTATCGCGGGAAGTGGTCAGTTTCATCGCGCTTGGCTTCGGGCTGATTGGCTTGATGTTTGGCCTGCCGCCACTCGGCTATGAATTAATGCGCGGCATGCGCGGCATTCTTGAAAATGGGCATCAATTGCAGGTCGGCTTGGTTGCAACCGAGATGATTCGCCTGAGCCTGCTGGCCGCCCTGCCCGTTCTGGTTTTGGCGATGATTGGCGCCATCACCGGTACCATGCTGCAAAGCCGCGGGCTGATTTCCGCCAAAGGGCTCAAGCCGCAATTCTCCCGCATCAATCCTGCCTCCGGCATCAAGCGGTTGGTCGGCGTTGAAGGCGGCATCGAATTGATCCGGACGCTGATCAAGCTTTTGGTGGTTTGCGCGGCGCTGTGGTGGGCGCTCGGTGATCCACGAGAGCTTCGCGCCTCTCTATCCTTGGGCCCAGGCGAACTTCTGAACCTGATGGTGCGCGCGGCAATGGATCTTTTCATTGCCGCCCTGATCGCTTTTGCCGGCATCGCCGTGCTTGATTACCTGGTAGTGCGGTTTCGCCATTTGCATAAGCTCCGCATGACGCGGCAGGAATTGCGGGAAGAAGTGAAGGAAAGCGAAGGCGATCCGATCATCAAGGGCCGGATCAGGAGTATCCGTCTGGCGCGGGCGCGCCGGCGCATGATGGCGGCAGTGCCCAAGGCAGCCGTGGTGATCACCAACCCGACCCATTACGCCGTCGCCCTTGCCTATGACGAGAATTCCCAGGCAGCGCCGAAAGTGGTGGCCAAGGGCACTGAGGCGGTGGCGGCGCGTATCCGCGCCTTGGCTGAGGACTCCAACGTGCCGCTGGTGTCCAACCCACCCTTGGCGCGGGCGCTGTTCAAGCTGGAATTGGATACCGAAATCCCCGCCGAGCATTACCAGGCGGTGGCGGAAATCATCGCCTATGTCTGGCGCCTGCGCGGGCGCGCCGGGGCCGCTGCGTGAGCGGGAGGGCTGAGGCAGCGGCGGATTCCTTCCGTCGACTTTTTGAATCCGAGGAAGAGGCCGGGCTTGCCGTTCTGGATGCGGAAGGGCGCATACGGGCCGCGAGTGCGGTGCTGGAACGCCTTTGCGCTGACGGGCCGGCACCGGGGCCGGGACGTGATCCGGCGCTGCTGTTTGCGGAAGCAAGCCAGGATGCGGTGCGCCAGATCATCTCCGTAGCACTTGCTGGCCCACCGGCGCCGCCCGCCGTTGAAGCAAGGCTGGCGGCATCCGATCAGGCCCCTGACGCGGCGGTGGAGGTGCATTGCCGGCCGCTCCGTGGTGAACAAGGTGCCCTGCTTCGCGTGCTGGACATCACCGCACGCCGCCGCCGTCAGGCGCAATTGGAAGAAGCGGCGCGGCTGGAGGCAGTCGGGCGGCTTGCCGGCGGTGTTGCACATGATTTCAATAATCTGCTCGCGGCCGTGGGTGCGGCTGCGGAAACCGCGCTGGCGCGCGGGCAGGATACGCAAACTTCCGAGGATTTGCGCCAGATATTGGATAGCGCCGGGCGTGGTGCGCGGCTGGTGCGCCAGCTTTTGGCCTTTGCCAGCCGGCAGGCTGTACAGCCGCGTGTGGTGGCGCTGGATCGCGCGGTGGATGGCATGGCGCCGCTGCTCGCGCGCCTATTGGGCCGACGCATCCCGATCACGCTTGATCTGGAACGGCCCGGCCCCTGCGCACGCGTGGACCCCAGCCATATTGACCAGGCGCTGATGAACCTCGCGGTCAATGCGCGCGATGCCATGCCACAGGGGGGCAAGCTGCATATCTCGGTCAAAAGCCGCGACTTGCAGGCGCCCGAAGCAGCGCAGGGCGGCACCATCGCGCCTGGCCCCTGGGCAGTGCTGGAAGTGGCCGACGAAGGGGCCGGGATGGAGCCCGAGCTGATCTCCCGCATTTTTGAGCCCTTCTACACCACCAAGCGCGATGGCGGCGGCACGGGGCTTGGGCTTTCAACCGTGCTTGGCATTTTGCGCCAATCGGGCGGGCATGTATCCGTGCGCTCCCGCCCCGGGGAAGGCAGCCGCTTTCGCCTCTGGTTTCCACGCGTCGCGGCGGAGCCGGATAATGCGGTCGCGCATACGCCAGGCATTCATGCCGTCGGCGCAGGGCGGCGGCTGCTTTTGGTGGAAGATGAGGCGCCCTTGCACCGCCTGCTGACCCGCGCCCTGACGACCGCGGGGTATGAGGTGACGGCGGTGGAAGATGGCGAAGCGGCACTTGGCGCCATCGCCGCTGGCCTTAAGCCTGATCTGGTGATTTCGGATGTCGCCATGCCGGGTAGCATTGATGGCCTGACACTTGCCCGCCGCTTGCGGGAGACTGAACCCAATCTGCCCATTGTGCTGATGTCTGGCTATGCCGAGGGCACACTGAGCGGCGAGGTCGTCACCGAGAATTTCATGTTTCTGCAAAAGCCTTTTCGTATTTCGGAAATGCTGGCGCAGGTGGCAAGCGCGCTGTCGCGGCGCTGAATTTGCGGCGCCGGCCTTCGACAGCACTGCGCCCCATCAGCTGATCGGGGGCTACACCAGGGATTGAGCGATCGCTTCAATATCCAAGGCCGCCGCAGAACTGGGATGGCGTGTCAGCAGGGGCGCCTGATGGCGAATTGCCTCTCGCACCTTGCCGTCACGGCGTACAATGCCGGCCAGGGGAATTTCGCGCTTGAGGAAGGCGCCGGCGGCGCGACGCAACGCTTCATAAGTGCGTTGGCCGCTGGCGCGGTCATCCGCCATATTCACAATGATACGGGCAACACCGCCAGGATTATCCATGCCGTGCAGCTTCAGGACGGCATAGGCATCGGTCAGGCTGGTTGGTTCTTCCGTCGCCACCACCAGCAACAAATCTGCCACCGCCGCAATGCGCCGCTGCGCCAAATCAAGCCCGGCGCCCAGATCAACCACCACATCCTGCCAATCGCGCCTTGCACTACCAAGCGCCGTCAGGAACGCCTCCAGCGTTGCGGGGCTGAGCGAGGCGAGCGCACCTGATCCCGAACGCCCCGCGAGCACTTCAAAGCCAGCATCGGGTATGGCCATGGCAGCTTCAGCGGGTGTCATCTTGCCCGCCAGCACAGCAGAGAGATCACGTTCCGGCTGAATGCCAAGCTGCACATCAATATTCGCGAGACCGAGATCGGCATCCGCCAACAATACGCGTCGCCCCTTGCGGGCCAAAGCCTGGGCCAGGCTGATCGAAAACCAGGTCTTGCCCACGCCCCCCTTGCCGGAAGCGACCACGATCATGCGCCCATTCTGGGACGCTTTACTGCCTTGCGACATCAGGGGGATTCCTTCCCAGTGCTTGGCACCCCACGCTGAGCCGAAGCGAGCAAGCGCGATGCCAACCCTTCCGGCGTGAGGGTCTCAAGCCCATCCGCGACTTCCGGGCCAATGCCCGCATCGGTCAATGCCAATGGCCCCGCCTTGGCGGCCATCAAGACGCTCCCCAGTCTTCGCGCCAAATCAAGCCTTGTCGGCAGCAAATGCTCTGCACCAAGCGCGGCAAAGGCGCGCGCGAGGTCAGCCGCTTCAGCAGGATCAAGCCCGGCTGGCAGCACCAGGGCCATATCGGCGTTGGCCTGTACAGCCAATTGCCGCAAATGCCGCGCCTGATCCTCATGGAAGGGATCGCAACCGGCGGTGTCAATCAGCACAGGTTGGCCAGGGCTGCGGTGCGAAAGCGCCTTGGCAAGCATGGCCGGCGTAGGCGCCACCGCCAAAGTGACCCCCAAAACCCGCGTAAAGGCGGCGAGTTGTTCCACCGCACCGGCACGCTGCCCATCGGTGGTGATAACAAGAGGCGCCGTGCCCCCCATCACCATGCGGGCAGTGAGTTTGGCGGTTGTGAGCGTTTTTCCCGCACCCGGCGGACCGGCCAGCAGCAAGGGGCGTTCCCGCCCCTGCGGCAAGGCAGTGAAGGTAAGTGCCTCGGCCAGGCTTTCTGGCAGGCTGCCCCTTCCAAGGGGCACCGCAAGGCTTGACGGGATATTGTGAAAATCCAGTGGTCCGGATGGCACAAAGGCAGGGGCACTATTCAGTGGTTGGATCAGCAGCGGTTCTTCAGGTTCCAGCGCCGCGGTGATTTCAACACCATGGCGCGTCCGGCGCTGTTCCAGAATAATGGCATCCGAGCCAAGTTCGGCACGAATTTGCGCCATGGCTTCGGCCATGGTGGCGGCATTGAAAAGCTTGAGCCGCATGCTTCAGCAGCCCCCTTGCGCGGGGCAAAGGCTTGCCAGAATAAGGACCACCTACAGCGATCCCACGGTACGAATACGGGCGCGGGGGTGAATTTCGGTATGCGCCAGCACCGGGGTTGAGGGGCGGAAGCGTTCCACAATGGCGCGCACATGGGCGCGAATGGCGCCTGAACAGACCAGCACCGGCTGTTCCCCCATGGCATTCGCCTTATCGAAAACATCGCGCAGCTTTTGCATGAATTCCGAAAGCCTGGACGGCGCCATCGCCAATTGCCGATCATCAGCCGGGCCAATGAGGGCTTCGGTAAAGGCGACTTCCCAATCGGCGGAAAGCGTGATCATCGGCACATAGCCTTCAGGCCCACGCGCCGCATCCGAAAGCTGGCGTGCAAGCCGCTGGCGCACAATCGCCAGAATGCCGGGGACCGTGCGCGCGCCGGCGGCATTGGCTTCCTGAATGCCTTCAAGAATCGTTGGCAGGTCGCGGATGGAAACCCGTTCCGCGAGCAGGCTTTGCAGAATGCGCTGAATGCCGCCAACGCCGATTGGCTGCGGCACCAGATCGGACACAAGCTTCTTCTGTTCCGCCGGCAATTCATCGAGCAGTTTTTGCGTCTCGGCGAAGGAAAGCAGCTCCGCCATGTATTCGCGGACGATTTCGGTGATGTGGGTCGCGACCACCCCGGCGCAATCCACCACCGTGCAGCCGCGCGCGAGTGCTTCTTCGCGCCGCGCTTCGTCTATCCAAAGCGCGGGCAGGCCGAAGGTCGGTTCCGTGCAGCGTTCACCGGGCATATCCGGAATGCCGCCCGATGGATCAATCGCGAGCAGCAAGGGGTGACGCAATTGCCCTTTGCCGGCTTCGATTTCCTTGACCTTGATGATGTAAGTATCGGATGGCAGCGCCAGATTGTCCTGAATGCGCACCGAAGGCAGCACGAACCCCATTTCCTGCGCGATCGAGCGCCTGAGGCCCTTGATCTGTTCGGTCAGACGCGGTGCATCCCCGGCGGCGAGTGAGAGCAACCCATAGCCCAATTCAAGGCGCAGCAAATCCATCTTGAGGGATTCGGCAATGGGCAGATCAGCCTCGGGCGTCGGCAGCGGCGGTTTGCTCGCGGCAATGACGCGCTGCTGTTCCCTTTGCGTGAGCCGCCAGGCGCCAAAGCCCGCGGCACCCGCCAGGGCAATAAAGGGCAGGAAGGGCATGCCCGGCATCAGCGCCATGACGCCCGAAGCGCCGGCAGCAATCGCGAGCGGCTTGGGGCTTGAAGCCAATTGCTCCATCAAGGCCTGATCGGCGGTGCCTTCAGTGCTGCCCTTGGTCACCACGATACCGGCGGCGACCGAAACCAGCAGGGCGGGGATTTGCGTGACCAGCCCATCGCCCACGGTCAGCATGGAAAAATTGATCACGGCGTCGCTGAAGCTCATGCCATGGCGCAGCAGAGCAATGGCAATGCCGCCAACCAGGTTGATGGCGGTGATGATCAGCCCCGCAATGGCATCGCCACGGACGAATTTCGCCGCACCATCCATGGCGCCGTAAAAGCCGGTTTCCGCTTCCAATTCCTTGCGCCGCGCGCGGGCCTGGTTTTCATCAATCAGGCCGGCCGAAAGATCAGCATCAATCGCCATCTGCTTGCCGGGCATGGCATCCAGGCTGAAGCGCGCGGCCACTTCGGCGATGCGCCCGCTGCCCTTGGTAATGACGACGAAATTCACGATCAGCAGGATGAAAAACACAATCAACCCAACCGCGACATCGCCGCCCATCAGGAAGCCCCCAAAGGCGGAAATCACATGGCCAGCAGATTCCGGGCCTTCATGCCCATGGGTCAGGATGATGCGCGTGGTTGCGACATTCAGCGAAAGCCGGAGCAGCGTGGTCAGCAGCAGCAGGGTCGGGAAAGACGTGAAATCAAGCGGTCGCGTCAAGAACAGCGATGTCATCAGCACAAGCACGGATAGTGTGATGGAAACCGCGAGCCCAAGGTCAAGCAACACCACCGGCAGTGGCACAATAAGCACCACCAGCAGCAGCGCGACGCCAAGCGCCAGCGCAACGTCATTGCCGGGTTGGGCGCGTTTTAACCAGGAGGGGACGAGTGTTTCCGACACGCGCTTCAGTCAACCGTGGCCGATGCCGGCATCTGCCCAGGAATGGGCGGCACCGTGACACCTGCCGCGCGATATTCATGCAGCTTATTGCGCAGGGTGCGGATGGAAATGCCAAGCATTTCCGCCGCCCGCGTCCGATTGCCCAGGCAGTGGGAGAGGGTTTCCAGGATCAATTCCCGCTCCACCTCCTCCATCCGGCGCCCAACCAGGGTCGCGGCGCTGCGCGGTTGGGCGGCTTGCGGTGCGGCGGTCGGCGCTGGCGCAACGGGTGGCGGTGCAGCTTCCGGCATGGCGGCAGTGATCGGGGCCGCCATGGCGGCAACCGTGGCGGGCGCCATCAATTCAATTGCATCGGCACCAATGCTGCTGCCTTCAGCCAAAAGCACGGCGCGATGCACGGCATTTTCCAATTCGCGCACATTGCCGGGCCAGGGATGGCGCAGCAGCATGCCCTCGGCTTCCGGCGAGAGCATGCGGACCGGCAAGCCATTCGCCTGGGCATAGCGTTCCGCGAAATAGCGCGCGAGGGGCAGGATATCGGCGGGTCGCTCACGCAGGGATGGGATGCGCAGCCGCACCACGGCCAGACGGAAGTAAAGGTCTTCCCGGAACCGGCCCTTGGCGACTTCGGCCTGCAAATCGCGATGCGTCGCGGCCAGGATTCGCACATCAACGCGAATGGGTGCCGTGCCGCCCAGGCGATCTATTTCGCGTTCCTGGATCGCGCGCAGAATCTTGGCCTGCAGGCGCGGGTCCATTTCGCCAATTTCATCAAGCAGCAGCGTGCCGCCATTGGCCTGTTCGAACTTGCCCTTGCGTGAGGCGACGGCGCCGGAAAAGGCGCCCTTTTCATGGCCAAATAATTCGCTTTCCAGCAGCGCTTCCGGCAGCGCGGCGCAATTCAGCGCCACAAAGGGACCATTGGCGCGGCGCGACGCCGCGTGCATGTGCCGCGCGAGCACTTCCTTACCCGTGCCGCTTTCCCCCGTGATCAGCACGGAAGCATCGGCGCGTGCGATCTGCGTTGCGCGATCCAGCAACGCCACCATGGCCGGGTCCTTGACCACGGGCTTGTCAGCCTCACCCGCCACGGTTTGCAGCATGGCGGCGATAAGCTCCGCATCCGGCGGCAGCGGCAGGAATTCCTTGGCGCCGGCGCGAATGGCGCGCACGGCGGCATCGGCATCATTGGGTCGGCCGCAGGCGATGACGGGGCAGGCGATGCGTTCTTCCGCGAGGCAGGAAATCAACCAACCGACATCATGCGTGACATCGCAAAGCACCAGATCAGCACCATCGGCGCGCAGCTTGGCAAGCCCCGCCGCCGCCCCTTCGGCAACGGTCAGCCTTGCGCCGCGCGCGACTGCAATGCGCGCCGCCTGGCCAAGTTCCGCTTCCAGCGATCCGATGATCAAAACGCGCGCCATGTCAGGAACCGCGATCGGACTTCACGATTTCCGTCATGGTGATGCCAAGGCGATTATCATCCACCATCACCACTTCGCCGCGCGCGACCAGGCGGTTATTGACGTAAATATCCACGGCTTCACCCAAGCGGCGGTCCAGTTCCACCACCGCACCGCGGCCAAGCTTCAGCAATTGGCTGACCTGCATGGTGGCGCGGCCCAGTACGGCGCTGATCTGCACCGGGATGTCATAAACGGCATCAAGATCACGCATGGTGCCGGTCTGGCCTTGCGGGCGCTGATCCTGCGCCGGCGGCGCCATGGCTTCGAAATTATCTGATCCACTCATGTGTCTTTATCCTAAAGCTTGGGGCCTTCCGGAAGCTGGCCGGTTTTGGAACAGGGGCCAGCGTCAGATCACCCATTTTGATGATCGGGTTGCAGGTCAAGGCCGGCAGCGCTGAGTGCCTCGGCAATCGCGGCCCGGCGCTTGGTGAGGTCAAATTCAGCGCCACCGCCCTGCCAGGTTGCACGCGCATCACCCGGAGCAATGGCCGCATCCGGCACGAGCGTTACGGCAAGGTCACCAATCAGGGGGCGCACATCCTCAACAAGATTGGGCGCGATGTGCAAATGCGCTTCCGGCAGGAAGGCCAAGGCTGGGCGCAGCCTTTCGGCGAAATCGGCAACCAGCGTAGCACTTTGCTGCGCGGCGAGCCCCGGCAAGGCTGCATCCAGCATGGCGAGCGCCACGCGCGCAATACCGCGGCTGGCTTCGGCAGCGATCTCGGCGGAGGCTGCCTGGCTCGCGGCCAATTGCTTGGCGATAACCCCAAGGCTTTCTGCGGCGCGATTGGCCACTTCCTGGGTCATGGAAGCGCGGCCTGCGGCGAAGCCATCTTCCCGCGCAGCGGCAGCGACAGCGCGGAGCGTTTCTTCCATGGGATCAGGTTCAGGCGGCGGCGGCGGCATGCGCGCCGCTTCCGCCCGCGCCGCATCCAAGGCTTCAATCAGCGATGTGGGCGCGAATTCCCGGATGAGTGCGGCGCGCGAGACTGGAACAAAGCCGTCTGACATCAATACACCATCTCATCCTCACGCCCTTCCTGGAGCGTGATCTGGCCTTGCGCGGCAAGGTCTTTTGCCATCACCACGACAGCGGCCTGCGCCTCATCCACTTCACGCAGCCTGACGGGGCCAAGATTGGCGAGGTCTTCCTTGAACATCTTGCCGGCGCGTTCGCTCATGTTCTTGAAGAACAGGTCGCGCAGATTCTCCGACGCGCCCTTCAGTGCCAGCAATAGCTGTTCCTTCGGCACATTGCGGATCAGCACCTGCACGCCCATGCCATCAAGCCGCACGAGGTCATCAAAGGTGAACATCAGCGAACGGATACGCTCGGCCGCGTCGCGGTTGCGTTCTTCCAGCGCGGCCAGGATGCGGCTTTCGGATTGGCGGTCCAGATTGTTGAAGATTTCCGCCATCATTTCATGTGCATCGCGGCGCTGAGCGCGTGCCAGGTTGGACATGAATTCGGCCTTCAGGGTCTTTTCAACGCCCTCAAGCGCTTCCTTCTGCACGCTTTCCATCCGCAGCATGCGCATGACCACTTCCATGGCGAAGCTTTCCGGCAGCATGGACAGCACGCGGGCCGCATGTTCGGATTTTACCTTGGTCAGCACCACGGCGACCGTCTGCGGATATTCGTTCTTCAGGTAATTCGCCAGCACCGCCTCATTCACATTGCCAAGCTTGTCCCACATGGTCCGCCCGGCAGGGCCGCGAATTTCTTCCATGATTTGTGAAACACGCTCCCTTGGCAGGGTGCGCAGCAGCATCCGTTCCGTGGTTTCCCAGGTACCGACAAGATTGCCGGTTTGGCCGATGGAATCGGTGAATTCGCGCGCCAGATCCTCAACCGCGGCGGCGGATACGGTCCCCAGGCTCGCCATGGCCTGAGAGATATCGCGAATCTCATCCTCATGCATCATGGCGAAAAGCTTGGAGGCATGCTCCTCACCCACTGCCAGCATGAAGGTCGCGGCCTTTTGCGGGCCGCTCATCTTGCCGCTCATGCCGGTTCCTCCGGCGGGGCGATCCAGCGCCTGATCACGTTCAGCGATTGTTCGGGGTTACTTTCCACCAATTGCTGCAGTTGATTGATGGAAGAAGCTCGCATCTGACCCTGCACCATGGCCAGCGTCACCATACCATCCTGATCTGGCGCCGAAGCGCCAGCAACGGCAGGAAGCCCGCCGCTGCCCGCAATTGCCCCAGCACCAGCGGCACCGGCCAGAGCGCCGTTTGCTGCCGGCTTTGCCAAGGTCACCAAGCGCTTCACCGCCGGGCGCCCAAGGAGCAGGATCGCCACCAACGCCACCAGCGCGAAAAGCGCACTTTCGATGATGCGCGCCACAGTGGAGGAGGTGAAAACAAAATCAAAAAAGCCGCGCTCGCCACTGTCCACCGGCAAGGGCGGTTCCGCAAAGCGCATCGCCACTACCTCCACCCTGTCGCCACGGCGTTCATCAAAGCCGACGGAGCTTCTCACCAGCGTTGCGATCCGCGCCAATTCCTCGGTTGAGCGTTCGCGGAACTGCGGGGGGCCACTCGCCTGTGGTTCCCAAACGCCATCCACCAATACGCCGATGCTGATGCGCCGGATGATCGGTTGGTCACGCGTTGTGCTGCGCGTGGTGCGACCGATTTCGAAATTGGTGGTCTCTTCTTGGCGGCTTTCCTGGGTGCTGCCCGGCGCGTTTTCATTGCCCGGCAGGTTGTTTTGTACCGTGGTTGGCGCAGGTTCATTGCCACGAGAGCTTTCCTGCACGCTTTGCTGGCTGCGCGCCACCTGATTATCCGGATCGAAGCGTTCTTCCGTGATCTGCACACGGTCGAAATCCATATCCACCGTGGCTTCAGCGCGCACGCGCCCCGGGCCAAGGCTGCGTTCCAGCATTTCTTCGACCGACCGCGCCAGGCGCAATTCATGTCCGCGGCGCATTTCTTCTTGAGATGCAGCCGCCGCCGGCCCCGAAAGCGCCTGTCCGCCGCGCGCCAGCAGCGCGCCGCGCGAATCAACGATGGAAACATTCTGCGGCCGCAAGCCAGGCACGGCGGTGGAGACAAGATGCAGCACAGCCTGGATCGCTTCCCGATCAAGCCGCTGCGCACCCTGCATGGTCAGCATGACAGAGGCCTGCGCATCGCCCCTTTCACGCGAAAAGGCTTCACGCCGCGGCAACACCAGATGCACGCGCGCGGCGCGCACGCCGGCAAGTGTTGAAATGCTGCGCGCCAATTCGCCTTCCATGGCGCGAACGCGGTTCATATCCTGTTGGAAGGGCGTGGTGGTCAGGCTTTCGGAGCGATCAAAAATCTCGTAGCCGACATTGCCACCGGCTGGCAGGCCTTCGCGCGCAAGCGATAGCCGAACGCGCCCCACCTGATCATCCGGGACCATGATGCGTGTGCCATTGCCTTCAATGCGGTAAGGCACCCGCGCACGATCAAGCGCCGCAATGACCTGCCCGGCATCGCGCTGTTCCAGATCGGCGTAGAGCAAGCCCATCACCGGCTGACTGGCACGGATCACCAGCCAGGTAATCAGCCCAGCCACCAAAAGCCCAGTGCCGGCAAGGGCGAATAGGCGCCACATTCCCAAGGCACGCAATTGAGCGACGAAATTCCCCATCACCCCCAACCTTCTTCCCCAAGCGTCCCCTGGGCCGAAACCCCACCTGGGTAGGGGACATATACCAAATAGGCAAAAATTTCCTCAAGGGAAATGTGGTCTTTAGAAAAAAGCGACAGAAAGGCGCCGCCTGTCTCTTTTTTAATACGCAGATAGCCCAGGCGACCTCGGTCGCCTGGGAAGTAGGTCCTGGCCGAGACGCTTGCAGTGGGCGATGCGGTGGCTCAGCCCCCCGAGCTGACGCTGCGCAGCTTGTCGAAATTCGCCTGCACTTGGCCAAGCAGCAGTTTTACGTCGCCGCCCACCCTTTCGGCCCCGGTCACGGTGCCAATGGTCGTGAAGGGTAGCGCCTCGGCCCTGCCGCCAGCGCCACTACCGGTGACGCTGACCTTATACGCGCCATCCGGCATGGTGAGCCCACTGGCATCCCGGCCATTCCAGGACCAGGTCTTGGGCCCCGTACCGAGTTGCACCGTTTCCTGACGAATGACCCGATCGCCGCTACCACGGATAGTGACCAGCGCGGTTTGGGAAGCACCCGCCGCCGGCAGCCTCAGCGTACCAACGCCGTTTTGCAGGCTGATTTGTTCGGCCTCCACCTCCACATTGCGGCCAATCAGCGGCGCGCTGGAGGTAAGCTGGGAAGCCTGTTCCAAAGCCAACATGCGCTGGAGGTTCTGGTTCATGGAAATTTGCTGCTCGACCGACGCGAATTGCACCAGCTGATTCGTCATCTGGTTGGTGTCCAGCGGATCGGTCGGGCTTTGGTTCTTGATCTGCGTTGTCAGCAGCGTCAGGAAGGTATTGAAATCGCCGGCAAATTTCGGACTTTGCGCGGTGCTGACCGCGGCATTGGCGGAAAGGGCAGAGATGGAAGCGGACATGGTTTGGGTTCCGTTCAGACAGCGATGTCAATAAGGGAGGTGGCGTTGCGAAGCGGTGCCGGCAGGTTGGGCATGGCGCCTTCACCTTCCACACCACCGATGGTGAAGGACGCGCGGCGCTGGCCCCTTTCCTGGGCCCCGTATTGCTGTTGGCGCCCCTGATCCGAAGCAAGCGAGAAAGACAGCGACCGCGCCATATCCCCAAGCCCGGCCTGGTTCAGTGCCCGGTCCAATTCGCGCTGGTCGCGCTGCAACAGGGCCAGGGTTTCGGGCCGTTCCGCCACAATGCGGACCTGGCCAGCATCCTTGCCCTGGCCGATACTTACCTCAACCCGGCCAAGCTCAACCGGGTCAAGCGAAACGGTCAGCGCCTCACCACCGCGGCCAAGCGCGAGGGAGACGACCACCGGCGCAAGCTGCCGGGCCGGCATTGGTATGGGCAATTCGCGTGTTGAGGGGGTGGCCAAGGGCGCCTCGGCGCGCAGCGCCATGGCATCGGCAGGCGCAAAACCCTGCGGCAGCATCGAAAGGCCTTCTGCCCGGCCTTCGGCTGATGGCTTGGTGCTTGGCGGCTTGGGCGCTTCAAGGCTCGTGAGCCGCCAGCTTGCGTCAGCCGCCTCGGCCGCCATGACAAGCTTATTCTCGACTGCCGTTTCCGTATTGTTGAAGGCTTTCGCAAGAAGTGACAGCGCCTCAACGGGCTTGCCAGCCTCAAGCGCTTCCTGGGCTGGCGTCATGGGCGCAGGCGCTGGGTTGGTGCCCGCGCCTTGGGGCTTGGACGGGGCCTGCGCTGCCACAGCCTGTGCCGTGATACTCTGTGCGGGACCTGATGCCGCCAAAGGTTGAGCAAGAACCTGCTGTTGCTCCAGCGTGCTTTCTTGCAGCATGGCAGAGGCCAAAATCTGCTGCGCCGCGCGCGCTTCCGTCTGAGCCGAGCCAGCATCAACTTGCGTTGCGGCACCATTCAACGGGGCCAGCGAGCTTGGCGTCGCGCCATCAGCGGCGGTTTCGGCCGCGCCCGGCGTCAGCGCCGAAACATCAGGGGGTGGCGCCTTGGGCTGGGCTTGCGTCACTGCAAGGCAGGCAAGCATATCGCTTGGGGATGCTTGTGCAGCTTCCGGCGCCACTGCCTCAGCGGTCATGGCGCCTTCCGCATCAGGTGCCGGAGCCATTGATGCGGTGTCTTCTGCCTGCACCACTGAGTCTTTACCGCTATTCTTACTGGCTTCAGCGGAGGAAGCTTGTGCCGCGGCCGGAGTTGCTTCCTGCGTCCGGGCATCGCGTTGCGGGTTTTCCCCTGGCTTGGCGGCCGCGCCCGAGCGCCATTCACTATCTTCCCCGGAGGAGGTTTCCAGGGCCTCGCGAAACCGGTTCTGAAATCCCTCATCAGCCGCCTCAGCGGGGCGCGCCTTGGCGGCAGCCACGGCCCCGGCTGTGGAATTGACCTGAGAAACGGAAGCTGCATCCAGCATGAAGGTTCCAAACCATCTTTCTAAAAAGCCGATTGCCGACCAAGCAGGACAAACGCCCCAAAAAGCCAAGCAAACCGCGCGTGAACGACCA
The DNA here is from genome assembly GCA_044356095.1 of Roseomonas sp. Classification (GTDB taxonomy): domain Bacteria; phylum Pseudomonadota; class Alphaproteobacteria; order Acetobacterales; family Acetobacteraceae; genus Neoroseomonas. The sequence goes on from JBIKWX010000053.1 coordinate 14,629, forward strand.
ACCAACAAGCCTGCCAGCAGCAGCCATTCACCTGCTGGGGGAAAGTAACAGCAATCGGCAGGCCAGGGATTCCGGGGCGGCATGCGGCAGGAATTGCCGTCTGCTGCGCAATACTTGCCCTATGGCGGCGGTATCCTGCCTGCTTTTACCGGAGTTTAAGTCCCCTCGCGCTGGCATGGCGCTTGCCTCTTGAATCCGTTGTTAGGTGTTGAACCTTCTCGGCAGGAGAATCCGCCATGTCGCTTTACAGCTCGATGAACACTGCCCTTAGCGGCATGAACGCCCAGTCACGCGCCCTTGGGCATATTTCGGACAATGTGGCCAATTCGCAGACCGTCGGCTTCAAGCGGACCGATACGAATTTCGTGTCCTACATCTCGGAAAGCAATTCGGAAGTGCATCGGCCCGGGACTGTTTTGGCTCGGCCTGACTTCACGAACCAGGTGCAGGGCACGATTGAGCAGGTGGAAAACCCACTGGCGATGGCCATTTCCGGCCAAGGTTTTTTCACCGCTGCCCTGCCGGTTGGTACGAATACCGATGGGTCGAAGAACTTTGACGCCCGGAATTTCTACACGCGCGCCGGCGATTTCAACCGCGATCGCGAAGGCTATATGGTGAATGGCGCCGGCTATGTGCTGCAGGGCTGGCCTGTCGCTGATGACGTGGTGGACAAGACGCAGCTGAAACCCATCCAGATCAAGGAAGACGTCTTTACACCGACGCCGACGCAGGAACTGACCTTTACGGGCAATTTGGCCGCGGGCGGGACCACGGCGCAAAGCACTTCCATCCAGGTGATTGATTCGCTCGGGCGGTCCCGTGCGCTGACCCTGACATTTACGCCGACAGCATCCACTACGGACAATACCTGGACCTTGTCCATCAATGCGCCGGAGGCAACGACACCCGCTCTTGGCAGCATTAATATCCTTTTCGGCCAGGATCCAACAGGCACCACCAATGACCAGCCTGATGGTACCATCGCCCAGTTTACTTCACCATCATCGGCTGCCATCGTCGGAAGCTCCGGCACTGCCGGCACGCCCGCAACTGTAGCCTTTAGTGCCGATTTTGGCCAAGGCGCGCAGGCGCTGGTGTTGAACCTTGGGCAATTCGGTGTCTCGGGCGGGCTGACGCAATTCGCCTCCAGCAGCAGCAGCGGCCTTAGCGTCAACAGCTTTGAGCAGGATGGCATCCCAATCGGCTCCTTTTCATCTGTGTCCACACAAAAGAACGGCGATGTGCGGATCAATTATGACAATGGGCAGTCGCGGGTCATTGCGCGCGTGCCGGTAACGGTCTTCAAGGATCCGGACAAGCTGGATCATCTGGATGGGCAGGCCTTCCTCCGCACCACGGAAAGTGGTGAGGCGCGGGTGGTCGAGGCTGGCGAAGATGGCGCGGGGCTGCTTTCCACGCGGGCGGTTGAACGTTCCAACGTGGATATCGCGACTGAATTTTCCAAGCTGATCCTGGCGCAGCGCGCCTATTCGGCGAATACGCGCATCGTATCCACCGTGGATGATTTGCTGCAGGAAACCTTGAACATGCGGCGCTAAGGCCGCAAGCGGGAAGATTGACCAGGCCATAAGCCATGAGCATTGACGCTGCCCTGCTGATCGCCCGTTCGGGACTGCTGCATACGCAGCGGGCCCTATCCAATGCCGCCGATAATGTGGCGAATGCCGGCACTGAAGGCTATACCCGCAAGCGTGTTGTTGGTGAGGCAGTATCCGCAGATGGTCAGGGCCTGGGT
>JBIKWX010000115.1:0-10098 GCA_044356095.1 Roseomonas sp.
TCACGGGACGTTGATACCGCGCTCACCAATGAAATGAACAAGCGCCGTTCTGCCAAGGCCGCGGCGGAGTTGCGCGAAGAAATGCTCTCTCGCATTGATCAGGCCCATGGCGATCCGGCCATAGGTGACGGCCTTGCGGATCAGGTCAGCAAGCTGCGCGCCAGTTTTGTCGAACTGAGATTGGATCCCGCGCAGGTCGTGAAACAGCAAGCGGTTGTGCTGAATGCAGCGCAGCTTGTAGTTGAACGATTTAATGATCTTTCGCGCACCGTCGGACAGGTTCGCCAGGAAGCCCATGATGGCCTTGTGGAGAAAATCGCTCAGGTCAATTCGACCCTGCGGGAGATCGGCGTTCTGACCCGTGGTGTCATGGAACGAAGCGGCGCCGGCGCACCGACCGCCGATATCGAAGACAGGCTTGATCTTGCCGTGGCGCGGCTGAGTGAATTACTGGAAGTGAAGCCCATTCGCCAGGCCAATGGCGGGATCCTGCTTTTGGGGGCAGGCGGCATCACCATTCCGACGCCTGAATCAGGCGATGTTTTCTCCCTCCAGAATAGTCTGATGGCACCAGACAGATACTATGGCGGCGTCGGTACCATCCCACCCATACTCTTGAATGGAATGGACGTAACACGGCAATTGATTGGCGGGAAGATTGGTGAAGCAGTCAGCCTGCGCGATCAGACGCTTCCCCGGTATCAGGCCGAACTTGATATTGCCGCGGTGGAACTTGCTGATCGGTTTCGTGCGGAAGGCTTGCGGCTTTTCAGTGATTCTACTGGCAGTGTTCCCGACCCCAATCTTGCCTATGCCGGCAGCGCGCAGGTTGGCTTTGCCGGAAACATTCAGGTCAATGCCGCCGTGCGCAGCGATGTTCGGCTCTTGCGGGATGGTACGGAAACAATTGCAGGAACGGCACCCTTCACACCAAATCCTGTCGGTGGCCCGGCTGGATTTGTCACGCTGATTGACCGCATCCTGTCGTATAGTTTCGGTGAAGTGGCGTCTTCGGGTGTAAGCTGGGGAGGCTTCGCCACCACCGGTCTTGGTCCCGATGGTACACTTTCCAGTCCGTTTGGATCGCCACGCAGCATTGAAGATTATGTTGGGGTTGTCACCGCCATTCAGACCGCTGATGGTGCCGCGGCAAAGGCTACCTTGGAAACTGCCAAGCAGTTCAGCGATGGGCTGGAAGCGCGCTTTGCGAAGGAATCCAAGGTGGATGTGGATAGCGAATTGGCATCCCTGATCCAGTTGCAAAATGCCTATGCGGCCAATGCGCGTGTGATGAGTACCGCACAAAGCATGTGGTCCAGTCTTTTTGATTCGGTAAGGTAAGCCATGACCAGCATCAACATGAACGCTCGGCTGGGCCTTAATGCCATCCTGTTGCGTGAACGCATGACCGTGTTGGGTGAACAGATTTCCACTGGTCGTAAGGGAAGCACCTATTCCGCGATTGGAACCGATGCGCCAAGGGCCATGGACCTTCGCGGGGAAATCGGCAGGCGCGATACCTATGAAAAGACCATTGACCTAGCCTTGTCCAAGATCAAGGTGTCACAGGACGTCCTGAACCGTATCGGCACGGTGGCCGAAAAGCTTCTGGCAAGTTCCGCCAAGCTTCTTGGCGTGGCGAAGCCCGAGGAAATCCAGATACAAGCCGGCCAGGCTGAAGCGGCGCTGATCGAAGTAGCGACATTGCTGAATGAACAATATGGCGGCGAATATCTGTTTGGTGGGTCCGATTCCCGCAACCCGCCGATTCCGAAACCGCTCGACATCGCAAAAACCGGCATGAGCCTTGCGATCAAGAATGAAGTGGGCACGCTCAATGCCACGAATTCTTCGGCGGTGGCTGCTGCGACCAAGGCTTTGGCGATATCTGATGCTGCGGGCACAACGCCGTTTTCGGATTTTCTTTCGACCGGGGCTGGCAAGACAGAGTCACGGGTCAGTGTCCTTGGCAATGATAATGATCGCGTGGCCTATGGCATCCATGCCAATCGCAATGCGGCGGTGGTAAGCACTGGGGAGACTACGGGGTCCTGGGCCCGCGATTTGCTGCGCGGTTTGGCGAGTATTGCCGGGCTGACGCCGGAGAAGGCCCAGCTAGGAGATTCCTATACCAATCTTGTTACAACAATTCGCAACGGGCTGGAAGCCAGCGTTGATGCCTTGGCGCTTGAACGGGGTTCCCTTGGCGTAACCGAAACTAGGTTGCAGGGCTTGGCCGCGCATCACAAGAGCGTAAGTGCCACATTGCAATTGCAGCTAAGCAATATTGAGGAGGTGGATATGGCCCAGACAATCACTTCCTTTCAAACCACGCAGACACAACTGGAAGCTTCCTACCGCGCGATCTCTGTCGCGCAGCAATTGAGCCTGACGCGCTTCCTGTAACCGCTCGCACAAGCGAGTTGCCGGATTTATCACGCCGCCCGTGGGCACGGCGCTTCTGCGTTTTCCTTGATTGTTTATTTTGGCGCGTCAGGCAGACAAGCGCTGCTACGGCACCGCATGACCCAGGGGCTGCATGCGCACAGCCCCGAAGTTGGCGAATTTCTTTGCCATCATGGCGAATGCGTCAAGCTTCTTGTCGCGTTGATATGATTTTGTACCAGGCCAAATAAAACCCTGAGTCGAGGAAACATAGCAAATCACTAATTTTTTGTTAGGCCGGAATTCCCGGAAGAAAAATCATGATGATACTGCCTGGATTTTCGATTTTCATGAAAATGTTAAATCATTAACTCAGAAAATTCCCCGGCATTTACCGTATTCTTCAGCGATCATTCAATTTATCCCCTCATGATCAGGGCATTCGCAAGAAGCGGATGCAACCAGACCATGACGCCACTTTGACCGGGGCGCGGGTCGCGATTTGGAAGGGGAATACCCCAATGTCTATGAATTCAGTCAATACCAATCTTGGTTCCATGGTGGCGCTTCAGTCATTGAATCGTACCTCCGACCAGTTGTCTGTCGTGCAGAAGCGTGTCTCCACGGGTTTTCGTGTTGCCGACGCCAAGGATGATGGCGGTGCTTACGCCGTGGCGCAATCGGTTCGCGCTGATGTCGCTGGTCTGACGGCGGCGAATGAACAATTGGGCGGTACCAAAGGCGTGCTGGAAACCACCTTTGCGGCACTCAGCAAGGTTTCCGAAGCAATGGTGAAGGTGCGTGAGACTATGACGCGTCTTGCCGATGGCACCATCAACGACGAACAGCGGACCCAGTATGTAGCCCAGTATGGCGCGCTGAAAACCCAGATTGAGAACTTCGTGGCCGACGCAACCTATAACGGCCGTACGCTGCTCAGCACCGAAGCAACTGCGGGTGGTGGCGATATTGTCATGACCCGCAATGAAGCCGGCGGCACCTTTACGGTGGCGGCGGTTGACGGGGCCAGCACGTTGGTGATTGCTGCGGCGCCTACAGACGCCGCGGCTGCACAAGCTGCGCTGCAATCTGGTGGTGACTTTGAAACAGTCGAATCCGCCGTTGCAAATGCGCTGAACAAGTTCGGTTCGGACAGCAACTATGTGGACAGCCAAATCCGGTACAACAAGGACAAGGTTGATGCGCTTGAAGGCGGCCTTGGTGCCCTTGTTGATGCCGATCTGGCCAAGGAAAGCGCCAAGTTGCAGGCGCTGCAGATCCGCCAGCAGCTTGGTACCCAGGCGCTGTCAATCTCCAACCAGTCTCCGCAGATGTTGATGAGTCTGTTCCGTTAATCTTGCTGGCGGCCCCGTTCAAAACGGGGCCGCCTTCTTTTGTGGGAGACAAAAATGTCAACCCTGGTACTTGAACTTCGCCAAGGCGACATGATGATCGTCAACGGCGCACCTATTCGGTTTCGCAATCGCGCCCGTATTGAATTGACCGCACGCGCGCGCTTCCTGTTCGGCAAGCAATTGATGACGCCCGATATGGCCAATACGCCAGCGCGGCGCATCTATTTCGCACTGCAAACCGCCTATATCGGGGATCACGATGAACGGCGCGCCGGGCTTGACCTGTCACGGAATTTGATAAGCGAATTCCGCGAAGCCACAACTTCAGACATGGTGCGTGATCTGCTGGATCGTGCCCTGAAGGCCGCGGAAGCAGACCAATGCTACCAAGCGCTCAAACTCGCGCGCCGCGTAATGCGGCATGAGGAAGTGGTGCTGGGCCTTCCGCCCGTTTCCGCCGTTTCAGTCGCGGAGGACGTGGCATGAACATGATGCATGCGCAGCGCGCCTATAGGATGACCCGCCAGGCAACTGACCCGCGGGAGCAGGAAGCTGATGTTGTGCGCCGTGTGACCTATGCCCTGAGGGAAGCCCTCGAACAGGAAGGCATCGCCAGGGCACGCGCCATCGCTGATAATCGGCGGCTTTGGATCGCGCTTGAAGCTTCAGTCCGTCACCCCGCCAACCAATTGCCTCAAGAAACAAAGATCAGCATGCTGAATGTCGGACAGGCGGTGTTGCGGGAAATGGAAAGCCAGGCGCCCGATATCGGCTTTCTGATCGAAGTGAATGAGCAATTGGCCGCAGGTCTGCGATAAGACGCCGCCTGCGCCTGACCGGTAGCGGTTCTGGCGCGGTTTGTCTTTGACCTTCGGCGTGGTAACGCCGCGCGCATGAGGCTGGATGCCACCGTCCTTGGTATAGAGAGCAGCTGCGATGAAACCGCAGCTGCGGTGCTGCGCGCGGATGGCAGCATCCTGGCCGAGGCAGTATTCAGTCAGCAGCAGGAACACGCGGCCTTCGGCGGCGTAGTGCCGGAAATCGCCGCGCGGGCGCATCTGCAGCATTTGCCCAACCTGGTCGCCAAAGTCATGCGGGAAGCCGGCATCGGCGATGCGGGCCTCCATGCCGTGGCGGCCACGGCGGGCCCTGGGCTGATCGGCGGGCTGATTGTTGGCGCTTCCTTCGGCAAAGGTATGGCGCTGGCGCATGGCCTGCCCTTTCTCGCCATCAATCATCTGGAAGCCCATGCGCTGACGGTGCGCTTGCCTGGGCTGATGCCCGGCAAGCCCCCGGCCTTCCCCTATTTGCTGTTGCTGCTTTCAGGCGGGCATTGCCAATGCGTACTGGTGGAGGGGCTTGGCCGCTATAGCCGCCTTGGCAGTACCCTGGATGATGCGGTGGGTGAGGCCTTCGACAAGGCCGCCAAGTTGCTCGGCCTGCCTTGGCCGGGCGGGCCGTATCTGGAACGCCTCGCCGCGCGGGGTGATCCTGACGCCATTGCCCTGCCGCGTCCATTGCTTGGGCGGCCGGGGTGTGACTTCTCCTTCTCCGGCCTGAAAACGGCGGTGGCGCGGGCCGTGGCGCAGGGCCAGGCAAGGGCCGAGGATATTGCGGCATCCTTCCAGGCAGCCGTGGCAGCTGTGCTGGCGGATCGTGCGCGGCATGCGCTGAATATGGCGCCGGGGGTGACAGCGCTGGTGGTGGCGGGTGGCGTTGCCGCCAATGGCGCGGTGCGGCGTGCGCTTGAAGGCGTGGCGATGACGCACAGCCTGCCCATGCTGGCGCCGCCGCTGCGTTACTGCACCGATAATGCGGTGATGGTGGCCTGGGCAGGGATTGAGCGGTTGCTCCATGGAGCGTCGGACCCGCTTTCACATAATCCACGCCCGCGCTGGCCACTGACGGAAATGACCGCGCCCTAGGAGCATGTTGCGTTCACATGGGTTCACGCAACGCGCTCTACTCCTTTATTTTTCGAGCATCTTCACGCGTTCAGATTTTCCATCTGAACGGGGTCTGCTCTCGGAAAAAGCGCCTTCAAGTGCTTTCAACGCTGCTCCGCCCGCCAGCGCGCCCAGGGCGCAATATCCGGCAGGCGTTGTGGGGCCGCCGCCGGGCCAGCAAAACGCAACCCAATCTCGGGCGCTTCGGCCATTGGCGGGCGCAGCGCAAAGCCGATATCAATCGTTGCGCGCGGCAAATCCAACGAGCCTGTAACGCGGGCAGAAACCCCGCCCTCGGCCGCCAAATTCGTTTCCTGCAACGAAAGCCGCCCGGTGCTGATGTGCCAGCCGCCTTCCAACCGCTCCACCGCCGTGGCGCCACCCAAAAGGGCGCGGCGCAAGGCAGCCTCAGCCGCGACGGGATCAGCGATTCCGGCTGCGGCATAGGCATCACGCAGCGCAACCCCAGCGACCACGCCATCCGCCAAGAGAAAGCGCCCGGAACCTTCCAGTGAGGAAACAAGCGCTGCCGGCGCATGACCCGAAGCGGCAAGCCGACCGGCCAGCACAAGCCTGCCTGCGGCCAGATCAAGCGGCAGGTCAAAAATCGGATGCGCCAGTGTTGCGCCGGTGACTTCAAAACTCGCTTCCAGTCGCGGTGGCTGCGCGCTTGTATCCAAATTGCCGCGCCCTTCCATCTGCCCGCCGGCGAGCACAGCACGAAAGCCATCAAGCCGGAGCTGACCATGTTCCAGCACCAGCGTGGCTTCGGCATTTTCCACCGGCGGCAGGCCCAAAACGGCAATGCGCGCGGCGCTCAAGGCAAAGCTGCCGTCAAAGCCTGCCAAGACAGCAAGCGGCAGCGGTTCCTGATCTGCCAGATTGGGCGCGGGCAGGGCCAGGTTTTCTGCCGCCAGCTTCAAGGTCAGCTTGGGGCGTGCGCCATTCACCTCCAACCGCGCCTCACCGGCGGCGCGTGTTTCGGCGGCGACCATGCTGAAAAAGGGCAGCGTGATGACGCCCCCTTCCATTGCCATGCGTGCAATGAAGGAAGCCGAGCCCTCACCCATCCAGCCCGGTTCGTCGCGGCCCAAAATCTGGCCGTAAAGCCGTGCCGCGCCGGGGTGGCGGAAGGTCATGCTGCCCTGCGCCTCTGCCTTCGGCAGATCGAACACCGCATTGGCATCAAGCCGCGCATCTTCCAACAGGGCCTCGGCAACAAGGCTGAGCGCCTCAGCGCTGCCATTGCCGCGCAGGCGCAGCGTGGTCGGCAGCGCGGCGAGCCCCGCCGGTAGGGGCAGCGCTTCCAGCAGCAACGGCGGCAAGGCGTTTGCCATGGGGGCGGAAATCTCAAGCGCGGCATCGGCAAGGCTTGGCGTGGCGCCAAGCGCAATGGCGCCCGAGGCGGAGATATTGGCGCTGCCCTGGCGCGCAGAAAACCGCTGCACGGCAAGCTTGCCGGCATCAAGCGTTGCATCCAGCGCAACGCCATCCAGCGCCTGGCCCTGCCATTCCAGCCGGCCTGCGGTTATGCGCAGATTGGCATCAAAGCCTTGCAGCGCTTCATTCGCGGCCTGCCAGCTCAGGGTTTCCGCAAGCAAGCCATCCAAAGCCAGCGCATCAATCGAAAGCCCAAGCCCGAGTGCGGGCCGCGCGCCAAGGCGGAGCGCACCGGCGCCGGCAAAGCGCTGGCCATCCAACAGCAGCGAAAATTCCGGCGCTTCGACAAGGTTGGGTTCCAGCACCACGCGCCCACGCCCTTCAAAACGGCGCAGTCGTGCAGGGTCAGGCGCTGCGACCGCAAAGCCGAAAGCCGCGAGGCTATCGCGGAGGCTGGGGCCGGTGATGCTGAGCGCCAATTCCAGCCTTTCGCCAAGTGTGGCGCCGCGCGCTTCCAACTCAGCCTCTCCGGGCAAAAGCGCTGCGATATCCGTCAACGTCATGCGCGCACCTTCACGCGCGATGCCCGCCTTGAAGCGGCGCAATTCGTTGCCCTGCCAGCGTGCTGATTCGGCAGCGACATCCAGCACAATCGGAAAGGGCCAATCTCGCGCGGCGCGCATGGCGGCGATCCAGGGGTCGAGATCAAGCCGGTTCATCGAGACAGCCAGATCCATTTTCGCGTCGGGCGTCAGTTGGATTTCGGCTGCCGTGCGACCCGTGCCGCCATCAAATTCCACCGCCAGATCGGGGGTAATGATCCGGTCCTCGCTGGCGCGAATACGGCCTGTGATGCGGAAGGGCAGCGCGGGCGCCGGCAGAAAGGCGGAAAGATAAGCGCCAGAGGCTTCCACGCGACCTTCATAGCCACCTTCGGCAAGTAGCGCGCCGCGCGTGACCAGCGACGCGCCTTGCCCGTTCAGCCGCAATTCCAATGTGCCGATGCCATCATAGCCAGGTCGGCCAAGCACGGCCTGAAAGCGCGCTTCGGCCCCCGCGCGCATAAAACTGCCTTCCAGTCGCACTGCATCGAGGGGACCGGGCGCAACCAGCCGTGCCGCGACATTTTCCAAGGCCACTTCACCCAGCGTGACGCGGCTTGCTTCAATGCGCGCGGCGAAATCCGAAAGCCAGGGCGGCGGGCGGAGAGCACCGGCCGCAGGCAAAGGCCAGGGCAGGCGGATATCGGCGCCCACCAACACCAGATCGCGCGCTTCAAGCCGCCCCATGATCAGCGGCAGCAGGCCAAGCTTCAGCCGCAGCGTTTGCGCCTTCACGCCAAGCCCGCCTTCATCCTGCCCCAGATGCACATCATCCGCTTCAAGAATGGGCTGCGGCAGCAGCACAACGCGCAGCGGCCCTTGCAGGGCAACCGGTCGCCCGAGCCGTTCCGCCGCGAGGGCCGCGAGGGTGTTGCGCTGCCCTTCCCAGGAGATCAAACGCGGCCCAATCCAGACCGCCGCAAGCGCGACGCCGAAGAACAAAAGCGCGAAAAGGCTGCGGCGCGATTTCAGCTTGCCGTCCCCCAGCCACCACCGCCTGGCGTTTCAATGCCAAGCACTTCGCCAGCCGCGAGATGCGCGGAATCGCTACCGCCCAGCCATTGAATGCTGCCATCGGCGCGTTCCACCCATTGCCGGCCGGCAGCGCCATCGGCACCACCTTCCAGCCCATGCGGCGCAACATTGCGGCGCGATGCCACAATCACCGCTTCCATCGGATGCAGGAAGCGAATGCGCCGGCGCGATCCATCGCCACCGCGCCAGCGCCCTGCACCGCCTGAACCGCGGCGGATGGAAAATTCCTCAAGCCGCACAGGATAACGCAGTTCCAGGATCTCAGGATCGGTCATGCGCGTATTGGTCATATGGGTTTGCACCGGGCCTGTGCCATTGAAACCTGGCCCCGCGCCAATGCCACCGCAAATTGTCTCATAATATTGGTAGCGGGCATCACCAAAAAGCAGATTGTTCATGGTGGCCTGGGCAGAAGCGCAAGCCCCAAGTGCAGCGAGTAGCGCATTGCAGGTCATTTGACTGACCTCTGTATTGCCGGCCACCACTGCGGCTCCGGGGCGCGGTGACAGGAAAGTGCCTTCGGGGATCACGATTTCCAAAGGCTTCAGGCAGCCATCATTGAGCGGAATATCCTCGCCCACCAGGCAGCGGAAGCAATACAGCACCACCGCGCGGCAGACTGCCGATGGCGCGTTGAAATTGCTTGGGCGTTGCGCGCCGGTGCCGGTGAAATCAATCACTGCCTTGCGTGCGGCGCGGTCAACACGAATGGCGACTTTCAGTGGCGCGCCATCATCAATACTGGTTTCAAAGCGGCCATCGGGCAGTTTCTCCAAGACGCGGCGCACGCTTTCTTCGGCATTATCCATGACATGCCGCATATAGGCGCTGACGGTAGCCAGGCCGTAATCCGCCACGGCACGGCTCAATTCCTGCACGCCTTTTTCATTGGATGCGATTTGCGCCTTGATATCGGCCACATTCACATCCGGGCTGCGCGCGGGATAACGCGCACCAGCCAGCAAGGCGCGGAATTCCGCTTCGCGGAAATGCCCGCCATCCACCAGCAGGAAATCATCAATCACCACGCCTTCTTCTTCCAGCGTGCGCGAGAGCGGCGGCGTGGACCCAGGTGTCAGGCCACCAATATCAGCGTGATGCCCGCGCGACCCCACAAAAAACAGGATGGATGTGCCCGCCGCATCAAAGACCGGCGTGATCACGGTCACATCCGGCAAATGCGTGCCGCCATTATAGGGGTTATTGAGCGCCACCACATCGCCGGGCTTCAGTGTCGCACCGCGCGTGCGGATCACGGTGCGCACACTCTCCCCCATCGCTCCAAGATGCACCGGCACATGCGGCGCATTCGCGATCAGCGCCCCGGTCGCATCGAAAATCGCGCAGGAGAAATCGAGCCTTTCCTTGATATTCACTGAAAGGCTGGTGTTTTGC
>JBIKWX010000151.1:0-8504 GCA_044356095.1 Roseomonas sp.
ACCTGGATGATCATGTCGAACAGGGCTTGCGCATAGCCGCGCAGAACCCCGGTGAAAAAGGGTGTCAGCAGGATCAGGGCGACTGCCAGCGCGGCCATTTTTGGCAGGAAGGAAAGGCTGGCTTCATTCACCTGGGTGAGGGCCTGAAAAACAGCCACGACCAGGCCGACAATGAGCAACAGAATGAGCAAAGGCCCACCGATTTGCAGCGTGACCCAAAGCGCTTCTCGGCTTGCCTCAGCGATGCCGCCCATCGCCCTGCCTTTCCCAACACATGCTGGACGCCAATTCGGCGTCAGATCGGCATGCGCATCACTTCCTGATAGGCCGATACAACGCGATCACGCACGGCAACCGCCGTTTGCAGGGTAAGTTCCGCACGGCCCACCGCCACGACCAAATCCGTCACACTGCCTTGTCCCATCAGACCGCGGGCGGAGGCGGCTTCAGCCTCTCGGCTGGTATTGACGGCATTCTGCACCGCGCGGGACAGGGCTTCGCCGAAGCTTGCGCCCTCCCCACCGCTGGTGGCGGCAGGCGTGGCGGAGGGTGCCGCCATATTGGCACGATAGGCAGCGGCAGCACCGCCCGGGGTCAGGGGCAGGGGCATCAGCGCATCGCCTCAATGGTGCGGGTCAACATGCCGCGGGAGACTTCAATGACCGAAAGATTGGCGCTGTAGCTGCGTTGGGCTTCACGCATATCCATCACTTCGATGGTGGAATTCACATTCGGGGTCTTCACGTAACCATCGGCATTTGCGGCAGGATGGGTCGGGTCATGGCGCGTGGGGAAGTCGCCCTTGGCGGTGCCAACACGGGCAACCCCGACGATATTGGCGCCCAGCGCCCGATTAAAGCGATTGGCAAAGGTCACCGTCTTGCGGCGAAAGGGATCGCCGCCGGGGACTTCCGAGGTTGTGTCGCGATTGGCGAGGTTCTCCGCAACCACGCGCAGCCGCGCGCTCTGCGTATCCATCCCAGCCGCCGCGATGCGTATTGCGCGATCAAGTTCCATGGCTCATCGCCTCTCTTAAGCCTGATTCCGCCCAAGGGCGGTCATGAACATGCTGATATAGCGCCGACGTACCGAAAGCGCGGTGGCATGGGCCGAATCGGTATCCGCCACGCGCAGCGCTTCGCGTTCAAGCGATACCGCATTGCCGCTCGGGTCGCGATTGGCTGAAACACGTTCCTTCAAGGTACGGCCATCCTGGTTGCGGGAACCCTGCAAATGATTGGCATTGGTCGCCACCATCTGCTTTTCCGCCAGTTTGCCAGAGAGTACCTTGGCGAAGGGCTGCATATCGGAGGGCCGATAATTCGGCGTATCCGCATTGGCGACATTCTGCGCGAGCACGCGCTGACGCGCCTCCGTCCAGCGCAGCCGCTGTTCGGCGAGGGCAATCGGTCCGGTTTTGGTCGGGTCCATAGCTCCATCCTTGCACGTTGCGGGCCAAAATGCGTTAAAACGCGACCCGTTACAACAATTTCTAATGGTTTTTTTGCCAAAAACCTGTTGGATGAGCCTGTGAACACGCATCCCGAGGATATCCCAGGCGCCGCAGCGAGCCAGCATGGCCTGGCGGTGCTGGCCGCGATCAAGGCCATGGGGGAAAGCCTGACCCAGGCAGAGGCAAGTCTTGCCGAGGGTTATGCGCTCGATCTTGCCGGGCTTGACGGCGAAATCAGCCGGCTTTGTGCCGCCGCCCAGGAAGCGCCACCCGCCATGGCGCCAACGCTTCGCCGTGGGCTTGAAGCCTTGCTCCGCCAGGTGGAAAGGCTGCAAGCAGCGCTGCCCAAACCCGGCAACCCGGGGGGGACGCCATGAACCTCAGCCTTGCCAATTTGTTCACCGCGGGCGTTGCGCTGCTTTTCGTCCTTGGGCTCATCCTGCTGCTGGCGCGCCTGCTGCGCGCGACGGGCCTGGCGCCCCAGACCGGCGGGCAGCGGTTGAAATTGCAGGAAGTGCTGGCGCTGGATGCGCGCCGGCGTGTGATCATCCTCCGCTGTGATGGGCGGGAAGTGCTGTTATTGACCGGTGGGCCGCAGGATCTCTGCCTTGGCTGGCTGCCGCCCAAAAATGAGGAATCGCCCAAATCATGATGCGCAAAACCGGTTTTTGGGTCCTGGTGGCGCTGGCGGTACTGGCGCTGCCCGCAGGTGTTGCGCTGGCGCAGAGCGTTGCCATTGACCTTGGCCAGACCGGCCAGCCCGGCGCCACGGCGCGCTTGGTGCAATTGACCGCGCTGATCGGGTTGCTGTCACTCGCACCTTCGCTGCTGGTGATGGCGACTGCCTTTGCGCGGATTGTGATTGTGCTGTCGCTGCTCCGCAGTGCCATTGGCGCGCCGGGCATTCCGCCCAATCCGGTACTGATCGGGCTGGCCTTGTTCCTGACTTTCTTTGTGATGCAGCCGGTGTTTGAGGCTTCCTGGGCGCAGGGCATTGTGCCGATGACCGAGGGGCGGATGTCTGAATTGGATGGGTTGGCGGCGGCAGCGCAGCCCTTTCGCATGTTCATGGTGGCCAATATCCGCGAGGATGATCTGATCCTTTTCATGGATCTCGGTGGCATTCAGGCCGTGACGGACCCCGCGCAAACGCCTTGGCGCGCCCTGGTCCCGGCCTTCATCGTGGGTGAATTGAAGCGCGCCTTTGAAATCGGCTTCCTGTTATTCCTGCCCTTCCTGGTGATTGATATGGTGATCGCCAGCATCCTGATGTCGCTCGGCATGATGATGCTGCCGCCATCAGTCGTGGCGCTGCCCTTCAAGCTGATCTTTTTTGTGCTGGTGGATGGCTGGCGGTTGGTGTCGGGCAGCCTCGTGCAGGGCTTCAACCTGAGTTGAAGCGCTTTCTCTTGGGGATGCGGATCCTTGCCGATCCGCCCTCAGACGCCGGCGCGCGCCTCCGCGCGCTTGGCTTCGCCGTATAAACGGCGTCGCCCGTTCGGGCTCTCGCCCGCCTTTGGCGGGCGCAAGCGTGCGATATTCCTGATCAGTAACGCGCCGTTTCAGGCGCCCGGCAGGTTTTCCGCGATATAGGGCGGCAGGTTGAAGGCACCGGTGTGGATTTCCGGTGTCCAATAGCGCGTGGTGCCAAGAATGCCCGAAGCCTCCGCACGGCGGCGGATTTCATCGGTCGCGACAGCACGGCAGGACGCATCCTTCGCCGCCCAACCAAGCGTCATGAAGCCACCAACATAGGTCGGCACCGCCGCCACATAGGCCCAATTATCAGGAAAGGATTTCGCGCGCCGGCGGGAAGTTTCGTGCAATTCCTCAGCCTGCATGAAGGGCACGCCGCATTGATTGACGATCAAACCACGCGGCGAGAGGATGCGCGCCGCATTGGCGTAGAATTCATCGGTGAACAGTACCTCACCCACGCCGATCGGGTCTGTGCTGTCCACGATAATCACATCGAAACTTTCGGCGGACGCAACACGCACATAATCAATGCCATCGCCGATAATCACCTCGGCGCGCGGATCGGCCCAGGCATTGCCGCCGATGGAGGGCAGGAATTCCTTGGAAAGCCGCACGACCTCGCCATCAATTTCGACCATCACGGCCTTTTCCACGCCGCGATGCTGCAACACGCGCTTCAGCACGCCACCATCGCCAGCACCGATGATCAGCACGCGCTTGGCGGCGCCATGGGCCAGGATGGGCACATGGGTGATCATTTCCTGATAGACGAATTCATCGCCTTCGGTGATCTGCACCACACCATCCAGCAGCATCACCCGGCCATGGGTTTCGCTTTCAAAGACAACAATATCCTGAAAATCCGATTGCACGCGGGCCAATTCGCGCTTCACGCGAAAACGCTGCCCCCAGGCGGCATAAAGGGTTTCATTGATCCAGCTATCGGTCGCCATGGCGGCACCCTTTCATGAGAAAGGCCGGGTGCTGCCACCCGGCCCCATCCAAACGACAATGAGTGGCAATCAGCCGATCAGGCCGCGCTTATGTTCAGCCAATTGCACGCGTTCCGGCAGGAAGCCGCGCTTGAGTGCCGGGATCGCCTTATAGGGATCGCAATCGCCGCAGACGAAGATATCGAGCGCGGCGTAATCGCGTTCCGGCCAAGTATGGATGGACACATGGCTTTCCGCCAGCACCAGCACGCCGGAAACCCCGCCATTGGGCGAGAAATGGTGGAAATGCCCATGCAGGATCGTCGCCCCGGTGGCGAGCGCCCCTTCACGCAGCACCGCATCAATGTGGTTTGGGTCGTCCAGATTGGTCGCCCCCCACAAATCCACGATCAGATGCGTCCCGGCGTAGCGCACACCGTTACGCTGAACGAAATAATCCTTCTCGGCATGGGCCGAGACGTCTTCGTCGGTATTCCGGGTGTCGCTCGGCAAATCCGAGACCATCCCCGGTTGGACGAGAGCTTCCATAGCAGGGCTCCTTCCAGCCAGCAGATGACCAGGGTGATCAGGGGATTCTGATCGGGGGTCAACAATTGCGGCATATGGGGCAAGCGGGGCGCGGACGCAAGGGAAAATTATGCGTCAGGCCCAAGAATTTTCCTGCCAGTCTAAGTAAGGGCAAAAATCTTTATCGCCTTGGTGGTGCGGTTGTTTGGCCAGCCGCTCCCGCCGCTGGTGCCGGCGTATTCAGCCCGCCCAATCTTTCCGGCAGCAGACGCAATTGGCTGATTTCGCGTTGCAGTCGCGGCAAATCCTGCACACCGCGCAGTGATTCCCCCGTCAGCAGCGTGAAAGCCTCGGCGAGCGGCCCACCCTGCATCCGCGCGCCGTAGGTGTCGCGCAGTTGCGCAATCGTCGCGGTATCATTCGCCATGGCGGCATAGGCCGCCGCGCGCGCCAAATCGCGGCGCATGTTGGCATCCAAGGGTGCGGGCGGAGGCGGCACCTTGGCGTCCACATGCTGCATCATGGCCGAGGCTGCACCCCGCCAATCCTGCGCCGCCGCGCGAACCTCCGCCAGTGCTTCCGCGCCATCATCGCCCAATTCGGAGAGCAGCCCTTCGGCCACGCGGCGATTACCGGCCCGCGCCAAAGCGCGCCCGCGCAGAATGGCGCGCTCCACTTCCTGGCCATTGCCCTCGGTCGCGGCATCAAGCGCGGCAAGGGCGCCCGGCGCATCGCCCTCGGCCAACCTTATGGCAGCGAGCTTTGTGCTGACCGGGCGGCGCGCTGCGGGGTCGCTCAGCCGCGCCAAGGCATCGCGCAGCACTGCCGAAGCGCGGTCCACCAAATCGAGCGCTGCCAGCCGGTCGGCCAGGGTCAGCACGGACCGGATGCCGGCCTCATCTTCCGGCAGGAATTCCGGATGCGCATCATAAAAGGCAGCGGCATTCAGGGGCGGTGCGCTTTGTAGCGCTGACGCGAAGGCGGCACGCAAATGCGGGCGCAAATCATTGTCGCGTTCCGGGAAGAAGCGCTGGGTTTCCTGCAACAACTCAAAAGCCGCGCGGCCATTGCCGGCTTCGCGCTGCAATTCGGCAAGGCGGATACGCGCATTCATCTCATCCGCATCGCCGCGCCAGGCAAACAGCGCGGCTTCCAATTCGGCTATGGCGCCCGCGGCATCAAGCTGTCCCGTGGCCAGGCGCAATTCCACGCTGCGCCGAATGGCGCGGGCGCGGCGCAACCTATCGCGCCCCTGAATCGCCTCACGATAGGACGCCAGTGCATCTTCAATCCGGCCATCCGCTTCGGCCATCATGCCGCGCGCCAGATGCAGGCTGGGATTGTCAGGATCGGCTTCCGAAAGGCGATTGGCCGCGGTCAGTTCACCGGCAGCGGCAAGGCTTTCCATGGCGATGGGAAAAAGGCGCTGCGCCAAAGGGCGCGGGTAGGAAATCAGCAGCGGCAGGCTGGCGGCAATGGCGGGGCCGGCCACGGCATGATCACCACGGGCGGCGGCCAGAAAACCGCGCCAGAGCGTGGTTTCATCGCTTGAGGGCATTTGCGGGTTTTCGAGCTGCCGTGCCTCGGCCTCACGCCCGGCGACCAGGGCTGCGGCGGCTTGCACCATGACAAGCCGCGCATCGGCGCCCGCACGCGGGTCTTCCTGCAAGGCAAGGGTCGCCATGGCCTGGGCTTCCTGCGGCATGCCCATGGCGAGCAACGTCTCCGCCGCATGGCGCCGCGCTTCTGATCGGCCAAGCGGCCCGGCGGAAGCTATATTGGCCGAGGCTGTGCGCATCCTTTCCAACAGCGTGGCAGAGCTTGCCGCAGGCAGGTCCATGATGCGGCTTAGCGTCGCGGCCTCGGCCAGGGGCTCGCGCCCCGCATCCGCGCCAAGCCGGAGGGAATCCATGCCCGAGGCTTGCAGAATAAAGCGGTCACTCAGCGCGCGTAGCTGGATATTGTCGCCCCGTGGCAGCACGGCCACCCCTAACATCGCAGGCAGCAACTGGAATTCCGGCTGGCGCCGACCAATGGCAACCGCCTGTCCGGCTTCCCGCAAAGTGCCCACCAGCAGCGGGCTGCCGGTTTCAGGATCGAGCACGGTCACACTTCGCCCTGGGCGCGCGGCGCGCAGTACCAAACGGGCGGGCGGACCCGGATCCAATTCCGGCATGATGGCAGTCAGCGCGCGATTGGCATCCACCGCGTCACGGAAGGCTTCCATGACCCAGGCATTTCCTTCGCGCCTGGGGCGGAGTGTGCCGGGCTGCGCCATGCGCATTTGCAGGATGGTGGCATCGCCGGTCTGGCGCGTCTCCATATTGCGGAAAATGGCGCTGCCCTGAAGCTGCGACAGGTCAAGTGCCTCCGGCCGATCAAGGACCGCAATCACCCAATCGCCATGGCGGAAAATGGCAGCGCCGGTCTCGGCCCCCAGATCAAGCGAAATGGCCCGACCTTCCGCCAATAGCCCGACCGGGGTGGTGCGCCGAGGCGGCACCACGACCAAGGGGCGCGCGGCGCCGTCAGGCTGTGCCTGAACAGGTGCCGGGGCCGGTGCCGCAGCCGGCGGCGTTGGCGTAACCGCCGGTGTCACGGGGCTTGATGGCTGCGCAACCGTGGGTGTCGCGGCCATATTTCCCCCAGACCCGGGACGCGAAACATCCGCCGCGGAAGGGGCCGGGGCGGATGCGGTGGCAGCCTGGCTTGTCGGGGGCGCGGCCTCTCGTGGAGGCGGCGCCGTGGGGGGTGGTCGTGCGGCTGGCGTCGCGGGCGGTGCTGCGGCTGGGCGCGGCGCTGCGGCGGGCGGCGTTGCACCCGCTTGCGCGGGCGGGGCTGCTGCGGCCGGCGGCGGTGGCGTGCCGGCCGCGCGGGCGGGCGCCGGCGCGGGCGGCGAAGCGGTACCGGCCGGGGACGTGGCTTCACTGGTCTCAGCGCCGTCCAGCACATCAATCACAACGCGATTGCCCAGCCGGTAATGGCGGAACCGTGTGCCCGGCGGGGCTTGGAGCACGATGCCGCCATCAATCGCGGAGAGGCTTTCGACATTCTTGGGCAGTCGCAGCGCGCCGGAAAGGTCATAACGCGCCGGCGCATCGAAACGGAGGGTCAGGCGATTGCCCGCTTCCTCCGCCCGATAGGTCACTGCTTCGGGCCAATCCATCACCACCCGCCCATAAGTGGGGTGGTTACCGACCCGAAAACCAACGGTGGGCGCCTGCTGTGCCAAGGCCGGAACGCCAAAGGCGAACCAGAGGAGCAGCAAGACCCCCGCAAGACGCATCAATCGAAGCTCGCCAAAAGCCGGTCAATCTCACTTTGAGAGACGCCGGCGCCCGGAAGCTGAGGACCATTGGCCAGTTTCTGGCCTTCGGTGCGGCCTTCATCGAGCGGCTTTGCAGCAACCACGGGTGGCGCTTCCGGGCCAGGCATGCCGCTGGCGGCGGAGACCACCGCCGAAACCCGGGCTTCAATTGCCTTGAGTGCTGTCACAACCTTGCCGATTCGCTGCCCTGTGATGTCCTGGAAGGAACAGGCTTCGTATATCCGAGTGACCGCGCCTTGCAACTTGTCAGCAGCGTCACCGGAAAGTTCGGCTTGCATTTGCTCAAGCGTTTCGCAGCAATCCAGGATTTCATTGGTGGCATGCGCGGTATGGTCAACAATCGCGTCAAGCTCATCGGTGGCGGAAGGGATATGCGCGTCGCGGATATCTTCGACCTGAAGGGCGGCGATTTCGGCCTTGGCGCGCGCAATGGTGCGCCCAAGACCTTCAAGTTCGGCCAGCAGGGCGGACTCCTTGGCGGTCAGATCGCCCGCCATGCTGGTCAGCACGGCACGCACCGTCGCCTCGATCCGGTCACCTTCTGGCCCTTGGGGGGTTCCGTCAGGCATGGACCAGCACCTTTTCGATCTTTTCGCGCAGCGTTTCCGCGTTGAAGGGCTTCACGATGTAGTTGGAAACGCCCGCCTGTTTCGCGGCCACCACGTTTTCGGTCTTGCTTTCGGCAGTGATCATGATGAAGGGCATGTTCTTCAGACGCTGATCAGCCCGCACTTCCTTGAGCAGGTCAAGCCCGGTCATGGGCGCCATGTTCCAATCGCTGATC
>JBIKWX010000153.1:0-8459 GCA_044356095.1 Roseomonas sp.
CCCGGCCCACCGCGAGGGCCAGGCGCCCATCCGGCGCAATGGCGATGTCGTATAAGTCCTGCTCCGTGCCGGAATTGACCGGCTGCCAGGTGGCGCCGGCATCGGTGCTGCGGAGCAGCGTGCCGCCCCATCCCACCGCGAGGGCGAGGCGCCCATCCGGCGCAATGGCGATGTCGTTTAAGCGCTGATCCGTGCCGGCGGCGACCGCCTGCCAGGTGGCGCCAGCATCGGTGCTGCGGAGCAGCGTACCGTCCCGGCCCACCGCGAGGGCCAGGCGCCCATCCGGCGCAATGGCGATGTCGTATAAGTCCTGCTCCGTGCCGGAATTGACCGGCTGCCAGGTGGCGCCGGCATCGGTGCTGCGGAGCAGCGTGCCGCCCCATCCCACCGCGAGGGCGAGGCGCCCATCCGGCGCAATGGCGATGTCGTATAAGCGCTGATCCGTGCCGGAATTGACCGCCTGCCAGGTGGCGCCGGCATCGGTGCTGCGGAGCAGCGTGCCGCCCCATCCCACCGCGAGGGCCAGGCGCCCATCCGGCGCAATGGCAATACCGATCAAGGCCTGCTGCGTGCCAGCCGTCACCGCCTGCCAGGTGGCGCCAGCATCGGTGCTGCGGAGCAGCGCGCCGCCCTCGCCCACCGCGAGGGCTAGGCGCCCATCTGGCGCAATCGCAATGCCGGTTAGGTCTCTCGCAACCACAGGAAGCCGCGCAAAAGCATTGGCTTCTTGCGGTTCGACCCACCAGCGCGGAATAAGTAAGCGCCCCAACAACCAACGCCTCGCTGGTTCGTTGGAGTCCTGGAGATCGACCCACCAGCGCGGATCGGGGAAATTGGCCGGACGATTGACATCCTGCCGCAACGGCAATGCCATCGCCAGCACGACAGCCATAGCCGCCAAGCCAAGCGCCGCTGCAAGCCAGGCACCACGCAGCCGCAGCCATCGCCGCCAAGTGGGCTGGGGATCCTCGGCACCAGCCCTCGGCGCCGCCGGCACGGGCCCTTCAGTGAGCGGCGCCGACTGGGAAGATTTCTCCAAAATATACCCCGGTGATGCGTTCCTGAAAGAATTGGTATCAATTAAACCTAAGGCACGACAAGGGAGAAGGCATCGGCGCTGCAAATGGTTTCGGAAAAGCCTTTTTCCTCAGACCCCGCTGCACCACGCGCCCCTACGCCCATTCCGGGTTGAGGCCCATTTCTTCTGGGCAGGCGAGAGAACCGTCACGAACTGGGCAAGGCCGGCAAAATCTTAAGCATCTGAAAAGATGCGACTTTCTTTAAGTAAACCAATTTTGGCGAGGTTTGGTCAAAAAGAGACGAAAGGGTTTCAGAGACCCATTTTCGGCCTTTTCAGGGTCTGAGAGGTTTAGTCGCCTTCGCAAATTCCTTTGAAATCCTAAAAGAAACACGGGCCATTTTCGGGGGTGGGACGGGTTAGCGATTAAAATCTGGCGGAGAGGGTGGGATTCGAACCCACGGTACAGTTGCCCGTACTTCGGTTTTCGAGACCGACCCGTTCGACCGCTCCGGCACCTCTCCAGCGGGACGGGGAAACTCACTCCCCGCGAACCAGGGCCTTCTATAATTCCACCAGCCTCCCGGCGCAATCTCTGGCGTTGACGGGCCAGACCCGTCCGTCTATATCCCCGCCTCTTCCGGCCTGGCGCTCTGCGTCCGGGGCGGGTGGTTTGTGCCTGTGGCACCAGCCAACCAGTCACTTTTTGAAAGAGTTTCGGGGCATCCCCATGACCTATGCAGTAATCCGCACCGGCGGGAAACAATATCGCGTCACGCCTGACGCCGTGCTCACCGTTGAGCGGCTTGAAGCCGAACCGGGGGCCACGGTGACCCTGCATGATGTTCTCGCCATCGCGACCGAAGCGGGGCTTGCCATTGGCGCGCCGACCGTGCCTGGCGCCAGCGTCACCGCGACCGTGGTGGAACAGAATCGCGGCGACCGCGTGCTGATCTTCAAGAAGCGGCGCCGGCAGAATAGCCGCCGCAAGAATGGCCATCGCCAGCACCAGACCGTGCTGCGCATTGCCTCCATCAACGCAGCCTGATCGGAAAGGAACCAAGCCATGGCACATAAGAAAGCAGGCGGTTCTTCGCGCAATGGTCGCGATTCCGCAGGTAAGCGCCTCGGCGTCAAGCTGTTCGGCGGGCAGACCGTGAATGCTGGCTCCATCATCGTGACGCAGCGCGGCACCAAGATGATCCCCGGCGCGAATGTCTATGCTGGCCGCCAGCACAGCCTGCATGCCGCGGTTGATGGCCGCGTGGTGTTCGAACGCAAGGGTGAAGACCGCGTTCACGTAACCGTGCAGCCGGTGGCGCAGGCTGCGGAATAACCCACCCTTCAAGGTATCCTTCAAAGAACGAGGGTCCCTTGGGGCCCTCGTTTTGTTTTTGGGGCCATGCTGCCCCTCGGATCGGTCATGAAATTCCTTGATGAGGCGAAAATCTGGGTGAAGGCCGGCGATGGCGGCGATGGCGTCATTGCCTTTCGGCGCGAGAAATTCATCGAATTTGGCGGCCCGGATGGTGGCAATGGCGGCAAGGGCGGCAATGTGATTGCCGAAGCCGTCGCCGGCCTGAATACGCTGATTGATTACCGCTATGCGCAGCATTTCAAGGCACGCAAGGGTGGCAATGGCGCGGGGTCTGACCGCACCGGGGCAGGCAGCGAAGATGTCGTGCTGAAATTGCCCGTCGGCACACAGATTTTCGCCGAAGACCGTGAAACAATGATCGCGGATCTCGATAAGCTCGGCAAACGCGTGGTGCTGGCGCGCGGCGGTGATGGCGGCTTTGGCAATGCGAATTACAAAACCTCGACCAACCGCGCGCCGCGCCGTGCCGATAAGGGCTGGCCTGGCGAGGAACGCTGGCTTTGGCTGCGGCTGAAGCTGATTGCCGATGCCGGGCTGGTGGGCCTACCCAATGCCGGCAAATCCACCTTTCTGGCTGCGGTTTCTGCCGCGCGCCCCAAGATTGCGGATTACCCCTTCACCACGCTCCATCCCCAGCTTGGCGTGGTGCGCCTGAACGCGACCGAGGAATTTGTGCTGGCCGATCTGCCGGGCCTGATTGAAGGCGCCGCCGAAGGCGCTGGGCTCGGCACGCGCTTCCTTGGTCATGTGGAACGCTGCAAGGTGCTGCTGCATCTGGTGGATGGCTCTGCCGCTGATCCCGCACGGGCCTATCGCACCATTCGCCGCGAATTGGCCGAATATGGCCATGGGTTGGAAGATCGCCCGGAATTGGTGGCGCTCAACAAGGCCGATGCCATGACACCCCAGGCGCGCATCTCGCGCGTCAAGGCGCTCTCTCGCGCCGCAGGCAAGCCTGTCATGCTGATCAGCGGCGCGAGTGGTGAGGGTGTGCCGGAATTGCTTCGTGCCCTGGCTGACATGATCACGGCGGCGCGCTGACAGGCTGGGCTTTCGCATGGTAAGCGCCATCCCATGATCAATCCGGCCCAGCCTCGCTTCAAGGATGCCAAGCGCATTGTTGTGAAGATCGGCTCTGCGCTGGTGGTGGATAATGCCACCGCCGCGCCGCGGGCTGCCTGGCTTGCTTCGGTCGCTGCCGATATCGCGGCACTGCGCGCACGCGGTGCTGAGGTTGTGGTGGTGTCTTCCGGTGCCATTGCGCTCGCGCGGAAGGCGCTTGGGCTGACACGGCGGCGGCTGCGCCTGGAAGAAAAACAGGCGGCGGCGGCGGTGGGGCAGATTCGCCTGGCGGGCGCCTGGCAGGAAGCGCTGGCCGCGCATGGGCTGAAGGCAGCGCAATTGCTGCTGACCTTGGAAGATTCGGAAGATCGCCGGCGCTATCTGAATGCGCGCGCCACACTCGCCACCTTGCTCAACCTGGGTTGCGTGCCGGTAATCAATGAAAATGACACGGTGGCAACAGCGGAAATCCGCTTCGGCGATAATGATCGGCTGGCCGCGCGTGTGGCCGAAATGATCCAAGCCGATGCGTTGCTGCTTCTGTCAGACATTGATGGTCTCTACACCGCCGATCCGCGCAAGGACCCTGAGGCCGAACATCTGCCCGTAGTGGAACGCCTGACCGAGGAAATCATGGCCATGGGTGGCGAACCGCCACCTGGCTATTCCTCGGGCGGTATGCGGACAAAACTGATCGCGGCACGCATCGCAACCGGTGCCGGCACCGCCATGGCGATTGCGCTGGGTGAGCGTGACCATCCGCTGCGTGCATTGGAAGAAGGGGCGCGCTGCACCTGGTTTCTGCCGCTACCGGAGGGCCGCAGCGCGCGCAAACGCTGGATTGCGGGCAGCCTTGCCCCGCTTGGTGTGCTGGTGGTGGATGCGGGGGCGGCACGCGCATTGAAGCGCGGTTCATCGCTGCTGCCCGCCGGTGTGCGTGCGGTGGAAGGCGCGTTTTTGCGTGGCGACCCGGTAAGTGTGCGTGATGCAGAGGGCGCTGAAGTGGCGCGCGGGCTTAGTGCTTATGATGCGGATGCGGCACGGCTGATTGCCGGGCATCGCAGCGAAGCTTTGGAAGATATCCTTGGCTGGCGCGGGCGGGATGAAATCATCCACCGCGATGATATGGTGCTGCTGTAACGCACACCCTGGGCGCTATACGCCCGCGCTTCTTCATGGCAGCCTTGTTCGTAAGCGCGGCAGATGCGGCGCGGATAAGGGGTCAGGAACGGCATGAAGGAAATACGCCTTCTCTCCACCAGTGCGATTCTGGGCTACGGCTTTCCGGAAGCGAGCCTTCAGGCAGGCATGGCGCGCGTGCCGCATGTGATTGGCGTTGATGGCGGCAGTGTTGATCCCGGCCCCTATTACCTTGGCGCCGGCGTGCCATTTTGTTCCACCATGGCGATAAGGCGCGATTTGCGCCTGATGCTGCGCGCAGCGATTGCGGCGCGCATACCGCTAATGATCGGCACCTCTGGCGGTGCCGGTGGCGCGCCGCATTTGGAACTGACCGCGAAGCTGGTGCGCGAAATCGCCGCCGAAGAAGGCTTGCATTTCCGCCTGGCATTGATTGAAGCCGAACCACCGCGCGCTGACTTGCAGCGCCGCCTGGCGGCAGGGCGCATCCGTCCACTTGGCAAACAGCCGCCCTTAACGGCCGAGGCTTTGGGCCGCGCAAACCGCGTGGTTGGCATGATGGGGCCTGAGCCTTTCATGGAGGCTTTGGACAATGGCGCGCAGGTGATTCTGGCCGGCCGCGCGAGTGATCCCGCGCCCTGGGCGGCCGCCGCCATTCGCGCGCAATTGCCGCCTGCGCCCGCCTGGTATGCCGGCAAGATGCTGGAATGTGGCGCGACACCTTCAATCCCGAAGGGCCATGATTGCCTGTTGGTGACGGTGCGCGAAGATGGTGTGGAATGCGAACCGATGAACCCCATCCGGCGCTGCACACCGCTTTCGATCGCGAATCACTCGCTGCATGAAAACAGCAGCCCCATTCATCACATTGAACCTGGCGGCATGCTGGATACATCCGATTGCCGTTTTGATGCGCTGAGTGATCGTGCGGTGCGTATTTCCGGTATGCGCTGGACACCGGCTTCGCAATACACTGTCAAGCTGGAAGGCGTGGAATTTGCTGGCCATCGCTGCATTTCCATTTGCGGCACGCGCGACCCGTTGCTGATTGCGCGCCTGCCCCTTTTCTTGGAGGAGGTACGCGGGATTGTGCGCGAAAAGGCTGCTGCCTTTGGCGCGGCGCCGGAAAGCTATTCGCTTATCATTCGTACCTATGGGCTGGATGGTGTGATGGGCGCGCGCGAACCCGTGCAGCAGGTGGCCGGCCATGAGGTTGGCTTTGTCATTGAAGTCATCGCCGAAACACCGGAGGTCGCCGCTGCCGTGCTTGGGATTGCGCGCACCAATATGCTGCATACGGATTTCCCAGGCCGGCTCTGCCGCGAAGGCAATATGGCCTTCCCCTTCTCGCCATCCGATATCCCAGTCGGGCCGGTTTATCGCTTCAGTATCCATCACGTGCTGGAACTGGATAACCCGCGCGAGATTTTCCCGATCACCTATGAAGAGATCTGAGGTCGATCATGCCAAGCATCCGTGAATTGGCGCGAATCTGCAAAAGCAAGAATGCCGGGCCTTTTGATCTGACGATTGATATCGTCTTTGACGATCCAGCGCTCTATCAAAAGGTGCGCGCTTCCGGCGTGATTACCGAAGCCTTGTTTGCGCGGCTTTATGGCGTCGCGGCAGATGATGTGCTGCTGACGCCCTATGATGCCGCCATGGCGATCAAGGCGACATTCCCGCGTCTGGTGCCGGCGGGTGGCATTGGCGATACGGATGTCTATGGTTGCCAGCAGCATGCCCCGCTGCTTGATGTTGAAATCCCCGTGTGATCTGAAGGGTTTTGTCTGATGCCGAACACTCATCGCCAAATGACCATGGTCGCCTTTTTGCAGGCGCAGAATTGTTCCAATCTGCCGGGTTCCTGGCGGCACCCTGCTTCCATGAGCGATTTTCTGACGCCCGATTACTACCAGCGCATTGCGCGCATTCTGGAAGATGGCAAATTCCACATGGCCTTCTTCGATGATCGGTTGGCGATGCCCGATATCTACGCCAATGATTTCCGCAATACGGTCGCGCATGGTGTGCGCGCGGTGAAGCTTGATCCACTGACAATCGTGATGATGATGGCCGCCGCCACCAAGCGCATTGGCCTGGGTGCGACCTATTCCACCACCTATTACGAACCCTATCACGTCGCGCGGCTTTTCGCGACAGCGGATCTGATGACGCATGGACGTTTGGCTTGGAATATCGTGACGTCACTCAATAATAGTGAGGCGCTGAATTTCGGCCATAGCGAACATTTGGAACATGATCTGCGCTATGATCGTGCCGATGAATTCATGGAAGTGGTGATGGGCCATTGGGGGTCTTGGGATGATGATGCGCTGATTGTGGATAAGGAATCCGGCGCCTTCGCCAAGCCAGATGGCGTGCGGCGGTTGGATCATCAGGGGAAGTATTTCAAATCGCGCGGTCCCTTCACCGTGCCGCGTTCGCCGCAAGGCCATCCTGTTTTATTGCAAGCGGGCCAAAGCGGCCGAGGCCGCAGCTTTGCCGCGCGCTGGGGTGAGGCTGTATTCGTGATCTATCCCAATCTGGAAAATGGCAAGAAGCAATATCGCGAATTCCGCGCCGCCGTCGCTGCCGAGGGGCGCGATCCGGACAGCGTCAAAATCCTGCCCGCCTGCTACGCCATCCCCGCCGAAAGCGCCGATATGGCCGCAGAAAAACAGGCGGTGATCGAAGCAACCGCGCGGCCCATTGATGGGCTGACGCTGCTTTCCGAAGTGCTGAACTGGGATTTGGGCAGCAAGCCCTATGATGAACCGCTGACAGACGCGGAACTCGCGGGGCTTTCCTGGCATGGTTTCCGTGATCGCGTGATCATGCTCTCGGGCAAGAAGAACCCAAGTGTGCGCGACTTTGTGGAGGTTTCAGGCCGCGGCACTATCCATGAACATCACGCCTTTGTCGGCACGCCAAAGCAGGTCGCGGATCAGATGGAAGAATGGTTCCACGGCGGCGCCTGCGATGGCTTTGTCATGGCAGCCACACATATCCCCGGCGCCTATGAGGATTTTGTGCGGCTCGTGGTGCCAGAATTGCAGCGGCGCGGCGTGTTCCAGAAGGAATATCCCGGCAGCACGCTGCGCGACATTATGGGATTGAAGCGCCCCAGTGCTGCCGAATGCCGCGCGGCGGGTCAATCAAAGGGAACATAATTCCTTTTGCTGTGTCACCCATTTTGTAGCTGCTTGATCATGGCAAGGGCCTCGGCTGGAAGCGGCCCTTGATTGATCGCAGCCACCGCATGGTCGAGTTCCGCGATACTGGCCGTGCCCACCAATACCGTGCTGATCTCATGCGGCATGGCGGAAAAGCGCAGCGCCAATTCAACTAAATCCTTGGCATAGCCGGCTTCGATCAACGGCAATAGGCGCCGCGCTGCCTGGACATCCGCAGCATAACTGGCGCCAGAGGCAATGGGTTCCACTTTTGCCACACCAAGCGGGCTGCGATCTTCAGACCCACTCAGGGCGCCACCGGCAAGAATGCGGATGGCCATCACGCCAATCCCCGCCTTGCCAGCGTGATGAATGACACCGCCTAAATCCGGCATGGAGGACCCTGCGGGCAGGGGCGTCACACCGCTTGGGTTCAGGATGTTGTAGGGCATTTGTGCCGTGGCAAAACCGCCCTCATCCAAAACGCGGCGCAGCACGGGCGCATCGCCAAGCCCCGTAATGCCATAGAAACGGATCTTGCCTTGATCACGCAGTTTGCGGAGAGCCGGCACGGCCTGCTGCAATATCTGATCCGCAGTGAAACTTGGCGCCTCACCTGCTTGGGTGATGGGTTCGTGCAGGTGAAAGATATCCACGCTATCGCGCCCAAGCCGCGCCAGGCTGG
>JBIKWX010000154.1:0-8436 GCA_044356095.1 Roseomonas sp.
CATGCGCATAGACCAACATTTCAGCTAAAGTTGTTTTTCCAACACCCGGCTGTCCTGAAATTATCACGAATTTTTCATTACCTAAAATATCTAAGGCTTCTGAGTATGCATCACTCTGGACGTACAGTTTGAGTCTCTTTGAAATTTCCTCCATCTCAAACTCGGCGCGGCTGTGCTCCGCGTTATGAAGTACTCTTTGCATCACAGAAACACTAGAAAGCCAGAGTTTGTAATGGCTCGTTTCTATTTTCGGATACAAAACCAGCAAATTATTAAGATCATCTGCGGTAATGATATCGTTAGTACCTAGCAAGTCTGGCGGAAAAATTTTTCGTATCAAATCTTTATTCGATGGAGACAGGGGAAGAGAAGTCACAATGATATATCTGGACGGGCTGAGCTTGATAAGTTTTTGCGCCTCTTTTTTCAACGATCTAATTAGCCCTGACACAGACGTTCCGCGATAATGCTTGCATTGGACGATAATTTTCTGATCCTCAGATGGGCAATACCGAAAATCAATTCCGCCATCCCGGCCCGTTCGAAAGGATTCCAAAACAATATTGTCTCTCGCTTGGATGATGTCCCGCGAAATCAATTCAAAATCGTAGGGCGAAAGGGTGTGGAAATCATAATCCGGCATATCGTTATTTCACCACGCTTGTTAGGCGCTGCACAAGGTTTTCTTCAGCCGCAAGCGTTATTCCCCCACCCTCCTCTTATGCCCCAGCACCCCCATCAACCGCCGATCCCGCCAGGCTGAACGCTCGCCAATCTTCTCCAAGGGCAGCGCTGCGCGGCGTTCTGCCGTCACGCGCGCAACTGTTGTTTCATCATACAAAAACGGCGTCTGTTCTTCCGTAATCCCGCCCATGAGCCCACCAAAGCGCGCGGCGTAATCCGCAACCCCGCCCGGCGCATTCAGGTCAATCGTCTCGAACGGCCCCATGAAGGACCAGCGGAGCCCAAGCCCATCCTTCACGCAGGCATCCACATCCTCAACACTCATCACGCCATCGCGCACCAGGCGGAAGGCTTCGGCAACCAATGCGGCTTGCAACCGGTTCAGCACAAAGCCGCGGGTTTCCTTCATCGCGGTCACCGGCACCTGGTCGACACGCGCCATCAGGGCGCGCGTGCGCGCCACCACTTCCGGCGCGGTCCAGGGCGCGCCCACCAATTCCACGAGGGGGACCAGATAGGGCGGGTTCACCGGATGCGCGACCAGGCAGCGCGCGCGCCCGGCCAGCCCCTCAGTGAAGGCGCTGGCTGGAATGCCGGAGGTGGAGGATGCCAGCACCGCATCAGGCCCGCATAGCGCATCAAGCCGCGCGAAAATCTCGCGCTTTGGCTCCACACGTTCCGGCCCGTTTTCCTGCACATGCGCGGCACCCGCGACACATTCTTCCATGCCGGCGGCAGCGCTGATGCGCGCGGCAATCACGGCAGGCGTTTCGCTGATCAGCCCGGCATCCGCCAAATCCTGCAAGCTTTGCCCGATCAGGCCGAGGGCCGTTGCAGAAACCCCCGCCACCGGGTCCCAAATCCGCACGTCATGGCCGGCGCGGGCGAAAACCGTGGCCCAGGCGCGGCCAATCAGCCCGGCCCCGATGATGGCGATTTGTTCCATGGTGTAACTTCCCCCTTTGCCGGTCTTGATAGGGCGCGGCACAAAGGCGATGTAACGCCGCGTGAGCCAAAACCGCAACGCGCCTTTGCCGGCGCCACCGACCCCAACCCTACCTGTGGGCCTGAAGCGCTCGCTGGGCTTTATGCTGCTGGGCGGCACCATGGCACTGGCGGGCATGCTCGCACTGTGGCGCGCGGTTGCTTCGGTATTCGGGCTGTGAATAGTTTTTGGCGCCTTTGGCTGCTGCCCATGATGGGGCTCGCGCTGATGCCGGCGGCAATCTTCAATCTTTTTGCGATGCGCCAGACAGCGCTGATCGGCTGCCTGCTCGGCATTGGCCTTCCTTTCATTGCTGCGCGCGTGATGAAGCGCGGCAGGCGCGGCGACGCCAAGCGTGCCGCCGTGCTCATGGGCGTGGCGGCGGGCCTCGCGACCGGGCTTGGCGCCGGGGCAGGGCCGATTATTGGGCTATTGTTTGCGCTCGGCGCCTGGGGCGGCACGCGGTTGCTTTATGCTGAAATCCCGGAAGCCGCGCCGCCCGCACCGCCCCCGCCGCCGCCCTCAGGCCCGCTTGCGGATGCGCGCATCCGGCTGGCAGGGGTTGCGGCCCTCGCAGCGCGCGGCAACGAACCGCGCCTGATCCCGGTGGCGCAGGCCATTGGACAGGTGCTGGATGATCTGGAAGCGCGGCCCGAGGGTATTGCCCGCGCCCGCCGCTTCCTTGCCGTGCATTTGGACGGGCTGGAACGTATCGCGACACGGCTTGAAGCCGGCGCGGCACCGCCGCCTGCCTTGGGCGCGCTGCTGCGTGATCTTGAGGCCGCTGCACGGCGCTTGCGCGAAGACCTCCGCGCCGAGGAAAGCGCCGCACTCGATATCCAAGTGAAAGTTTTGGCCGATAGGCTGCGCGAGGAAGGCTATTCATGAGCGACATTATCGTGACCCCTGAGGAACGCCGGGCCGAGGTTGAACGCCTCGCCGCGCAGCTTGACGTGACGGACCCCGCTGCCGTGCTCCGTTTCGGGCAGGAAGCGCAAACCCGCGCCTCGGCAGCGGCTGATGCCATGCTGGAAGGCGCGAAAAACCGTGAAGCGGGGGAGGCGGGGCAGACACTCGGCAACTTGTTGACCGCGCTGCGCGGCTTTGATGTTTCGGGCCTTGCGGAAAAGCCAGGCTTCTTTGCGCGCCTGTTCAATAAGGCAGGGGCCGAGGCCGCGCAGGTGATCAGCCGTTATGAGGGGCTGAAGGATCAGGTGGAGGCAATTGGCGACAAGCTGGATGCGCATCGCACGCGGCTATTGGAAGATGTCGAAAAGCTTGAACGGCTTTATGGCGCGACGCTTGATTGGTTCCACGGCCTTGGCGATCACATCGCAGCCGGTGAGATGGTGCTGAACAATACGGACAGCACCGCCATCCCCGAAGCTGAAGCCAAAGCGACGTCAGGCGATATGCTGGCGGCGCAAAAGCTGCGCGATTTGCGCGCGGCGCGGGATGAGCTTGATCGGCGCATCCATGATTTGCGCCTGACGCGGCAGGTTGCGATGCAGGCGCTGCCTTCCATCCGGCTCATTCAGGAAAATGACAAGGCGCTGGCTGCGAAGATCCAATCCGTGGTGGCCAATACCGTGCCGCTGTGGCGCCAGCAATTGGCGCAGGCACTTGCCATTCAGCGCATGCGCGATGCGGGGCAGACGCTGAAGCAGGCCAATGACCTGACCAATCAATTGCTGACCGCGAATGCTGAGCGGCTCCGTCAGGGCAATGCGGAAGCGCGCAATGAAATCGAACGCGGCGTTTTCGATCTGGCCGCAGTAAAGCAGGCCAATGCGCTGTTGGTGGCGACAATTGAAGATAGTTTGAACATCGCCGAACGGGCGCGGGCGCAGCGCGCCGATGCGGCGGTGGAATTGGACAAGGCGGAAGCTGAAATCCGCCGCGCGCTGATGGCCGCGAAGGCCATACCGCCCGCGCCAAAAAGCTGAAGCAACAAAGACCGGGGGAAATCTGACATGATCACCAAACGCGCCATTCTTGCCGCCATGCCCGGCCTTTTGGCCGCACCGCATATCGCCCAAGCGCAGGGCAATTGGCCCAGTGGCTCCATTCGTATCGTGGTGCCCTTCCCGCCGGGTGGGTCAACCGATGCGCTGGCGCGGCTGCTGCAACCCCATTTGCAGGCTGAATTCGGCGTGCCCTTCATTGTGGAAAATCGCGGCGGCGCTTCCGGGTCACTCGGCACCGCGCAGGTCGCGCGCGCGGCACCCGATGGCAATACCTGGTTGATCGTGTTTGACACGCATGCGGTCAATCCGGCGCTGATCCCGAATATGGGCTTTGATACCGAAAGCGATTTGACCTCACTTTTATTGTTCGGCACGGCGCCCATGGTGCTGACCGCGCATCGCACGCGCCCCTATCGCAGTTTCGCCGATGTGGTGGCGGCAGCCAAGGCCAAGCCCGAGACGATCACCTATGGCACCATCGGCAATGGCAGCCTCGCGCATTTGACCATGGAACTCATCCAGCGCGCCGGCGGCTTCAAGCTGGTGCATGTGCCCTATCGCGGCGGCGGGCCACTCGCGGTCGCGGCCGCGGCGGGTGAAGTGGATTTGCCCATCGCAACCCGCCCCGCCATTGGCGTGCATATTGATGCCGGCACGCTGGTGCCACTCGCGCAAACCAGCGCCACGCGCAGCCCCAATATCCCGGATGTGCCGAGCATGACGGAACTTGGCATTACAGGTGTTGATTCGCGGGCCTTCTGGGGTTTCCTCGGCCCCGCGCGCCTGCCTGAGCCGATCAAGGCGCGCATGGAAGCGGCGGTGCGCAAGGCCTTGGATGTGCCGGAACTCCGCCAACGCATTATCGGCCTTGGCATTGATCTCAACCCGCAGGGGGAGGCCGCCTTTCAACAATTCCTATCGGCCCAGATCGCGACCTGGGGAAGGGTAGTGCGGGAAAACAATATCCGCCCGGATTGAAGTACTGATGAGTTGGCGTGGCGCTTGGCCACGCCGGCCGATAAGGGAGAAAAGGTAACGAGTATCGAAACTTAAACTCACCCTGAGAAGCCGCTCATCGTTGCAGAAACGGTGGCTTTTACAAATTGCGCAAAAATTTTGTTGAATTGGCGGTTTTCAATGAATTACGCTGACAAAAAGACATTCTTTCAAGGAATCTGTTATGACAAACACGAAATCAGAGAGAATTAGGAAGGAGTTACAGCTCGTTCACCACACAGGAAATGTGTGGGGTGCGGTAGTGCCGGATGAACCGAAAGGCTTTGTCGAAAATATGAGTTTTGGGGTTGATGCCGGTCTCGGCTGTTGGGAACCTTTTCAGTGCTATTTCATTCGACGCGTGGCAGACAAGAAAAGCCGGTCGGTCGAATTGCGCTTTTTCGACCGATCTGATCGTCCGCATCTTCCGAACGCCAAGCTCTGCCTCCTGATCGAGAGCCCGGCGAGGTAGCGCGCCCTTCGGCGGCGCCTGATCAGCGCCGCCGAAACAACCCGCCCGGATCGCCGAGTGGGTTACGCGGGTCCACGTCATTATCGCGGTAGCCGCCACCGGAACCGCCCTTGCCGCCGCTGCTTCCCAAGGCTGCCGGTTTGCTCGGCAATTCATCGCCGGGCGGCAGGACCTTGCCGCCCTTGCCGGCCATGCCTGCCGCCGTGGCCGCACCCGCCCCGCCAAGCAGGCCGCCTAGCAAATCGCCCAAGCCGCCGCCGCCCTGGCCTGGCTTCCCGCCGGCCATGGCACCCATCAGCGGGCCCAATATATCCATCAGCCCGCCCTGAGGCTGTTGCTGCTGCCCGCCCGTCATGCCGGACAGCACACTGCCCAGCACATCGCCAAGCCCGCCACCCATATCGGCCTGGCTTTGCGGCAGCCGCCCTTGCGGGGTCATGCCATTGATCACGGCCGGCAGAAGCTGCGCCAGAATACCCGCCATGGCCCCACCGGAAGCCGCGCCGCCGCCGAAGCGCTGCGCCAGCGCGGCCAATTCATCGCCGCCAAAAGCCTGGGCCAGTTTTTCCGGCGCAACCGGCATATTCTGACCTGAGCCGACCCAGCTTTCCACTTCCTGCTGTAGCCCGCCCTGTTGCAACTTGCCCACGAGGGAAGCCAGGCCATCTGCCGAACCGCCGCCCATCATGGCGCCCAGCAAATCACCAAGACCGCCGCCAGCGCCCTGACCCCATGGATTGCTCATACTTGTTCCTCCGGTTGAGGCAGCGAGCTTAGGCGGCTTTCCCGCGACGTCAAACAAAACTGGACCAGCCATCGCGTCGAAGCGCTTGACCGCAAGCCCCAGGCTTGTTCCCATGCTCCCAACACGAGAAACATGAGGAAGTCCGCCATGCGCGCCTGGGCCGTTATTGAAGCCGGTAAACCCTTGCAGGAAATCGAGATCCCAACGCCGGAACCCACCGGCCAGCAGGTGTTGCTGGAAATCACCCATGCCGGGGTTTGCCATTCGGATTTGCATATCTGGGAAGGCGGCTATGATCTCGGTTCGCGCGGTTATCTGAAACTATCCGATCGCGGCGTGAAGCTGCCGCTTGCCATGGGGCATGAGATTGTCGGGCGCGTGCTGAAATGGGGCCCCGATGCCAATGGCGCCGGCCTCAAGGTCGGTGACCATATGGTGGTCTTCCCTTGGGTTGGCTGCGGCACCTGCGATTCCTGCCGCGCGGACGAGGATAATATGTGCCTCGCGCCGAAAAGCCTCGGCGTTTATCAGCATGGTGGCTATGCGACGCATGTGCTGGCGCCGGAGCCGCGGCATTTGGTGCCGGTGGGCAACCTCGATCCCGCCTTGGCCGCAACCTATGCCTGTTCGGGCATTACAGTGTTCAGCGCCATCAATAAGGTGATGCCGATGCCGGCCGATGAGCCGATTGTGCTGATCGGCGCGGGTGGTCTCGGCCTGAACGCGATTGCCGTGCTGAAGGCCAAGGGCCATCGGCGAATCGTGGTGGTGGATGTCAGTGCCGCCAAGCTGGAAGCCGCCAGGCAGGAAGGGGCCACCGATATTGTCCAGGGCGGAGATGCCGGCACCGCCAAGCGCATCATGGAAGCCTGTGGCGGCCCGGTGCGCGCCATTATTGACCTGGTGAATGGCACCGAGACAGCGCGGAGCGCCTTCGATGCGCTGCGCAAGGGCGGGAAGCTGGTGCAGGTCGGGCTATTCGGCGGCGAATTGGCCGTGCCGCTGCCGGTCATGCCGATGCGGGCACTCACCATCCAGGGTTCATATGTGGGCAATGTCAAGGAGTTGCGGGAATTGGTCGGCATCGCCCAGAAGGGTGGCTTGCCGGGTATTCCGATTACCCGCATGCCGCTTAACCAAGCCGATACTGCGCTCAATAGGTTGAAAGATGGCAAGGTGACTGGCCGCATTGTTCTGACAGCGGAGGATCTTTAAAAATTACTAAACTAAAAGTTGCAATTGCTTCCAAAATGTTCAATCCTGCGTTTCATGGATAACGGAAGCGCCCTTGTGCAAGACATCGCCCCGCTGCGAGACTTTGTCCGCGGCATGACAGCCCTGGCCGAAGCGGGGGCCGATGAGCCCCGCTTCCTGAAGGACGCACCAGACCTGCTCCGAAGGCTTGTGCTTTCGGATAATTGGTTGCCGCCGGAATATACGGCGCCTACCGATACATATCGGCAATTATTGCTGCATTGTGATCCCCAGGAACGTTTCTCTGTCGTCTGTTTCGTCTGGGGGCCTGGGCAGAAGACGCCCGTGCATAACCACACTGTTTGGGGCCTGGTTGCCGTGCATCAGGGTGAGGAGATTTCCACCGAAATGCTCGCAGACCCGCATGGCGGGCCGATGCGCCCGGGCCGGGTTGATCGGGCCAAGCGTGGCGATGTGGTGGTCCTCAGCAGCGACAGCTACGACACGCATCGCGTCGAAAACGCGGTGGAAGGGCGCACCAGCATCAGCATTCATGTCTATGGTGCCAATATCGGCGCCGTGAAGCGCGCCATGTTCAATGCCGAGACCAGTCAGCCTGAATATTTCATCTCCGGCTACGACAATAAGTCCGTCCCCAATCTTTGGGATTTGAGCCGCTCGGCCAATTGAACACGCCTCTTGCGCAGATGTGCCTGAGGCGTGATGCTGCCTGCCGATAAGCAGGGATCATTCGCCATGGCCGACAGCATTCCCGTTCTTGATCTGGCGCCCTTGCGCGCTGGGGCGCCTGGGGCACTCGACAGACTGGGCGAAGAACTCTGCCACGCCTTCACCGAAGTTGGCTTTTATTTCGTCCGTAATCACGGCATTTCGCAAGCACTGCTCGATCAAACCTTTGCCGAGGCAGCACGTTTTCACGCGCAACCCTTGGACGCGAAACTGAGCCTCAAGATCAATGAACATAATATCGGCTATATGCCGATGCGGGGTGCTACCACGCGCGTGAATGCGGTGGGTGAGGTGGCTTTGCCGAACGCGAATGAGGCCGTGTTCTTCAAGCGGGACCTGCCCGCTGATCATCCCGATGTGCTGGGCAAGGTGCGCTTTCGCGGTGCCAATCAATGGCCGGATTTGCCTGGTTTTCGTACAAACATTCTGCAAGCCTGCGCGGCGTTTGAAGGTTTGGGGCTGTCGCTGCTGCCGATCTATGCCCGTGCGCTTGGCCTGCCGGCTGATTACTTCGCGCCGTTTTTTCAGGAGCCGATGTTCACGCTGCGCATGTCCCATTACCCGCCGCAGGAGCCAACCGCGCCCGAGAATGAATACGGCATCGCACCCCATATGGACACAAGCTTCATGACCATTCTGGCGC
>JBIKWX010000155.1:0-8318 GCA_044356095.1 Roseomonas sp.
CGTGCCGCGCATTTCGGCTATGTATTGCAAACGGGCGGTTTGCTGCCGTTTCTATCCGTGCGTCGCAATATTGCGCTGAGCCAGGCTGTGCTGGGCCGGCCTGATCCCGCGCATATCGAAGCCTTGGCAGCGCGGCTTGAAATTGCGGCTTTGCTGGACAGGATGCCTGCGTCGCTCTCCGTTGGGCAAAGGCAGCGTGTCGCGATTGCGCGCGCCTTGGCGCATCGTCCGGAGATTCTGCTGGCAGATGAACCAACGGCGAGTGTTCATCCCGCCTTGGCCGATACGGTAATGGCGCTGCTGCTGGAACAGGCGCGCGAACAGGATACGGCGCTGATCCTGGCAACGCATGATCCGGACCGCGCGGCGCGGCATGGTTTTGCGCTGCTGCCGATCCAGACGGAAGCGAGCCAAGGTGCCGGGCGTTCCTGGCTGGGTCGCGCAAGCGCAGACGTGCCGGCATGAGAAGCCATACCGGGCTGCTGGCGGGGCTTTCGCTGCGTGATCTTTTGCATGAACGTACCCTGGCGCTTTGTTCTCTTATCGGCCTTGCGGCAGTGCTGGCACCGTTGATTGTGCTGTTCGGTTTGAAGCAGGGTGTGATTGATGGCCTGCGGGCGGAGCTGATTGATAATCCGCGCAGCCGCATGGTGGTGAATGCGGCCAATCGCAATTTCGATGCAGCATTTCTCACGCACCTTGCCGCGCGGCCTGATATCGCTTTCGTCATTCCGCGCATTCGCAGCCTGAATACCGAAGCGCGGTTTGAAAACCCAGCGCGCCCAGGCACGGTGCTGCGCGCGGAATTGCTTGCCACCGCCGCGGGCGATCCCTTGTTGCAAGGCCTGCCCAGCATTGCGCCGCGCCAGATCATTCCAAGCGCTTCCTTCGCGGCGCGGCTTGATCTGCAACCTGGCATGCAGGTGACGCTGCGTGCCATTCGTGGTGATACCAGCGCGCGGGAAGTCTTGAATCTGCCGGTCACTGTCACGGCCATCGCGCCGCCCAGCGCCTTTGGGCGAGACGGTGTTTTTGTGGATCTGAAGACGCTGCTGCTGGTGGATGGCTTCACCGATGGCGCGCTGCCAGCCACCACAAGCCCCACCGATATTGCGGATGATCCGATGCGGATTTTTGCCGGCTTTCGTGCCCATGCGCGGCGGCTGGAAGACGTGACCCGCATAGACCATGATCTGCGCCGCGATGGGGTGGAGGTTGAAACGCTGGCGGAACAGGTGGCCGGCTTGCTCAGCCTTGATCGCAGCCTGACGCTGCTATTCGCCTTGCTCGCGGGTTTGGGTGGTCTTGGGTATCTCGTTTCTCTCGGGGTTGGGCTTTATGCCAATGTGGAACGCAAACAACGCGATCTTTCGCTGCTGCGGCTGATTGGGCTTTCGCGGCGTGATCTTGTGGTATTTCCGCTCTTGCAGGCGCTGATCATCGCCGCTGCTGGCGCGGCCTTGGCGGGCGTGCTGGCGCTGAGTGTGGCAGGGCTGGTTAATCGCCTGCCGCTTGGTGGTGCCAATCCTACGGGCGGGCGGGCGCTTTGTGTCATTGCGGCGGAGCATCTTTTTCTCGCTCTGCTTGTCAGCCTTTTGGGTGCGGCTTTGTCCGCCGCTTTTGCCGGGTATCGCGCTGCCCGGATCGAACCTGCAGAGGGGCTTCGCGATGCGTAAGGTTATCATCACCTTGATTGCCATGGCAGCAACCCTGCCCCAAGCGACACTTGCGCAGGAAAGATGGGCGGCGGAATTCTGGAACCCCAAACCCATCCCCGATGATCTGATCCTGCCCATGCCCTGCGGCGGCGCCATGGTATTCCGCCCGGTGCCAACACCGCTCGGGCAGGGCTTGCTCGCGGACCGGCCGACCATGTTGGGTCAGTCCGATGCGGCGACCAATTACAGTGAGTTTCTGCGCCAGAGCTTCATCGCCGGCCCGTTTCGCGGCAGCGATGCCGCGGCACCGCCGCGTTATTACATCGGCAAATATGAGGTGACGCGCGATCAATACAGCGCTGTCACCAGCGAAACCTGCCCCACTCCCGCCACCGCCGGCCGCCTGCCGCAAGCGGATATCGCCTGGCATGAGGCGATTGGCTTCACGATGCGGTATTCCGCCTGGCTTGCGCGCAATGCGCGTGATGCCTTGCCGATGCGCGATGATGCGCGCGCCTTTGTGCGCCTGCCGACGGAAGATGAATGGGAATTCGCCGCGCGCGGTGGTGCGGCGGTATCAGAAGCGGATTTCAGCGCGCGTGTATTCCCCATGCCGGAAGGCATGCAGCGCCATGTCTGGTTTCAGGGTACGCGATCCTCAGGCGGGCGCGTGCGGCCCATTGGCATGCTGGAACCCAATCCGCTTGGGGTTTTCGATATCCTCGGCAATGTTGCGGAATGGGTGCTGGAACCCTATCGGCTCAATCGCGTTGGGCGGCCTCATGGTCAGGCCGGCGGCATGGTGGCACGCGGCGGGGATTTCCTGACACCGGAAGATCAAATCCGTTCAAGCCTGCGCGTGGAATTGCCGCCACTTGATCGCAATGGCGAAGCGTTGCGGCTGCGCAGCCTTGGCTTTCGCCCGGTGCTTGCTTTGGTGGCGACAAGCAGCGATCAGCGCCCCGCACAATTGCGCGCAGCGTTTGAAGCTGAAGCGCAATCGCGTGGCAGTGCCAGTGATGATCCGGCGCGGCTTTTGGAAGTGTTGAAGAATGACACGCCAGACCCTGCCCTGCGCCAGGGCATTGATCGTGTAGGAGCGGCGCTGCGTACCGCGCAACGAGAGCGCAATGACCAGGAAATGCAGGCGATCCAAGGCCAAATCGCTGCGGCGGCGCAAATCGGCCGGCAAATCCTGCTCGCGGATGGTTTTGGCGAATTGCTCGGCGCCTTTGCACGCGTACAGGCGGAAACCGTGCAGGCGCAGCGCACGCTTTCCGAAGATCAGGGCCGCATCGCGGCGGCAACACAGGCGGATGTGCAAGCAGCGCTTCGCCGGCAGCAGGAACGCACGCAGCAAATCACCAATACCATGGCGCGTATTGAAGCGGCGCTGCGGAGCCAGGCGGAAGGCCAGCCCGCGCGTGCGCAGGAATTGACCGCGAGCTATCTGCGCAGCGTGCTCGCCGTTGGCCGCAGTGCGGATCGGCTGCGCATTGGGGATGCTGCCAATGTGGTGCAGCAGGAAATGCAGGCCCAGAATGTGCAGTATTTGCCAGAATTGGCGCGCATTGCGGCGCGGCACATGGTCGCGGTCAGCAATGGCAATCCGCCTAGCCGCGAACAGGCCTTGGCTGATCTGAAGGCAGTGTTGCCGCCGCCAGCCCCGACACAGCCAGCGCGCCGATAATGCTGGGCCGAAGCAATCAAAGATCTGCGCGAGAAATAACAGGCAGCCCCGATCGCTGCTGATGCTAAGGATTTCACCAACCATGTTCCAGCGTTAAACTGGCCTCATTGGTGCCGAGTCGCTGCGGCGCCTCTTTCACCGCTTTACTGATCGGAGCCACGAGCATGAGTCGCGCCCCGTTATTGGTGTTACGGAACATTCTCTTGGCAACTACGCTCGCCATATGCAGCGTGATGTCGCCTGTTGAGGCGGAGCCGCTTCTGGAAGATCCTTTTGGCATTATTGGTACCGCGCCGACCGCTATTGGCGGCCAAACACTGAGCTTTGGCCTTGGCTATACGCGGGCACGAGATGGCGCCAATCGGGATCTTTATGGCGGTGCGCTTGAAGCGGAAGCGGGCCTGGTGCGCGGGCTTGATCTTCGCTTTGCGCAAACGCTGGAATATGGCCCAGCAGCGCCTTACCCATCAGATGACGCAGCGCGGGTTTGGGGCGGCCTTTCGCAACTCGGTCTGCGATGGCAATTCATGGAAGAGGAAGGCTGGCGCCCCGCAATGGGTGTTTTCGGTTCAGTGCGCACAGCCTATGGCGAGACCAGCGGGCCATCCCAGAGCGGGCAGATTATTGGCCTGCTCAGC
Source organism: Roseomonas sp. (assembly GCA_044356095.1). Lineage (GTDB taxonomy): Bacteria > Pseudomonadota > Alphaproteobacteria > Acetobacterales > Acetobacteraceae > Neoroseomonas. The sequence continues at coordinate 3,987 of JBIKWX010000155.1, forward strand.
AAGACCATCATCGAAGGCCCACGCCCGATGGCGCTTTCGCTCAATGCCGGCTGGTCGGAGTTATTCAATCCGGCGCCGGGTGAACGGGCAGGTCGGTATGAATTCGCCGCAGGCTTGGCGCAAAGCATTGGGGAAGATACCTCGCTTGGCGTGAGTTATTTGCGCAGCCAACAGGATCGCGGCGAGAAGGATCAGAACATCGTGGCAGCCGGGCTCTGGCATCGCTTGGGCGGAAGGGGCCCGATCCTGGCAGCCGGGGCCGGGGCCGGCATTGGGGATGATTCACCAAGTTTTCTGGTATTCGTCTCGGCCAAATGGCTATTTGGTGCGGCCGCGCCTTAAGCATTTTGGCCCTTGCCCATTGCGCACGGCGGCGCCCTGCCCCATCAAGCGCCGTACATGAATTACCGCCACGCCTTTCACGCCGGCAATCATGCGGATTGCCTGAAGCATGCGTTACTGCTGTCGCTGCTGGCGGCTCTCAAGCGAAAGCCCACGCCCTTTGCTGTCCTCGATACTCATGCCGGCTGCGGCATGTATGATCTGGCCGCCTCGGAAGCCGCCCGCACCGGCGAAGCAGCGCGTGGCGCGTTGCGGGTCGCGGAAAGCACCAACCCAGCGCTGGCGCCATTCCTTGAAGCTTTGAAACACGCGGGCTTTCCGGCCTTCTATCCAGGATCACCCGCGCTGATCCGCGCCGCGCTCCGCCCACAGGATCGGCTGATGGCGGTGGAGCTGCACCCGGAAGATCACGCACGGCTGAAGGCGCATTTCAAGCGCGACACGCAAATTGCCGTGCATAAGCGCGATGCCTGGGAAGCCTTGCGCGCGCTGACGCCTTTTCCTGAAAAGCGCGGCCTGGTGCTGATTGACCCGCCCTTCGAACAGGAAGGCGATTATGGTCGCATCACGGAAGCCCTGGCCATGCTGCGCCATCGCTTCCGCGCTGCCATCATTGCCGCCTGGTATCCCATCAAGCATCGCGCGCCGGTGCGGGGTTTTCATCATGCGCTGATGGAAGCGGGCGTGGCACCGCTGCTGGCGGCTGAATTGTGGTTACGTGAGCCGACCGATCCGCAAAGGCTCAATGGCAGCGGGTTGGTCATTGCCAATCCGCCGCAGGGTTTTGCGGAAGACGCCGCCGAGATTCTGCCCGCCTTGCTCGCTGGCCTTGGCGCTGATGAAGCGGGCGCGGGCAGTGCCGTGACCTGGCTCGTGCCATGAAGGATCATATCGCCATTATCGGCGCTGGCGCCTGGGGCACGGCACTTGCCATTCAGGCGCATCGTGCGGGGCAAAGCGTCATGCTTTGGGCACGCGATCCAACGCGCGCCGCCTTGATTCAACAAAGCCGCGCGAATGAACGGCTGCTGCCGGGCGTCACCTTACCGGAGGGCATCACCGTTACTGCCGATGCAGCGCAGACGCTGGATGGCGCGGCGCTGATCCTGCTGGTTGTGCCGGCGCAAGCGCTGCGCCCCGTGCTGCAAAGCCTACCGGCGCTGCCCGCCCCCGCGCTGATCTGCGCCAAGGGGGTGGAGGCAGGCAGCCTAATGCTGCCGCTTGAAATCCTGAGCGCAACGCACGCCGATGCCATTGCTGGCGTGTTGAGTGGCCCCAATTTCGCCCATGAAATCGCTCGCGGCCTGCCCGCTGCCGCTGTGGTGGCGAGCCATGATGCGGGCCTGCGCGCGCTTGGCGTGGCGCGGCTTGGATCAGCGGGGTTCCGGCTTTATGGCGGCGATGACCCGGTAGGCGCCGAGATCGGCGGCGCGGCCAAGAATGTGATCGCGATTGCCGCCGGCGCCGTGATGGGGGCGGGGCTTGGCGAGAATGCACGCGCCGCCTTGATCACGCGCGGGCTTGCTGAGATTGCGCGCCTCGCCAGTGCATTAGGTGGGCGCGCCGATACGGTGGCAGGGCTTTCGGGGCTTGGTGATTTGCTGCTGACAGCAACCGGGGCGGGCAGCCGCAATACATCGCTTGGCATGGCGCTCGGGCGCGGGGAGAGCTTGGCCGATATTCTCGCCGCGCGGCAGGGTGTGACGGAAGGGGTGGCGACTGCGCCGGCCTTGGTCGCGCGCGCGGCAAAGCTTGGCGTTGATCTGCCGATTTGCGCTGCGGTGGCGGATCTCGTGCGCGGCAAGGTGACGGTGCAGGAAGCGATGGCGCGATTGCTCGCGCGGCCGCAGCGGGATGAATAAGCGGCGCGACGCGCCACCCCAAGGCTGGAGACGCTCTTGTTTTGCGCTGTCTGGCTTGGGCTTGGGCTTGACCCGCACCGCGGGACTGTTACCCTAAATCGAAAATTTTTTGGTTTTAACGGAGGGAATTGTTTGTGCGCCTGAAGCTTCCGCCATCGCAAAGGGGTCATTTGCCTCTATGGCTTCGCCTCGGCGTGCATATCTCACTCATCATTGCCCTGGCCATCGGCCTGATCAGCTTTCTGAACTATTATAATTTTGAGAAATCCTTCCGTGAACTGAACGTCGCACGCGTGAGCGTGGTTGCACGTGATCTGCGCCAGGCGATTGAGGTCGGTCTCAATATCGGTCTCGCCCCGCGCGACAACCTGGAACTTGCCCGCGAAATTGCGGCCGCCAGGGATCGCACTGTCGGGTTGCGCTTTGCGGCCGTGATTGATGAACAGGGCCGAAGGCTGATGGAAGTTGGCGCAGCAGGCGCCGAACAGGATTGGGGCTTGCGGCTGGATGGGCAGGGCTGGCTTGGCGAAGACGCCGCCAGCTACCAGATCGGTTTGCCTTATCGGAACAGCTTCGGCCTGATTTCTGGCGCCATCATTCTTGGTTATGACAAGGCGGAGATTGACCGTGCAACTGCAAAGATGCGCCAGGCACTGCTGATTGATTGGGTTATCGCGGTGTTGGCTATCAGCCTTTTGGTCATGTTGGGCACTTGGCTCATCACCCGCCGACTCAGGCATGAACTTGATGTGGCGGAAAGTGTCCTGAAAGCGCCTTATCACGGTGGCGCCGCGCCCAAGCTACACTTGCCTATCCTTGGTGAGGAGGTTGAGCAGGGCATTTCCGCTCTCGGCCAGAAACAGGTGTCCCTGATGGAAGGCGCCCAGGGTCCAGCGGTACATTCCGCGCGATGAGGGCGATACGGCGCGACCTGTTCATCCTGACCGCTCTAGTATTGATGCTGGCAGCTGCTTTCGTTTCTTTCCGCGCGGGGCTTTATGCGGAAGAACATCTGGTCAAGGAACGGCTTGGCGTTCAGCGGGAAATCGGCCTTTCTGTCGCGGCGGTGATCGAAAAGGCCCTGGCCTATGGCGTACCCTTTGAACGTTTGGTTGATGTGGATCGCTATCTTGAAGCCGTCAAACAGGATAATCCCGAACTTGATTACCTAATTGTCCTTGATCGGAACGGCGCGCCACGCTACGCGACTGAACTTCGCGCTCTTGAAGGGCGGACCACGCTTTTGGGCGCGCTTTCCCGTTTGTCGGAAAGCGAAGCTGTGGCGCATGCCGGCGCGTATTTCAATATGGCCATCCCGATCAAGCTGAGTTATCGACCCATAGGGTGGCTGCATATTGGTGAAAGGTCGAATTTCATCGCCAAGCTGATGTGGGATATCGCCTTTGATATCCTGGCTGTACTGGTTGTTGCCATTTTGGTGGCGTTTGAATTGCTTCGCCTGATGCTGGCGGCAGCATTCACAAGCCCCCTCCGCGCCATGCAGGAAGTTCTCACCGGCGCATCGCGCGGCGATTTTCGCCAGTATCTGCCGCGTGATTTTTTTGGCGGCATCGGGCGACTGAACCGCGCCATCAACAGCAGCCTTGAAGCCATCAATAAAGCCGCCCGCGCGCGCCAGGCGGCGGGACGGGAATTGCCCGCGGGAGATAGTTTCGACTTACCAAATACGCGCCAGGTCCTGCGCATCAATGCCGTTGAAAACATCGGCTGGCCCTTCTTTCTCCTGATTTTCTCCGAATCGCTCTCACTTTCCTTTTTCCCGATTTTCGTCTCACAATTCGTGGATCCGAACTCAAGCATCTCCCAAAGCATTGTCATCGGGCTGCCCATCACTGTCTTCATGCTGGTCTGGGCGGTCACCATGCCTTATGCAGGGGCCTGCTGTGACAGGATTGGTTTTCGCAAGGCATTCGGCCTTGGCGCCCTGATAACCACGCTGGGCCTGGTCCTGACCGCCTTTGCAGACAGCATGCTGCAATTACTGCTTTGGCGGTCATTGACGGCTATTGGCTACGGCTTGGTCTATGTCACCACCCAGGCCTATATCACGGCGCATTTCCCGCCGGCGGAACGAACCCGCGGCCAAGCACTTTTCCTGACGACATTT
>JBIKWX010000156.1:0-8251 GCA_044356095.1 Roseomonas sp.
AATTCCATGAAGGTGCCGCGCCCATCGGGCACATGCGCGACACCAAGCCGCGCGATGGATTCCGTCATCAGCCCCGTGATGCGCTGGCCGGCGAGCAAAACCTCCCCTTCCGGGCGAATAAGGCCCGAGACAGCGCGCAAGGTTGTGGTCTTGCCCGCACCATTGGCACCGAGCAGCGCAGTCACCCCGCCTTCCGCTACCGCGAAATCCAACCCGAACAAAACTTGTGTTGGGCCATAACCGGCGCGCAGGTTTTTCACTTCAAGCAGCATGGGCCGCATCCGCATGGCCATCGCCGAGATAGGCGCGAATTACCTCTGGGCTGCTTCGCACTTCCGCGGGCGTGCCATCGGCGATCTTCTTGCCGAAATCGAGCGCGACCACCTTGTCCGACACGCGCATCACCAGTGACATGTGATGTTCCACGAGCAGAATCGCGAGCTTGAAGCTTGCCCGTACCTCCTGGAACAGCTTGGCCAATTCATCCACCTCACCGTGATTGAGCCCGCCTGCGGGTTCATCCAACAATAAAAGCTTGGGTTGGCTGATCAGGGCGCGCGCCATCTCGACCCGTTTTTGCGTGCCAAAGGGCAGATCAATCACCGGCAGATCAGCCACCGCTTCCAATTGCAGCAAGGCCAGCAATTCCGCCGCGCGTTCCCGCGCTGCCTTGTCTTCCGCCCGCGCCCGCGGCAGCCGCAGCGCATTGGCGAGAAAACCGGCGCGGCCGGCGGAATGCGCACCGGCCAGGATGTTTTCCCGCACCGTCATGGATTTGAACAAGGCCAGGTTCTGAAAGGTGCGCCCTAGCCCAAGCGGGGCCATGCGGTGGCGCGGTTCATTGGTGGTGATATGGCCATCAAAGCGCACATCACCCTCATTCGGGCGATAAATGCCGCTGATGACGTTGAACAGCGTGGTCTTGCCGGCGCCATTGGGGCCGATCAGGCCGCAGATTTGGCCCGCTTCCACTTCAAAGGAAACGCCAGCAACAGCCGTGACGCCGCCGAAACGCACGACGATATCGCGCACTTCAAGCAGCGGCATGGCGGATCGCCCCGTCATCTGCGGTCAAACGCCGCGCCGGATGGCGAGTCTTGGCCATCTCTCCTCCCCACACGCTGCCCTTGGGTTTGTCTGGCTTGAGCAGTCGTGTCGGTGCCATCTAGCCGTGGTTTCGGCCCGTTAAGCAAGCGGCAAATCGCCAAGGCTTGACCCGCGCGGCCCGGCCCCGCAGGCTTGGCCTCCATGGGCGGCGTTTTGGTGATTGGATCCTATAACCGCGACACGGTGCTGCGGCTCGCGCGCTTTCCCGCGCCTGGTGAGACGCTCACTGCGCTTGGCATGGCCGAATTTCATGGCGGCAAGGGCAGCAATCAGGCGGTCGCTGCGGCGCGCGCGGGTGGGCGCGTTGGCATTATCGCCGCCATTGGTGATGATGCGGCCGGCGAAGCCGCGCGCGCGCTTTGGGCGGCGGAAGGCATTGATGCGCAGGCGGTGCAAATAGCCAGCGCGCCCACCGGCGCCGCCACCATCCTGCTTGATGCAGCGGGCGAAAATCAGATCATCATCATCCCTGGGGCCAATGCGGAATTGGCATTGCGTTCAAGCTTTAAGCCGCCTGCCGATATCGCGGTGGCACTCGCCCAGCTTGAAACGCCGCAAGCTGCCACAGCCGCGCTGTTTCGCGCGTTGCCCGGTGTACGCCGCATCCTGAATGTCGCGCCTGCGGCGCCCATCCTGCCCGAGCTTCTCGCCGCCACCGATATGCTGGTGCTGAATGAAACCGAAGCCGCCATTCTGGCGCAGCGAGAGGCCGAGCCCGCTGATCTGGCACTCGCGCTCGCTGCCGAGACAATGCGGGATGTAATCGTGACTGCTGGGGCCATCGGCGCCTTTTGGGCGCGCCCGGATGGTGTGGTAATTGATGCCGCGCCGCCCTGCGTGACGGTTGTTGATAGCACTGGCGCGGGTGATGCCTTTCTGGGCGCCTTCGCGGCCTTCAGCGCGGAAGGCTTCACGCCGGAAAAGACCTTGCGGCTTGCGGTGACGGCAGGCGCCTTGGCCTGCACGCAGCAAGGCGCCGTGCCTTCCTTGCCCTATCGTGCGGCGATTTTGGCCCTTCCCGGCCATTGATCCCCCTGAAAAAAGGGAGGATGCTCCGCCCGCGCTGCACTGCATGAAGCGCAGGAGGAACCGTGACCGAAGCGGCAATAGATTGCGATCTGCATCCGGGCCTGCCCTCCATGGCAAGCCTGTTCCCCTATATGGATCAGCATTGGCGCACCAGCCTCAAGGAACGCGGCGTTTTCCAGCTTGAAAGCGCGTCCTGGCCGCCGGCCGCACCTTCCACCGTGCGCGCCGATTGGCGCGGCCCGAAAGGGGAGGCGCCCTGCAAGCTTGAAACCCTGCAAGCGCAGGTGCTGGATCGTTGGCGGGTCGGCACCGGCATCCTCAACCCGCTTTTCCCGGCGCAGCTTCCCTTCAGCCGAGACCTCTCTGCCGCCTTTGCTCGCGCCACCAATGATTGGATCCGCGCCGAATGGCTGGAGGGTGATCAGCGTCTGCGCGCTGCCATCCTGCTGCCCAATGCCATTGAGGAATCAGTCGCCGAGATCGAACGCCTCGCCCCCGATCACCGCTTTGTGCAGGCCATGACGCTTTGCATGGGGGAAATCCCGCTCGGGCGGCGCGAATGGTGGCCGGTCTATGAGGCACTCAGCCGCCATGACATGCCGCTTGCCATCCATGCCGGCAGCAATTGGCGCCACCCGGTCACCTCGGTCGGCTGGCCTTCCTATTATCTTGAGGAATACACGGCCAATTCGATGGGGTTTCAATCCTCCTTGGCGTCACTGATCACCGAAGGCGTGTTTGTGAAATTCCCGAAGCTCAAGGTCGTGTTGCTGGAAAGCGGCGTGTCCTGGCTGCCGGCCTTTCTCTGGCGGTTGGTGAAGGCATGGAAGGGTGTGCGCTTTGAAGTGCCCTGGCTGGATCGCCCGCCATCGGAATATGTCCGCGACCATGTGCGGCTTTCCATCCGCCCCTTGGATGCGCCGGAAGAAGCCGATACCATGGCGCGGCTGATGGACCATTTGGGATCGGATGAGTTGCTGCTTTGGTCATCCGATTGGCCGCATGCGCATTTTGAGGGCGACGCCACCGTGCCGCAGGGGCTTGATCCCGGCTTGCTCAAGAAAATCATGGTGGATAACCCGCGCGCGACTTATGCTAGGTTACGGGAAGGAGCCTTGGCATGAACATCATCCGCCCCATCGCCGCCCCTGGGCGGCCCGCCGCTGCCACGCTTGGCCTGGTGGATTGCGATATCCACCCGCGCTGCGCTGATTTAGGCGAGTATCGCCCCTTCATGAGCGATGCCGCGTGGCATCGGCTGACCACTTACGGCATTCATGCGCGGCATGGCTTCCATAAGGGCTATCCCTTTCCGAAGGCCGCACCGCTGGCCAGCCGGCGCGATGCCTGGGGCCCGCAGGGCCAGCCGCCCGCTTCCGATCTTGGCTTTGTGCAAAAGCAATTTTTGGATCATTACGGGCTTGATATTGGCGTGCTCAACCCCTTGCAACCATCGGGCCAGGGCGATGTGAATGATGATCTTTCCATCGCACTCGCCCATGCCGTGAATGAATGGCAATTGGCGCATTGGGTGGATCATGATGCGCGGCTGCGCGCTTCCATCGTGGTCCCTTATGAGGATGCGGTGGCGTCAGCGGCCGAGATCCGCAAGCGCGCCGGCGATGGCCGCTTCTGCCAGGTGCTGCTGATGAGCCGCACCTCGGAACCCTTGGGCCGCAAGCGCTATTGGCCGATTTATGAGGCGGCGGCGGAAGTGGGCCTGCCGATTGGCATTCATGCCTTTGGCTTTTCCGGCAATGCCATGACCAATGGCGGCTGGCCTTCCTTCTATGTGGAAGAAGTGCAGGAACACGCGACCAGTGCCCAAGCCCAGGTCGCGTCCTTCGTGGTGGAAGGCGTGTTTGAACGCTTCGCCACGCTCAAGATTTTGATGATCGAATGCGGCTTTGGCTGGATGCCCTCACTCGGTTGGCGGCTGGATAACAACTGGAAGCGGCTGCGTGATGAGGTGCCGCATCTGAAGCGCGCGCCAAGCGAATATATGCGCGACCATGTCTATGTTTCGACCCAGCCGATTGAAGAACCGGCGAAGGGTGAGCATTTGCTGGATGCGATGGAATGGATCGGCTGGGATCGCATTCTCTATGCCAGTGATTATCCGCATTGGGATTTTGACGATCCACGCATTGCGATTCCGTCCTTCATTCCGGCAGAAAAGCGCGCCGCGATTTTCGGTGGCAATGCGCGCGGCTTCTATCGGCTGTAATGGCGCGGCATATTGTTGCGGCGGTGGATGAAATCCCGCCCGGTGGCCGGAAGCTGGTGGAAGCGGATGGCAAGAAGATTGTGGTGTTCAATCTGGGTGGTGAATTCTTTGCGCTGCTCGATCGTTGCCCGCATCAGGGGAGCGCACTTTCGGGCGGCATCTTGTGCGGCCTGACACTGAGTGATGAGCCGGGCCAGTATCATTTCTCCCGCGCCGGGGAAATGCTGCGCTGCCCCTGGCACAACTGGGAATTCGATATCCGCACCGGCAAAAGCTGGTTCGATCCGCGCCGGACCAAGGTGCGCGCCTTTCCGGCGCATGTGGAATCGGGGGCTACGCTAGCGTCTGATCCGCGAAGGGCGCATGCCCGAAGCGGTGAATCAGCCGCTCAAGAAAATCTGTCTGATCCGCGAAGGGCGCATGCCCGAAGCGGTGAATCAGCCGCTCAAGAAAATCTGTCTGATCCGCGAAGGGCGCATGCCCGAAGCGGTGAATCAGCCGCTCAAAAAGACTCTGCTCCGCCATCCATGCCGATGGATGGCGGTGCAGTTGAAGGGCCGTATCGGGCGGAAACTTTCCCGGTGAAAATCGAAGCGGATTATGTGGTGGTGGAGGTTTGAGGGATCACCGCCGAACCAAGCCGCGTCTCATCACCGCTAGAATATCGCCCCAAAGGGCAGCACCGCGACCCTGTCCCCGGGGCTGACGGCCGTCACATCCTCCGCCAATTCCACAAAGGCATCGGACTGCGTGAGTGATGTTAGCAGGCCCGCCCCTTCACGCGCGAATTTCCGCGCACGCGGCAGGCCGCCCGTGGCCTGCAAGCTCACGCGGACATATTCGCGCCGCCCAGCCTTTTTGCGATAGGTGAAATCCGCCTCCGCCACAAAGCGCGGCAGGGCTTCGGGCAAAGCCCCCGCAAGGCGCAGCACCAAGGGCCGCGCCAGATGCAGAAACGTCACCACCGCAGCCACCGGATTGCCCGGCACGCCCAGCACCGGCGTGCCGCGCACCAAGCCCATCGCCGCCGGGCGGCCTGGCTTTACCGCCAGGCGCCAGAACACCAGGCGCCCGCCGGCTTCAATCGCGGCGCGCACATGGTCTTCCTCGCCTGTTGAGACGCCACCGCTGGTCAGCAGCAGATCATGGCTGGCGGCGGCCTCATGCAGCGCGGCTTCGGTCGCGGCGCGGTTATCGGGCAGAATGCCAAGATCATGCGCTTCCACCGGCAGCGCCGCCAGCAAGGCCAGCAGCGTGAAGCGGTTGCTGTCATAGCTCTGCGCGGGGCCGAGCGCGCTGCCTGGGCTCGCCAATTCATCGCCGGTCGAAAACACGCCGACCTTTAGGCGCGGGCGCACCGCAAGCCGCGCCTGCCCCAAGGCAGCTGCCAGCCCAATCTCCGCGGGGCCGAGAATTTTGCCCTCGGACAAGGCAAGCGCCCCGGCGGCGATATCCTCACCGGCAGGCCGCGCATTGGCGCCAAGCTTCAGGCCGGGGGGGATCAGGATCGCGGCACCCTCGCGCCGCACATCTTCCTGCATCACGGCAGTATCCGCGCCGGGCGGCATGGGGGCGCCGGTGAAGACGCGCATCGCCTCGCCGGCTGCCAAACCGCGCGATGGCGCTTGCCCGGCGGCGATGCGGCCAACCTCCTGTAAGGCGGTCTCGGCGCCAGGGGTCAAATCCGCATGGCGAAAGGCCCAGCCATCCACGGCAGCGTTGAAAAATGGCGGCAAGGGCAAGGGCGCCATCAGGGGTGCGGCCAGCACACGCCCGCGCGCGGCGGCCAGTGGCACCATCTCAGTGCCGGTGGCGGGCGGGATGCGTTCCAGGATCAGCGCCTGGGCTTCTTCCACCGCCATCAGCGCGCCGCCAAAGGCGAAGCAATCATCCGAAAGCTGCGCCATTACCCCTCCGTCCAGGGAATGTCCTTGATCATCTTCGCGTGCGCCAACACCAGATCGGCAATGGCTTCCACCTCATCGAGCCCGGCGCGGGGCAGATCATAAGGGGGCGGCGTGTCGGATGCCACCGCAACAATGCCGGGCATATCCGGGTGCATCCAGGGTTTGGCATTGCCAGCGCGATGCACTTCCAGCTTAGGGTGAGCGTCGCGCTTGAAGCCCTCCACAATCACCAGATCAACCGCATCTATGCGCGCGAGCAATTCCGGCAGGCGCGGTTCAGCGGCGCTGCGGAGTTCCGTCATCAGCGCCCAGCGTGCGCCAGACGCCACCATCACCTGCTTCGCGCCGGCCTGCCGATGCTGCCAGGAATCCTTCCCCGGCACATCCACATCAAAGCGATGATGCGCATGCTTCAGCGTCGAAACGCCAATCCCCCGCCCAATCAGGCAGGGGATCAGTTTCACCATCAAGGTGGTTTTGCCGGCCCCGCTCCAGCCGGCGAGGCCGATCACGCGCATGATCGGCTTAGTCTGCGCCGGAGGCTTTGGCGCCGGGCGGCGGAGACGCCGTGCGGCCCTTGGCCAATTCTTCCTGCACCCATAGCCCGTGATGCTGCTTGGCCCAGTTCAGATCCACCTGACCCGTGCCCATGGCATCAAAGGCGCCATCCATACCGATGGACCCGATATAGATATGCGCCAGCATCGCCGCGATCATCAGCACTGACAGCACGCTATGGATGATGTGGCTAAGCTGCATGCCCGCGACATCGGTGAAGAAGAAGGGGAACACCAGCAGATAGCCGGAAACCGCCACCACCGCGCCACCCAGCACCGTGATCCAGAACACCATCTTCTGCCCGCCATTGAAGCGGCCGGCTTCAGGATGCTCATTCCCGATCAGCCCGCCGCCCGCCTTGAACCAGGCAATGTCGCGCGCATTCGGGATGTTATCCTTCACCCAGATCAGCAGCATGATCACAAGGCCAAGCGTGAAGGGGAAGGCAAGGAAGTTATGCGCGTATTTACCCCATTGGCTGATGGCGGTGAAAGCCTCAGGCCCCACAATCGGCAACAGGATATGCCGCCCGAAAGTCAGGTTCAGCCCCGATAGCCCCAGGATGATGAAGCAGGACGCCACCATCCAGTGATTGGCGCGTTCCAGCACATTGAAGCGCAGAATGGTGCGCCCGGCAGGCCCGCCTTCAATCGGGATGCGGCCCTTCTTCAGGCGGAACACCACCAGAAGGGCCACCATGCCGAGCACGGCAATGCCGCCCACCCAGGCCAGCGTATAATTATGGAAATCGCGCCATTCGCGCCCAACGGGCTGGATCAGCGTCGCAGCGCGATCATCCGGGATGGAAATGCGCCCCTGGATCTGGTTGCCGCGCAGCAGCGCCTGCACTTCCATTTCTTCCGCCATGGAAGGCGCGCGCGCTGCGGTTTGTGCAATTGCGGGTGCCGCCGCGCCCATCAGCAGCGCGGCAAGCAAGGCAAGGATGCGGAGCTTCATGATGCGTCCGCCCTTCAGATCGCAACGGTTTCGCGATAGGCGGTGCGCCAACCCCAGGCGCCAGTGCCATAACCGCGGCGCTGCACACGCTCCCGATAGATGGAAGCGATAATCTGGCCGTCACCCGCCAGCAGCGCCTTGGTCGAACACATTTCAGCGCAGAGCGGCAGCTTGCCTTCGGCCAGACGGTTCGACCCGTATTGGATATATTCCGCCTGTGTATTATCCGCCTGCGGACCGCCGGCGCAGAAGGTGCATTTGTCCATCTTCCCGCGCGAGCCGAAATTGCCAAGGCGCGGATATTGCGGCGCGCCGAAGGGGCAGGCGTAGAAGCAATAGCCGCAGCCGATGCACAAATCCTTGTCATGCAGCACCACCGCATCCGCCGTGGTGTAGAAGCAGGAAACCGGGCAGACGGCGGCGCAAGGCGCATCCGTGCAATGCATGCAGGCCATGGAGATGGAAC
>JBIKWX010000157.1:0-8239 GCA_044356095.1 Roseomonas sp.
TCAAGCGTGGCGGTGCCGTATTTCTCCGGCTCGCGCACGCCCAGCATATTCAGATTGGGGCCGTTCAGCACGGCGATCAAAGGCGGGGTCACGACGCTTCCCTTGCGAACAACTCTTGAAGCTTGCGCTAGCACGGGGGGTCCAAGCCCGGCAAGCGGGCCTGGCGCTTGCCCTTCCGCTGCCGCCCCGCCACATTAGCCCCATGTCTGCCATCGCCATTTCCGTGAACGGGGAACCCCGCCAAATGCCCCAAGGGGCCACTGTGGCCGCGCTTTTGGCCGCCATTGGCCTCGATACGCGGAAGGTGGCGGTTGAACGTAATGAGGAAATCGTGCCGCGTTCCACCTATGCCGCCGTTGCCTTGACTGAGGGCGATAGGCTTGAAATCGTTCACTTCATCGGGGGCGGCTGAGCATGTCCGGCACGGATGATGATAGCTGGCAGGTGGCTGGCCAGCGCTTCCAATCCCGCCTGATCGTGGGCACGGGCCGCTACAAGGATTTGGAGGAAACCGCCGCCGCGATTGAAGCCTCGGGCGCTGAGATCGTCACCGTCGCGGTGCGCCGGGTCAATCTTTCGGACCCGAATGCGCCGATGCTGCAGGATTATGTCTCCCCCAAGCGCTATACCTATCTGCCCAATACCGCCGGTTGCCATACCGCCAAGGATGCCGTGCGCACGCTGCGCCTGGCGCGTGAGGCCGGCGGGTGGAATTTGGTGAAGCTGGAGGTGCTGGGCCCCGCCCCCTTCCTCTACCCCGATATGCCGGCGACCTTTGAGGCGGCCCAAGCGCTGATCGCCGATGGTTTTCAGGTCATGGTCTATTGCGCCGATGATCCGCTGGCGGCGAAGCGGCTGGAAGATATGGGCTGTGTTGCCATCATGCCCTTGGGTGCGCCGATTGGGTCCGGCATGGGGGTGGTGAACCCCTATATGATCAGCGCCATCAAGCGCGAGGCCAAGGTGCCGGTGCTGGTGGATGCCGGCATCGGCACGGCATCCGATGCCGCCTTGGCGATGGAGCTTGGCTGCGATGCCGTTTTGCTCAATTCCGCGATTGCCCATGCGAAACATCCGGTGCGCATGGCGCGTGCCATGAAGGCCGCGGTGGAAGCCGGGCGCCATGCGTATTTGGCGGGGCGCATGCCGCGCAATTACAGCGCGGATGCGTCAAGCCCCATGAGCGGGCTGATCCAACGATAAATCAGCCTCTGGCTTCAGATGAAGGTCAGCAGGCGCCTTGGCGTATCCACCAAAATCTCCTTGATTTCGGCTTCCGAAAAACCGCGCCGGCGCATCAGCGGGATGATGATGCGATGGATATGCGCATAACCCCATCCACCCCAGCGCGTCATATGCGACCGGTGGCAGATATCATGCGCAATCACGATCTGCCCCTTATGGCCACGATCCAGGATCTTGCGCATGGCCCGCAGCCGCCCGGCATCATTGGGCATGTCCACATCAGGGTTCAGCGGATAAAGGCAGCTTTCCTGGCCAAACAAATCCCATTCCAGCACCACGCCCGTATCGGCAAGGCGAAACAGCGCATCCTCATCAAACACGGTGCGATCAATATGATCCATGATGGTGCGTGATGGATCACCGCCGCGCGCCTTAATGAACTCCATCACCTCTTGCGGTTGATCCTGCCGCCGACCGGGATGGATGGTCAGTGCGGCGCCGGTTTCCTTTTGCGCAATCAGCGCGGCTTCCAGCACGCGGCGTTCCAGCGGAGTCCAGGGGTTCTGGCAGCCAATCTCCCCCAGCAGACCCGCGCGCACTTCAGTCCCCCAAAGCCCTTCCTGCACCTGGGAAACCATCTCGGTAGCGAAATCATCAATGCTGCGGTGGTGGTTTTCGGGCGGCTGGTATTCTTCCACGTAATGCCCGCAACCCATGACGATATGGCAGCCCGTCGCGTCGCTGACTTGCTTCAGCCCATTCGGATTGGGGCTGATGCCGCCAATCGTCAATTCCACAATCGTCTGGCAACCATGCGCTACCGCTTCCGCTACCGCTTCAATCGCGACGTCAACGCTTGGCTGATGCAGATTGGCGGGCGAACCGGCAACCGACGTCGTCATGCCCCAATGATTGGCGAGCCCCGGTTCTTCCCCCTGATCCCCCTGCCGCAGTGACGGGGATCGCAAATCCCAAATCAAATGTTCATGCATGAGCGTGGACCCAAGCACGGCCGGATCAACCAACCCCTGCACAGTCTGCGCCTTGCCGCGCATCTGGTCTCTTGAAAGCCTGGGCATTGTCTTCAACCCCGCCGAATATTCCAAGGATAGGCGCCAGTGCCGGGCACGAAGCCGGAAAGCCCGGAGCGATAGGCGCTGGCGATGAAGAATTGTCCAAGCGGCAGCACGGGCACATTCTCAAAACTCTCCTGCTGGATCACATCGGCCAGGCGCTTTTGCTCGGCTTCGGTCTCGGCCAGCAGCCATTGCGCCGCCGCTTCTTCCACGCGCGCATTTTCATACCAGCCGAACCAGCCGCGCGAGCCCATGCCACGCAGAATGGCACTTACCGCCGGGTTGATGATGGAAACGCTGGGCCACCAGGTATGGAAAATGCTCCAGCCGCCACGTTCCGGCGGTTCGCGGCTGGCGCGGCGCTGCACCACCGTACCCCAATCGGTTTCCACCAAATCAACATTCATCCCAAGCCGGCGCAGCAAATCGGCCATGACATGGCCGAAGGGACCGATTGTGGGGAAATCGCTCGGGTTGATGATGACAACCTTCTCACCATTGTAACCCGCCGCGCGAATGGCCGCGCGCGCGGCATCCAGATTGCGCGGGCCTTTCAGCGCCGCATTGCCGGTAGTGCTCTCATAAGGCGTGCCGCAGGGCCACATGGAATGACAATCACGGAAGGCTGACGGATCATTGCCTGTGACACCGCGCATGAAATCTTCCTGCTGAATGGCCAGCAGCAAGGCGCGGCGAATGGCCGGCTTGTCGAAAGGCGGATGCAAAACATTGAAGCGGGAGACGCCAATATAGCCAAGCGTATTCAGCACCTTCACCTCAACGCCCCGCGCACGGCGCAACAGCGGCGCAAGATCGGCATTGATCTGTTCCCACCAATCAATCTCGCCCGCCTGCAAGGCCGCGGCTGCCGTCGCGCTATCGGGCATGATGGTCCATTCAACGCGATCCATATGCGCGACCTTGCCACCGGCGGTGCGCGATGCCGCTTCCTGCCGCGGCACGTAACGATCAAACTTGGCATAGGCCGCGCGGCTGCCGGAGACATATTCACTCGCCAAAAACCGATAGGGTCCGGAACCGACATGTTCGGTGATCTGCTGAAAGGGATCGGTCTTGGCCATGCGTTCGGGCATCATGAAGGGCACCACGGCGGCGGGCTTGCCGAGTGCTTCCGTCAGCAATGGAAAGCGCGATTTCAGCTTGATGCGAATGGTCCGATCATCCGCCACGCCCCATTCATCCACCACCGCGCCCAATGATTGTCCGAATGTATCCCGCTTGGACCAACGCGCCAGGCTCGCCGCGCAATCCTGCGCGCGCACCGGTTCGCCATCATGAAAGCGCAAGCCTTCACGCAGCCGGATATTCCAGGTGAGGCCATTATCGGAAACCGTGTGACCTTCCGCCATTTGCGGCGCAACGCGCAGATCATCCGTCATGCCATAAAGCGTGTCATAGATATGCCAGCCATGGTTTTCGGTCACCGCCGCCGTGGTCCAGATGGGATCGAGCGATGTCAGATTGGCCTGCGGCACAAAGCGAAGTGTGCGCGCGCGCGCGGTTTGCGCCAGGGCGGGTGCTGCGGGTGCAGCTGCGATGGCGGCGGTACTCGCCAGAAAATCACGACGACGCATGTTTCTCTCCCCTCTTTTCGTCACGCCAATAGGGCGGGCTTCCGGGAAGCTTGGCATGGCTTGGCGAAAGGTCAAATGAAAAGGACTATCCTGGCTTGGCGCCCGTCACATGGCGCGGATTTCCGCTTCCAGCAGCGCGGGATCGGGGCTCGCCCACCAGCGCGCGGGCACGACAATGGCCGTTTCCAGCAGGCGCTTATACTCGGCCTTGGGGAATTCCACCGCGCCGAAGCGTGCCAGATGCGCGGTCAGGAATTGCGTATCGAGCAGCGTAAAGCCCCCCAGCCGCAGCCGCGCCACCAGCGCCACCAAGGCGACTTTTGACGCATCGGTGACGCGAGAGAACATGCTCTCCCCAAAAAATGCGCCACCGATCCGCACACCGTAAAGCCCGCCGACCAGCGCGCCATCCTGCCGGACCTCAATGGAATGGGCAGCGCCCATGCGATGCAGCGCGGTGAACAGCGCCTCAATCTCGGCATTGATCCAGGTATCGGCGCGCCCCGGCGCAGGTGCGGCGCAACCCGCAATCACGCCGGGGAAATCCTCATCCGCCGTAATGGCAAAGCGCCCCGACAGCACCGTGCGCTTGAGGCGCCGCGGCAGATGGAACCCGTGATCGAGTGGCAGGATGCCGCGAAGCGCCGGGTCAAGCCAATGGAGCTTGGTGCTGCCCCGCCCCTCGGCCATCGGAAACAGGCCGGCGCCATAGGCGCGCAGCATCAATTCGGGCGTGATTTCCAGCGGCCGGCGGCTCATTGGCGCCGCGCCCGCACTTGCGAAACCAGGGCGCTATTCTTCCTCATCCGCCGGGGCGATCGGAAGGGCGCTGGTTTCCTTATGCGTCGCCAGCGCCACCAGGGTTTCCGTACGCATCACACCCGGCAAGGCGCGTAGCCGCGCGTTGGTGAAGCTATCCACCGCCGCCAAATCCGGCAGGCGGAGCTTCACCTGATAGGACCAGCGCCCGGATATCGCGTGGCATTCCAGCACTGCCTCATCTTCCGCCATGGCGGCAATGAAACCCGCTTCGGCGCCGGATTGCAGCATGACGAATACCCAGGCGAGCTGCGGGCAGCCCACCGCCGCAGGTTCCAGATCCGCCCGCCAGCCACGAATGGTGCCGCGTTCTTCCAGCCGCTTGACGCGCTCAGCCGTGGCAGAGACAGAAAGCCCCGCGACTTTCGCGAGTTCCGCCAGCCCCGCCGCGCCATTACCCTGGAGTTCCAGCAGGATATTCCGGTCTATATCGTCCATAACGAGACTATATCCGGCAAAACCGCTGGATGGAATGAAAATCTTACCATGATTTCATAGTTTTTGCGGCGATGGGATGCGGCTTTTTCTTGCCAAGGGGCGGGCTGAGGCGTCAGGCTGGTCCGAAAAGGAAAACCCCATGAAACCAACCCGCCGCAACCTGCTCCTGACCCCCGCCCTGCTTGCCAGCCCAGCCTTGGCGCAAGGCTCCTGGCCGCGCCGGCCCATTACTTTCATCGCGCCCGCCGCCCCTGGCGGCGCCACCGATATCCTGGCGCGCGTCATGGCGCAGACCATGCAGGCCACACTTGGCCAACCGGTCGTTGTGGAAAATCGTGGCGGTGCCGCCGGCGTGATCGCAACCGAGGCGATTGCCGCCGCCCAGCCCGATGGCCACACCATTGGCATTGGCATGATCAGCACGCTGGCGGTGAACCCCCACGTCTATCGCATGCGCGCCGATGTGATGAAGGATTTCGCCCATATCGGCATGATCGCCAAAGTGCCGATGGTGCTGCTGGCGCAGCATAATCTGGCAGAGGGTGGGCTGGCCGGCTTCATCGCCCGCGTCAGGGCCGCACCCGATACCATCACCTATGGCAGCGCGGGCGCTGGTTCCAATGTGCATATCGGCATGATCGCCTTCCTGGAAGCGGCGGGTCTCAAGATGGTGCATGTGCCCTATCGCGGATCGGGGCCAATGGTGATTGACCTGGTCGCCGGCAATATCCAATCCGGCATGACGGGCACACCCGCCGCGCTGCCCGTGCTGCGTGCGGGGCGTGTCGCCGCCCTTGGCACAACGGCCCAGGCAAGGCTGGCGCAAACCCCGGATATCCCGGCCATTAGCGAAACCATTCCGGATTTTGAGGCGATGCAATGGTACGGCATTGTGGCGCCCGGACGCACGCCGCCCGAAGTGGTGGCAAAGCTCGCGGAAGCAACGAATGCGGCCTTGGCCAATCCTGAGGTGCTGGCGCGCCTCGCGGATGAGGGTGCGCTGCCCAGCCCAATGTCACCCGATGCCTTTCGCGGTTTTGTGGCGACGGAGCTCGACCGCTGGGGTGCCGTGGCGCGGCGCAATAATTTGCGACCGAATGAATAGGTAGCCGAAGCGCGACAAGGCAGGGCATAATCCCGCGCATTGTTGCAGGAGGATCCCCCCATGCCCGAAGGCCGCCTCGTCATCGGCACCAAGCGTTATTCTTCCTGGTCCATGCGCGGCTGGCTTGCCGTGCATCTGGCCAGGCTGGATGTGGAGGAGGTGATGATCCCCCTAGCGGGTGGGGGCGGGACATCGGCGCTTAAGGCCGCAACACCCGCCGGGCTGGTGCCTTATCTGGAACATGGCGGCGCGCGGATTTGGGAAAGCCTCAGCATCTGCGAGTATTGCGCTGAAATCGCGCCGCAACTTTGGCCGAAGGAGCGCACCGCACGCGCCCATGCGCGGTCCATCGCGGCCGAGATGCATGCCGGGTTTCGCAATCTGCGCATCGCCATGCCCATGACTCTGGGCCGCAGCTTTCCGGGACGTGGCCGCACGCCGGAAGCGCTTGCCGATATCGCGCGGGTGGAGGCGATTTGGGCGGAAGCCATCGCAGCCCATGGCGGCCCGTTTCTGATGGGCGCAGACTTCGGCGCGGTGGATGCCATGTATGCGCCGGTGGTGGCGCGCTTCATCACCTGGCAGCCGGAACTGTCTGCCACCACACAGCGCTATATGGCGGCAGTCCGCGCGCATCCGCTGGTCGCACGCTGGTATGATGAAGCGGCGGCTGAGCCCGCTGCCTGGTTGCTTGATCGTTATGAGAATCCCGCATGAATACCGCCCTTGCCCTTGATCATCTTGGCGTCGCGGCGCGCGATCTGGCGCCGATGTGCGCGGCCTATGAAAGACTCGGCTTCACGCTTTCGCCCATTGCGCAGCAAAGCGGGCGGCGACGGCCTGATTTGCCGGTGGAAAAATACGGCTCCGGCAATCGCTGTGCTTTCCTGAAGCATGGCTATATTGAATTGATCGCCATTCTGGACCCGGCGCTGTTTGACAATAACCTGAATGCCTTTCTGGCGCGCTATCCGGGGATGCATATCCTGGCCCTCGCCATGCTAGATGAGGATGCGAACCTGAACCGTCTGCGCGCGGCGGGGCTTGATATTCCAGGCGTTGCCTATCTGGAACGACCCGTGGAAGCGGGTGGGCCGATTGCGCGCTTTGCCCGCCTGCCCTTCCCGGACCCGCCCGAGGGTCGCGTGCAGCTGATCCGGCATCTCACACCCGAATTGGTCTGGCAGGATCGCTGGATGGATCACGCCAATAAGGCCGAGGTTTTGGAAGCCGCCATCCTATGCGCGGACAATCCGGCCGAGACCGCCGCGCGGCTTTCGCGCCTTGCCGGCCTGCCGGTGGAACCGGACCCTGCGGGCGGCTTTCTGCTCCGCCTGCCCGGGGCGGCGCGCGCTGCCGGGCCAAAGGCGCCTGCGCTTGAAACCCGCGTGCGCGTGCTGACACCGGAAGCCCTTGGCACCGTATTGCCCGGCGTGGTCCCCCCGGCCTCCCCCTTCATGGCGGGGATAGTGGTGCGCACTGCCGATGGCGCGGCTGCTGCCCGGCGCATCCTGGCCGGCATCCCAACACGGGAAGCGCCGGAAGGCATCATGGTCCCGCCCGAATACGCCGCCGGCGCGGCGCTGATTTTCTCGTGAATCGGGCAGCCATCAGCCGGAGCTTGCGAACCTATCACGCGCCTGGCCGGGCCGAGGCTTTGGACGGGTTTTATCGCCGCTTTCTTGGCCCCGGCGATCTGGCCTTTGATGTCGGCGCGCATGTGGGCGACCGGATGCTGTGTTTCCGCCGCCTTTTCGCGCGCGTGGTGGCGGTGGAACCGCAAGCGTCCCTCGCCCGGGTGCTGCGGCTTTTGCTGCGGCGGGATCCAGGTGTTGCGCTGGTATCGCAATTGGTCGGTGCGCAGGCGGGCAAGGCAGAGCTTCGGCTCAATACCGCCAACCCAACGGTTGCCACCGCCAGCACAGCCTTCATCGCCGCCGCCGCCGGCGCGCCGGGATGGGAGGGGCAGGAATGGGACCAGGCGGAAACCCTGCCGGTGACAACGCTCGATACGCTGATCG
>JBIKWX010000008.1:0-25888 GCA_044356095.1 Roseomonas sp.
AAAATCGCCTCGGGCGGGGAATTGTCGCGGCTGATGCTGGCGCTGAAAGTGGTGCTGGCGCGTGGATCGCCCGTGCCGACACTGATTTTTGACGAGGTGGATAGCGGCATTGGCGGCGCCACCGCCGCCGCCGTGGGTGAGCGCCTGGCGCGCGTGGCAGATCGTGTGCAAGTGCTGGTGGTGACGCATAGCCCGCAAGTCGCAGCGCGCGGTGCGCGGCATTTCCGCGTGGCAAAACAAGTGAAAGGGCAGCGCGCGGAAACGCGGGTAGAAATACTTGATCAGACGGAAAGATACGAAGAACTCGCGCGCATGCTGGCTGGGGAGAAAGTGACCGAAGCAGCGCGGGCGGCGGCGCGGAGCCTTTTGGGGGATAAGGCGTGAGACACAAAGAAAGGGCGGGGGAGAGAACTCCCCCGCGCCCCCTCCTTTTTTTATCCTTCCGCCCTTGCATGAGGGGCAGCGCATGAAGGCGCCTGCTGTACAAAATCTTTCGGAGCTTGATGCGGCGATTGAGCTGGCGGAACTTGCGCGCGAGATTGCGCGGCATGACAGGCTCTATCACGCCAAGGACCAGCCGGAGATCACCGACGCCGAGTATGACGCGCTGGTCGCGCGCAACCGCGCCATTGAAGCACAGTTTCCCCACCTGATCCGCAGCGACAGCCCATCACGCCGCGTCGGTGCGCCAGTTGCGGAAGGCTTCGCCAAATCCCGCCATGGCGAGCCGATGCTCAGCCTGGATAATGTATTCTCGCCCGAGGAATTCAGCGATTTCTGCAAGCGCATCCGCCGCTTTTTGGGGCTGGCTGAGGCCGAAGCGCTCGCCTTTGTGGGCGAACCCAAGATTGATGGGCTTTCCATCAACCTGCTTTATGAAAACGGCGTCTTCATCAAAGGTGCCACGCGCGGCGATGGCGCGGAAGGTGAGGACGTCACCGCCAATCTGCTGACCATCCCATCCCTGCCTCGGCAGCTAAAGCCGCCTTTCCCCGCCAGCATCGAAATCCGGGGCGAGGTTTTCATGGAAAAGGGGGATTTCCTGAGCTTTCGCGCCGCGCAGGAAGCCGCCGCCGAAGCGCGCGAAGCGCGCCGTGCGGCCGGCGAAAAATTGGGTGACGCCGTGGTGATCCCCGCCAATCCGCGCAATGCCGCCGCCGGTTCGGTGCGTCAGCTTGATGCGCGCATCACGGCAACACGCCCGCTCAAGCTGCTCGCCTATGCCATGGGCGCGGCGAGTGAAGCGCCGGCGGAAACACATCATGATTTCCTGGATGCGCTGCGCCGCTGGGGGTTTGCGGTGAACCCGCTGTCTCGGCGTTTGGATAGCGAAGATGCTGCCGAACACTTCCAGACAGAAATTGGCGCGGGCCGCGCTGCACTCGGCTACGATATTGATGGCGTGGTCTATAAGCTTGATAGGATTGATTGGCAGCGCCGGCTGGGTTTTGTCGGGCGCGCGCCACGCTGGGCAGTGGCATGGAAATTCCCTGCCGAACAGGCGGTGACAAAGCTGCTTGATATCGAAATCCAGGTTGGCCGCACCGGTGCGCTGACGCCGCGGGCGGTGATGGAACCAGTCAATGTCGGCGGCGTCGTGGTGCGCCATGCGACCTTGCATAATGAGGATGAAATCGCCCGCAAGGATGTACGCATTGGCGATACCGTCATGCTGCAACGCGCCGGCGATGTCATTCCGCAAATCCTGGGGGTGGTGCTGGAAAAACGCCCTGCTGATGCGCAACCCTATGCCTTCCCGCTGAATTGCCCCGCCTGCGGCAGCCACGCCATCCGCGATGGTGAAGATGTGGTGCGCCGCTGTACTGGCGGCCTCACTTGTCCCGCGCAAACCACCGAACGCTTGCGGCATTTCGTTTCTCGGCGCGCGATGGATATTGAAGGTCTCGGCGAGGAAAACATCCAATTCCTGTTTGATGCGCGGCTCATCAAAAGCCCCGCCGATATTTTCCGCCTGCACCAGAAGCGCGAAACCCTCGCGGGTTTTGAAGGCTGGGGCGAACGCAAGATCAGCAAATTACTGGAGGCGATTGAGGCCAGGCGCAGCGTAGCGCTGGAGCGTTTCATCTTCGCACTCGGCATTCGCCGCATTGGCGAACAGAATGCGAAGCTCTTGGCGCGGCATTACCATAGCCTGGAAACCTGGCGCGCGGCGATGATTGCAGCACACATCATCGGTTCCGAAGCGCGGGAGGAATTGGGTTCCATCCAAGGTATCGGCCCCGCCATTGCCGAAGAACTTGTCGAGTTTTTCGCCGAACCACGCAATCTTGCCGCGCTTGATGACCTCGCCAGCGAAGTCTCACCTTTGCCGGTGGAAGAAACCGGCGCGGCGGATAGCGCCTTCGCCGGCAAGACCATGGTCTTCACCGGCACGCTCGAGAAAATGACGCGCGATGAAGCCGAAGCACTGGCTGAACGCCTCGGCGCCAAGGTCACTAAATCGGTTTCGAAAAAAACCGATTTCGTCGTGGTCGGCGCCGATGCAGGTTCGAAAGCCGCCAAGGCGGCAGAGCTTGGCGTGAAAACACTGACCGAAGCCGAGTGGGTGGAACTCGCGGGCGCCTGATCCGCGTAGGTCGCATGACCGAAGCGGTGAATCAGTCGCCCAAAACGAAGTCACACTTAAATCGGCGCGCAAGCCGCCCGCAACCAGGCAGCAGTTGTGCCATCCAATAACGGCGCCACCTCAGCCGCCACACGCGCGTGATAGGCATTCAGCCAATCGCGCTCAGCCAGCGTCAGCAGCGCGGGTTCGATCAGCGTGCGATCAAACGGCGCCAGCGTCAGGGTTTCGAATTCCAAAAATGGCTTGGCAGCGCCAGCAATCTCGGACTTTTGCACCAGCAGCAGATTTTCCAGCCGAATGCCGAATTCGCCAGTGGCGTAATAGCCAGGTTCATTCGATAGAATCATGCCCTCCGCCAAGGCCACCACGCGCGCGGCACGGCTGAAGGCCGCCGGACCTTCATGCACGGAAAGAAAGGAACCGACGCCATGGCCCGTGCCGTGATCATAATCCAACCCCGCATCCCATAACGGGCGGCGCGCCAGCGCATCCAAATGCGGGCCGGCAACACCTACAGGAAAGCGTAAGGTGGCCAGCGCAATATGGCCCTTCAGCACGCGCGTGACACATTCCCGCAAGCGCTGCGGTGCCGCGCCAGGCCCGGTCCAGAGCGTGCGCGTAATATCCGTGGTGCCGTCCAGATATTGCCCACCCGAATCGATCAAGTAGCATTCATTCGGGTTGATGGCGCGATGGTTCGCCTCCGTCGCGCGGTAATGCACAATGGCGCCGTTTTCGCCGGCGCCGCTGATTGCGGGGAAGCTTTCCGCTTGGAACAACGGCACGTCGCGGCGAAACGCCAATAGCTGCGCGGCGGCGGAGATTTCATTCAAGCCCCCCTTTGGCGCTTCTTCCGCAAACCAACGCAGGAAGCGCGCCATCGCCACCGCATCGCGCTGATGCGCCGCGCGCGCGCCTTGCTGTTCCACTGTATTCTTGCAGGCGCGCGGCATGCGGCAGGGGTCTTCTCCCGCACGGATTTCAGCGCCCGCGTCACGCAGCCAGTCGGTGAACCAGGCGGGCGTTGCTTCCCGGTCAATGCGCACGCGCTTGCCCTTTAAGGCACGCAACGCCGCTGGCATGGCATCACGCGGTACGACGGCAACGGCATTGCCGAGATACGCGCGCGTATCATGGTCCAGCTTCGCCGGGTCCATGAACAACGACACTGTTCCATCCGCAAACAGCAACGCAAATCCAAGCGCGAGTGGCGTATGGTCCAAATCGCCACCGCGGATATTCAACAGCCACGCGATGGAATGCGCATCGGCCAGCACCACCGCATCCTCGCCGGCAGCCCGCAATTCGGCGGCCGCTTCCGCGCGTTTTTCGGGCGATGGCTTGCCGGCATAGGCCAGGGGATGGGCGCGGGCCGGCGCTTCTGGCGCGCGGGGCCGGTCGGGCCAGATCGCGTCAATCGGGTTGGCGGGTAGCGCGCGGAAGGTCACGCCGGGGCGCTTCAGGCGTTCCAGCGCCGGTTCGCTATGCAGCCAGGGGTCATAGCCAATCACCAGCCCTTCGCCATGCGCAGCGAGCCATTCGGCGGGCGGTTCTTCCGTGATGTGGCGCGGTTCCCAATGCGCAACATCAATCTGGTTGCGCAATTGCAGCGTATAGCGGCCATCGGAAAACACCGCCGCCTGGCGCGGCAGCACAATCGCGAGCCCCGCGCTGCCGGTGAAGCCCGTCAGCCAGGCCAGCCTTTCGGCGGAACGCGGCACATATTCCCCCAAATGCTCATCCGCGCGCGGGATAAGGAAGCCCTGCACCCCCATGCGTGCGAGTTCGGCGCGGAGTGCGCCCAAGCGTTCAGCCTTGTTCATGCACACCACCTGACCAAATGTTTCTCAATTGTTGCATGGCTTCCTGTCGAATCATGCGTTCGGCGCATACCTCTACTGTTGTCTTCGCGCATCACCTGTGCCTCGGAAGCCTCTATATCATCGCCTATCGGACAGCGATCCTGCCCTATCGGGTGGCGCCGCCGCAAAGGAAAGCTAAACATGAACACGCATTTCGCCAATCTCGAAACCAGCCTCTCGGCCCGCGCCGCGACGATTGAGGCTATTCACCGCGAAGCCGCCGCCGCCCGCGCCACCGCACGGAAGCAGGCATTCGGCCATGCCTTCAAGATGATCGGGGCCGGTATCGGCGCCGTGCTGACCGCCATCGCCAGCTGGCCGACCCGCCGCGATACCTACAAGGCGCTGGATCAGCTTTCGGACAAGCAGCTTGCTGATATCGGGCTGGATCGCGGCGACATCAGCCGCGTTTTTGAACCGGGCTTCGCTTTGCAAGCCGCCAATGATGGCGCCCTGCCGACGGGCCGCGCTGCCTAACCGCCGAATATCCTGCGCAGCCAGGATTTCAGGCCGCCCCCCTCGGGCGGCCTTTTTTTTGGTTGGTGTGTCACATGCGGGCGCCGCGCCGGGGGGGCGATGGCGGATGCAATGCTATGCCGCCCGCCATCTTCCGCCGTAATCAACCGCGCCTCCAAAGCCGCAACCTGCGCCACGGCTTCCGGCGGATCGCTCGCTGCCAGGGCTTCCGCGGCGGCTTCGGCTTCGGCGAAATCGCCCGCACGACGCAGCGCATCAATCACGCGTACGGATTGTTCAGCGTCCAAAGCGGGGCCGCTTCGCCATAGCGCGACGGCTTCGCGCCGCCAGAGCCGCGCCAGATCGTCGCGATTGAGGTCATCCGCGACCCACGCCGCATGCAGCGTCGCTTCCGCTGCCGCATGTAAGGCGCCGGTTTCTTCCAGCACATGCGCCCAGGCCAGAAAGCGCCGGGCCAAAACCGGGTGCGCCGTATCGGCAATCAGCGCGCGATAAGGTGCCGCCGCTACGGCCTGCGCGGCTGCCGGATGCGCTTCTGCAATATCAGGCGCGGCATAGCCGCAATGCGGGCAGGCTTGCAGCCAGCGCGCCATGGTGGACCGCACCGGCTCCCCAGGGCGCAAATCCAGATCGGGCGCCTGTTCCGGCACTGGCGGGCGAAAGCCTGGTTGGCGGCTTTCATGGCCGCATACCCCGCAGCGCTTTTCCCGCCCCGCCGATGTTGGCGCCGCTGCCATTACGCGGTGCGATCAGCCCCGCCCGATTGCAGCGCCGCCTGCGCCGCCGCCAAGCGCGCCACCGGCACGCGATAGGGCGAACAGGACACGTAATCCAAGCCAACGCTTTCGCAGAAATGGATGGAGGATGGATCGCCGCCATGCTCCCCACAAATGCCAAGCTTGATATCGGCCTTCACGCTGCGGCCTTTCTCAGCCGCAATGCGCACCAACGCGCCCACGCCATCCGGGTCAATGGAGACAAACGGATCCTTCGGGAAAATACCCTTTTCGATGTAAAGCGGTAGGAACTTCCCGGCATCATCGCGGGACAGGCCGAAGGTGGTTTGCGTCAGGTCATTCGTGCCGAAGGAAAAGAAATCCGCCGTGCCGGCAATGGCATCTGCCGTGAGTGCCGCTCGCGGCAATTCAATCATGGTGCCGACACTATAGACAAGGTGATAGCCGCCTTCCGCAAAAACCTCCTGCGCGACGCGATCCACCATGGCGCGGGTGATGTCCAATTCGCGCTTGGTCGCCACCAGCGGGATCATGATTTCCGGCACCGGGGCCTTATGCGTCTTGCGCCCGATCTCGGCCGCCGCTTCGAAAATCGCGCGCGCCTGCATTTCATAGATTTCCGGGAAGGAAATCCCGAGGCGACAGCCGCGATGCCCAAGCATCGGGTTCGCTTCCGACAATTCCTGCATGCGCCGCTGCATCGCCTCAACCTCGGTACCGAGGGACGCCGCCACTTCTGCGATTTCATATTCGCTATGCGGCAGGAATTCATGCAAGGGTGGATCGAGCAAGCGGATCGTGACCGGCAGCCCGGCCATGATCTCAAACAGGTCCAGAAAATCCTTGCGCTGGAAGGGCAGCAAGCGCGCCAGTGCCGCGCGCCGGCCTTGTTCTGTTTCCGCCATGATCATTTGGCGAACCGCGCCAATCCGCTCAGGGTCGAAGAACATGTGTTCGGTGCGGCAAAGGCCGATGCCTTCCGCGCCAAAGCGCCGCGCGGTTTCCGCATCCAAAGGCGTTTCCGCATTGGCGCGCACGCGCAAGCGGCGCACCTTATCGGCCCAACCCATCAGGGTGGCGAAATCACCGGAAAGCTGCGGTTCCACCATGGCGACGGTGCCGATGAACACCTCACCCGTCGCACCATCCAGCGTGATGGTCTGGCCAGCTTCAATGCGTACGCCGCCGGCACTCAGATATTGGTTGTTGTAATCCACCGTGACACCGCCGCAGCCCGCCACACAGGGCCGGCCCATGCCGCGCGCCACCACCGCTGCATGGCTGGTCATGCCGCCGCGCGTGGTCAGCACGCCGCGCGCCGCATGCATGCCGTGAATATCTTCGGGCGAGGTTTCAATGCGCACCAGAATAACGCTTTCGCCCTTTTGCGCGCGCGCTTCCGCTTCATCTGCGCTGAAGACAACAATGCCGCAGGCCGCGCCAGGTGACGCAGGCAGGCCCTTGGCCAACAGCTTGCGCGGCGCCTTGGGATCAAGCGTGGGGTGCAGCAATTGATCCAGCGCTGCCGGGTTCACGCGCCGCACGGCTTCGGTGTGATCAATCAACCCCTCACGCGCCATATCTACCGCGATTTTCAGGGACGCGGCGGCAGTGCGCTTGCCGTTGCGGGTCTGCAACATATAAAGCTTGTTGCTCTGCACCGTGAATTCAATGTCCTGCATGTCACGGTAATGGCGTTCCAGCGTGGCGCGTACCTGCACCAATTCGGCATAGGCCGCCGGCATGGCTTCTTCCATGCTGCGTTCGGTGGGTTTGGAGCGTTCCTTCGCCATGGGCTGCGGTGTGCGAATGCCCGCCACCACATCCTCACCCTGCGCATTGATCAGGTATTCGCCATAGAAGATATTCTCGCCGGTCGAAGGATCGCGCGTGAAGCAGACGCCCGTCGCGCAATCCTCACCCATATTGCCGAAGACCATCGCTTGCACATTGACCGCCGTGCCCCATTCGGCCGGGATGTCATGCAGGCGGCGATAGGTCACCGCGCGCTGGTTCATCCAACTGCCGAACACCGCGCCAATCGCGCCCCAAAGCTGCGTTTCCGGATCCTGCGGGAAGGGCTTGCCGGTAACCTCGGCCACCATTTCCTTATAGCCATCCACCACGCGATGCCATTCGGCGGCGGTGAGTTCCGTATCCTCATTCTTCCCGGTGTCGAGCTTCACATGCTCGATAATTTCCTCAAAGCGATGATGATCAACATCGAGCACGACGGACCCATACATCTGAATGAAACGCCGATAGGAATCCCAGGCGAAGCGCGCATCGCCGGAAGCCGTGACCAGGCCTTCGACGGTTTGATCATTCAGGCCAAGATTGAGCACCGTATCCATCATGCCCGGCATGGAAACCCGCGCGCCGGAGCGCACGGATACCAGCAGGGGGCGGTGATGATCGCCGAAGCGATTGCCCACGGCTTCTTCAATGCGCGCCAATGCCACGCGCACCTGCGCCGCCAGATCGGCCGGATATTTCTGCCCGCCTTCGTAATAGGCCGTGCAGACTTCGGTGGTGATGGTGAAGCCAGGCGGCACCGGCAAACCAATCGAGGCCATTTCGGCCAGGTTGGCGCCCTTGCCACCCAGAAGATTCCGCATATCGGCGCGGCCCTCATTATGGCCGGCACCGAAGCTATAGACCCATTGTGTCATGGGGGGGGTTCCTCAGGCTTCAATCTTGGAGAAATCCGCCACGGCATCCATGGCGGCACGAAGACGGGCGAGCAGTCGCAGACGATTGCGGCGAAGTTCCGGCGCGGGATCGTTCACGATCACTTTTTCGAAAAAAGCATCCACCGGGGCGCGGAGCCCGGCCATGGCTTCCATGGCGCGCTCAAAATCCTCGGCTTCGATGTCAAGGCGGATGCGGCTGCCGGCTTCCTCAAGCGCGGCGGCGAGGGCGGCTTCTTCCGGCAGTTTCAGCAAATGGGCTTCATAGCCGGTGTCGAAGGCGTGGCCGTCGCGCTTTTCCTCGATGCGAAGGATATTCACGGCGCGGCGATGCGCGGCGAGGAGGTTGGCGCCGGCGTCTGATTCGACGAAGCTGCGCACCGCATCGGCGCGGGCGAGCAGGCGGTTCAGGTCATCATCCGGTGTCGCGCCAAAAACGGCAGCGACGACATCATGGCGGGCGCCTTCGCTGCGAAGTTGGACGCGCAAGCGTTCGGCGAGGAAATCGAGCAAGCCGGCGGCGAAGGCGGCGACCATGGGCGGATGTTTCGCACCGCTCGGCGCTTGCCAGCCGGTCGAGCGTTTGGCCTCGGCAATCTCCAACCCGAAATCCGGTGATGCTGTGGCGGTGGTCGCTTGCGGATAGAGAAAGAACGCCTCGCCCATCAGATCAGCGAGCGGCAGGCGCAGGCCGTTTTCACGAATGATGCGAATGACACCCAGCGCCGCACGACGCAGCGCAAATGGATCACCACTGCCGGTCGGTTTTTCACCGACGGCAAAGAAGCCCACCAATTGGTCAATCTTATCCGCCAGCGCCACCGCAATCGCCACCTGTTCGGTCGGCACGGCATCCCCGGCACCCGCCGGGCGGTAATGCGCGGCAATGGCTTCCGCGACGCGGGCATCTTCGCCCTGACCCAGCGCGTAATAGCGCCCCATCACGCCTTGCAATTCCGGAAACTCACCCACCATGCCGGAAGCAAGATCAGCCTTCGCTAGATGCGCCGCACGCGGCGCCAGCGCTGCATCCGCGCCGAGTTTTTCCGCAATCAGCCCAGCGAGGTTTTCCAAGCGCTGTACACGTTGACCCTGCGTGCCGAGCTTGGCATGGAACACCACACTATCCAGCTTGGGCAGAAAGCTTTCCAGCTTTTGCTTGCGGTCCAAATCCCAGAAGAAGCGCGCATCCGCGAGCCGCGCGCGCAACACGCGTTCATTACCGGCGATGATCGCGGCGCCGCCGTCTGGTGCCGCGATATTGGCCACCAGCGCAAAGCGCGGTGCCGCCGTGCCATCCGGTTTGCGCAGCGCGAAATAGCGTTGATTGACGCGCATGGTGGTGCGCATCACCTCCGGCGGCAAATCCATGAAGGCGTCATCAATCCGCCCAAGCAAAGGCACTGGCCATTCGACCAGGCCCGCCACTTCGGCAATCAAAGCCTCATCCGGCACCACTTCCAGCCCTTCGGCCGCCGCGAGTGCGGTAATGCCATCGCGGATCAGGCGCGCGCGGTTTTCCGCTTCCAGTACCACATGGCGCGCCGCGAGTTCGCTTTTATAGCCAGCGAAGTTGCGCACCGCGAAAGCGCCCGGCGCCATGATCCGGTGGCCTTCGGTCACATCACCGCTTGCCAAACGATGCCCATCATCCGCGGGCTGCGCGAGCGTGAAGGGCACCACAGAACCATCCAGCACGCAGAGGATGCGCTTCAAGGGCCGCACCCACACCATGGAAGATGTGCCGCCCCAGCGCATGGATTTCGGCCAGGGGAAGGCGCGGATCAGCGCGGGCATGGCTTCCGCGACCAGCGCGCGTGCTTCCAGCGTGCGACCAGGTTTGGACAGTACCCAGAATTGCCCTTCTTCCTTCAACGCGTCGCGTGTCGCGCCGTGTTTTTTGAGGAAGCCTTCAATCGCCTGATCCGGCGCACCAATACGCGGGCCGCGTTCTTCCTTGCCTTCTGTGGTCACACTTGGCTTCAACTGCGCGGTCAGGCCAATGCGGCGCGCACCGTAAAATCCGCGCGGCGGCGCTTCCAGCAATGCGGCGCAGGCATCAGAAAATAGCCGCGCCAAATCCTCTGCCGCCCGCGCCTGCATGCGCGCCGGGATTTCTTCGCAAAACAATTCAAGCAGCAGTTCAGCCATGGGTTTTGATCGCCGGCTCTATATCGGTTGCGGCGAAATCATCGCCCTTGAACAACAAAGGCTGGCCACGTTCCTTGGCCAGCGCATAGGAAAAACAATCGCCCAGATTGAGCCCCGCCTTGTGCCGCCCCTTGCCGAAGCGGCGATGCGCTTCCCGCGCACGCACCGCCTGGCTTGCGGTGAAAGGAACAATCTCCAGATCAAGCCGTGCCATGAGCCCCGTAAATTCCGCAGCCGCGATTGCACTGCGGTTATCGGCTACAATCGCCGCTTCCAGCCAAGATGCCGCCGATATGGCGCGCTCAGTCGCTTCCTCGGCTGCTTCGGCAAAGGCGGCCGCTTCCGGTTCGCCAAACAACATGGCCAGCACCGCGGAGGAATCGAGGATCACCGCGGTAGACCGTTTTCATCATAAAGATCGCGATGATCAGAACTCGCCCCGGGCAGCAGCGTCGGGCGCACGCGTTCCCCAATCGCCAGGATTGCCGCCACCTTGCGCGCGCGCGCTTCCTTGGTGGCTGCCAGCTTTTCCTGCACCGCTGCGCGCACCGCCCCAGTCGCCGTGGTGCGAAGCAATGCGGCAAGCTCCTTCGCCTCAGCAATCAAGGCAGCATCCTTGATATTCAACTGGCCCATGGCGCACCTTTGGTAGAAACCCCACCGGATATGGTAGAAAACCCCCGAAAACGCAAGGTCACGCCCCTTCGCCGGCGAGCCAAGCCTCACAGCACCCTTTCGCCAGCGCCCGTACCCGGCCGATATAGGCAGCGCGTTCGGTCACGCTGATCGCACCCCGCGCATCCAGCAGGTTGAAGCGATGCGATGCCTTGATGCATTGGTCATAGGCCGGCAGCGCCAGCTTGCGTTCCAGCAGCGCGGCGCATTCGGCCTCCGCGTCCTCAAAATGGCGGAACAGCATTTTGGTATCGGCGGCTTCGAAATTATGCGCGCTGTATTCGCGCTCGGCTCGCAAGAACACTTCGCCGTATTTCACGCCGTCATTGTTGAAATCGAGATCGTAAACATTCTCGACCCCCTGGATATACATGGCTAGCCGTTCCAGGCCGTAGGTGAGTTCAGCGCTTGGCTTGTCGCAGGCAATGCCGCCGACCTGCTGGAAATAGGTGAATTGCGTCACCTCCATCCCGTCGCACCACACCTCCCAACCCAGGCCCCAGGCGCCGAGCGTCGGGCTTTCCCAATCGTCTTCCACAAAGCGGATGTCGTGCAAGGCAGGGTCAATGCCAAGCGCGCGGTAGCTTTCAATCAGCAACGCCTGCGGGTCCGCCGGGGATGGCTTCAGGATCACCTGATATTGGTAATAATGCTGTAGCCGATTGGGGTTTTCGCCATAGCGGCCATCGGCGGGGCGGCGTGATGGCTGCACATAGGCGGCCTTCCAGGGCTTGGGGCCAAGGGCGCGAAGCGTCGTTGCCGGGTGGAAGGTGCCCGCACCCACTTCCATGTCATAGGGCTGCAGAATGACGCAGCCTTGGTCTGCCCAAAAGCGATGCAGGCGCAGGATGATGTCCTGAAAACTGGGGGGCTTGGCGGTCATGGCGGTTCTGTGCTCTGGCGTAAGGCTCGTGCGGGATGCTCTATAGGCAGGGGACCGAAACCGGGCAAGGAAAGCCAGCATGACGACGACGCCAGATATCATCAGCGCCTATCTGGCTGCCTTTAATCGCGGGGATTGGCCCGGCATGCTGGCGTTGCTGGCCGATGATGTGGTGCATGACATCAACCAGGGCGGCGCCGAGCATGGCAAACCGGCTTTCGCCGCCTTTCTGGACCGGATGGCGCGCTGCTACCGGGAAGAATTGCAGGGTATCGTGATCATGGCGAGCGCCGATGGCACCCACGCCGCAGCGGAATTCCGGGTGCACGGGGTATATTTGGCGCAGGATAGCGGCCTGCCGCCCGCGCGTGGCCAGCGCTATGCCCTGCCGGCCGGGGCGTTTTTCGCCTTGAAGGATGGGCGGATCAGTCGGGTCACGATGTATTATAATTTACAGGAATGGCTGCGGCAGGTGGGAGGCTGAAAGCTTGCTTTCCCCCTGGCGGCAGTGCTTTCTGGCGCGATGAAGCTGCTTTCCGGTCATGCCCGGCTCGCCGGGGTTTTCGGCCATCCGGTCACCCATTCCCGCTCGCCACGGCTGCACGGGTTCTGGCTGCAACGCTATGGCATTGATGGCGCCTATATCCCGCTTGGCGTGCCGCCCGATCGTTTCGGCGCGGCGGTGCGCGCGCTCGTGGATCTCGGCTTTCGCGGCGCCAATGTGACCATTCCGCATAAGCTTGCGGCCTTTGAGATTTGTGATGAGGTGGCACCCTTCGCGCGGCGTGCCGGGGCGGTGAATACGCTGGTCTTCCGTGAGGGGCGGATTGAAGGCTCCAACACCGATGGCTTCGGCTTTCTGGAAAGCATCCGCGAAGCGGCGCCTGGTTGGCGGGCGGATGCCGGCCCTGCCGTGCTACTCGGGGCGGGCGGCGCGGCGCGTGCCATTGCGGCGGCCTTGCTTGATGCCGGCGCGCCGCGCGTGACGCTGGTCAACCGCACTGCGGCCAAGGCCGAGGCTTTGGCGCGTGATCTTGGCGGCCCGGTCCAAGTCGCGGATCGCGCGCCGCTGGAAGATACAGCCTTGTTGGTGAATACCACCTCACTCGGCATGCAGGGGCAGCCCGCGCTGGAATTGGATTTGGCGCCTTTGCCCAGCAGCGCGGTGGTGGCCGATATTGTCTATGTGCCGCTCGAGACCCGGCTTTTGGCAGCGGCGCGGGCGCGGGGCCTGGTCGCGGTGGATGGGCTTGGCATGTTGCTGCATCAGGCGCGGCCAGGGTTTGAGGCCTGGTTTGGCGTGGCCCCGCAAGTGGATCAGGCTTTGCGTGATGTGGTGGCCGCCGATATTCCGAAGCGGGATGGCGCATGAAAATCATCGGCCTGACCGGCGGGATTGGCATGGGGAAATCCACCGCCTCCGCTACGTTTCGCCGTCATCGCGTGCCGATATTTGATGCTGATCGGGCGGTGCATGAATTGCAGGCGGTGGGTGGTCGCGCGGTGCGGCCGATTGAAGCGGCGTTTCCGGGCACGACGCGCGGCGGCGCGGTGGATCGGGAAGCCTTGCGCCGGGCGGTGCTTGGCAATCCAGCCGCGTTGAAGCTTCTGGAGCGTATTGTGCATCCGCTGGTGCGCGATGCGGAGAAGCGTTTTTTGGCGGCGGCGCGCCGCGCCGGGAAATCCCTTGTCGTCTTGGATATTCCCTTGCTCTTGGAAACCGGGGGCGAAAAGCGCGTGGATAAGGTTGTGGTGGTCTCCGCGCCCGCTGCAGTGCAGGCGGTGCGCGTGATGCGGCGCCCCGGCATGACGCGCGAACGCCTTGCCGCCATTCGCGCGCGGCAAATGCCGGATGCGGCCAAGCGACGCAAGGCGGATGTCGTCATTCATAGCGGCTTGTCGCGGCATTTCGCCGTGGCGGCGATCAGGCGCCTGATGCATCGGCTGAGGGAAGCTACCTGATGCGCCAGATTGTGCTCGATACCGAAACCACCGGGCTTGATCCGCTAACCGGTGATCGCGTGATCGAAGTGGCGGCGGTGGAGCTATTCAACCTGCTGCCAACTGGCGAGGTGTTTCACAGCCTGATTGACCCGGAACGCGATATCCCCGCTGAGGCATCGCGCATCCATGGCTTCACCAATGGCGATGTCGCTGGCAAGCCCAAATTCCCTGATATCGCTGAGGCGTTGATGGCGTTTCTCGGCGATTCCGACATCATTGCCCATAACGCGCCCTTCGATTTCGGCTTTCTGGATGCGGAGTTGTTTCGCTGCAATCTGCCAGCCTTGGATCGGCGCCGCATGATTGACAGCCTGGCAATGGCGAAAACGCGCTATCCAGGCATGCCGAATAATCTTGATGCGCTGTGCCGGCGGCTCGGCGTGGATAATTCCATGCGTGGTAGCCACAACGCCATCCTCGACTGCCAATTGCTGGCGCAAGTCTATCTGGAAATGATGGGCGGCAAGCAACCCGGGCTGGAATTGGCGGCCAAGGCAGCGCCGCGGCTGGTGACGCTGGAAGTCGAAAAGGTGGAGCGCGCTGCGCTGGTGATTACGCCGCCCGCCGAGGCGCTGGCGGCGCATGAGGCCTTTGTCAAAGCCAAAATCAAGGAAGCGATTTGGCTGAAGCCGCCCTTCGCATCTGACGAAACGGCCTGATTTTCCTCACGCGCTTCGGATGATGCGCATGAGCTGCGCAACATGCTCGGGCGGTGTGGGCGGGATGATTCCATGGCCAAGATTGAAGATGAAAGGCCGTCCCCGCATGGCGGCAAGGATGCTGCGTGCCTCGGCTTCCAAAGCGGCGCCGCCAGCCACCAAAGCGAGCGGGTCGAGATTGCCTTGCAGCGGCATGGTGGCGGGCACGGCCTGGGCCGCCCAGCGCGGGTCCATGCTGGTATCCATGGCAACCCCATCCACCGCCGCGCGGGCAGCGTAATCGGGCAGCATGGGGCCAGCCAGGCGCGGGAAACCGATGATGGGGGTGGTGGGGCTGCGCTTGCGGACAGCGCGCGCAATGGCGGCAGAGGGTTCGATCACCCAGCGGCGGAACTGGCTCGGTGGCAGCAGACCCGCCCAGGTGTCGAATAGCATCAGGGCCTCGGCGCCGGCTTCGACTTGCGCCACGAGATATTCGGTTGTCGCATCCTGCAAAATGCGGATCAGGCGGCCAAAGCTATTGGGGTCACTGAAGGCCATGCCGCGTGTCGCGGCGAAATCCTTGCTCCCGCGGCCTTCCACCATGTAGCAGGCGACAGTGAAAGGTGAGCCGGCAAAACCGATCAGCGCGGTTTTCGGGTGATGTTCATCCAGGCCAGCCCGCGTCAGGCGCACAGTCTCAAAAATCGGCGCGGCTTTGGCCAGCACGCTGTCCAAATTGAGTGCTGAGATAGCCTCGGGCGAGCGAATGGGGTCAAGCAGGGGCCCTTCGCCCTCGGCAAAGCGGAGCCCCTGGCCCAAGGCCCAGGGCACCATCAGGATATCGGAAAACAGAATGGCAGCATCCATGCCATAGCGGCGGATGGGTTGCAGCGTGACCTCAGCCGCCAGATCTGGCGTGGTGCAGAGCGAGATGAAATCCCCGGCCTTGGCGCGCGTGGCGCGATATTCGGGTAGATAACGCCCGGCTTGGCGCATAAGCCATACGGGCGGCGGCCAGACGGCCTCTCCGGCCAGGACGCGCAAAAAGGGTTTCGCCCGGCTGGGCTCGGCTTCCGTTTCCATGACACGAAGCTAAGCATTGAATCTAAGATTCTGAAAGATGAGGTTGCTTGTAGGGGCTGTGGATGATGGGGAGGCAAGTGTTCCCAATTCCATCCACAGCCTTGTCCCGAGCAAGCCGCCAAAGGGTTTGCTGGTTTCATCGGGTGGGAAGCGAATTGCGCTTGTATCAGGGTATGCCCGCGAAAAATCATTCAGGCTTGCGCCGAGGCCAGGTTATGTCCCCATTATAGGTCAGGGCGGGACCGGTGCTGGAATCCACCCCCGTTATCCACATTGATTCACGGAATTCTCCCGCCATGCCCCACAGGCAAATTGATCTGCACCTGGTATCTGATTCAACGGGTGAGACGCTGCAATCCATCGCGCGCGCAACGCTGGCGCGGTTTGATGATCATCACGTGGTGGATCATCGCTGGAGCCTGATCCGATCCCGCCTGCAATTGGACCGCGTGCTGGAAGGCATCCAGCAGGAACCAGGCCCGGTACTCTATACGCTGGTGGATTCAAGCCTGCGGCATGTTTTGGAAGAAGCCTGCCAGCGCATGGGCGTGCCGTGCCTGTCGCCGCTTGATCCGGTGATGGCGCTTTTGCAGGAGGCAACCGGCGTCAGGGCGCGCGAAAAACGCGCTGCGCAGCATGTGATGGATGCGGATTACTTTCGGCGCATTGACGCGATGCATTACGTGCTGTCGCATGATGATGGGCAGGGCACGGTCGGCATTCGCAATGCGGATGTGGTGCTGGTAGGCGTATCACGCAGCAGCAAGACACCGACCTGCTTTTATTTGGCCAATCGCGGCATTAAGGCAGCGAATGTGCCGATTGTCCCTGGCGCAAGCCTGCCAGAGATTTTGAACGATCCGCCCTGTCCTGTTGTGGGCCTCTACATCGAAGCCAATGCGCTGATTGATATTCGCCGCCATCGCCTGAAGATCATTGGGGGGCAAGGCGTGCGGCATGATACCACCGAATATATTGATCCCGAGGCGGTGAAGGCTGAAATCATTGCGGCGCGGCGGCTATGTACAGCGCAGGGTTGGCCGGTGATTGATGTGACACGGCGGAGCATTGAGGAAACCGCAGCGACGGTGTTGCAATTGATGGAAGCCTGGCATGCGCGTCGGCGAGAAGCGAAGGCCGCCCCAGCACCTGAAGATCCCGCCGCTGGTGTGATCGGCAAGGTATAGCAATGTCTGCTGAGAAAATGCCTGATGTCGCGGCGCTGGAACGCGCCTGCCTGACAGCCGTGCCGGCGCAGCGTGTTGCTTTCGATGGCAGCTTTGTGGTGCGGAGCTTTCTGGGCGGTACGGGGCGGGCCAATGCGGCGAGCTCACTGTCGCCCGCAGATGATCCCGAGCTAGGCACGCGTGTTGCGCGGATTGAGGCTAGGTATGAGGCGCAGGGTTTGCCGGTGCGGTTTAGGTCCGTGCCACTCGACCCGCCTGGCTTGGCGGCAATGCTCTCGACGCGCGGCTATGTGACAAAGGATGAGACCATCATTTTTGTTGTGCCGGCTGACGATATCGCGCGCGCGGATATGGATGCGCGGGTATTGCCGGCGCCCGATGCGGATTGGATGGCAGTGACCGCGACAGCCGAACATCAAGTGCCAGCGCGGCGCGCGGAGAAAGAGGGTGCGGTTGGCATGATGATGGTGCCGGCGGCCTGGCTGGTCTTGCATGAGGCAGGCAAGCCGGTTGCCTGTATCTCAGCCGTTGCGGATGGCGATCTGGCCGGGTTTTTCGATCTGGCTGTGGTGCCAGAGGCGCGCCGTCGCGGGCTATCGGCCCGCATCACCCGCGCCGCGGCGCATTGGGCCAGGGCGCAAGGGGCGCGCTGGATATGGGCGCAAGTGGCCGCAAGCAATCAGGCATCCTGCGCGGCGCAGCAAAGCCTCGGCATGCGGGAAGCCTATCGGTACGTCTATTACGTGCGCCCGCAGGATAAGTTGCCGGCGCTGCGCTTTGGGTAATGGGTAGGGCGGGCTGGGCCTTGATGGAATACCAGCAAGGCCCAGCCGCATTCATCACGGAATAAGGATGGTGCTGCCCGTGGTCTTGCGCGCTTCAAGCGCGATATGGGCAGAAGCGGCATCCTTCAGCGCATAGCTTTGATTGACGCGGATCTTGACGGCACCTGATGCCACAACCTCAAACAAATCATTGGCGCGCGCCACCAGATCATCACGCTGCGCGGTATAGGTCGCGAGGGTGGGGCGCGTGACATAGAGCGAGCCCTTGGCGGCGAGAATGCCAAGATCCGGAATGGCAACCGGGCCGGAGGCATTGCCATAGGAAATCATCAGGCCATAAGGCGCGAGGCAATCGAGCGAGGTGAGGAAACTATCCTTGCCGACACTGTCATAGACAACCGGCAGCATCGCGCTCTTGGTGATGTCCTTCACGCGTGCGGGGATATCATCGCTGGTGAGCAGCGCGTGGTCCACGCCGTGTTGCTTCACGAGCGCAGCCTTTTCCGGCGTGCTGACAACGCCAATGACGGTGCAGCCAAGGTGCTCGGCCCATTGGCTGAGAATGAGGCCAACGCCGCCGGCAGCGGCATGGATCAGCACGGTCTGACCCGCCTTGGCAGCGTAGCATTTCTTGATGAGGAAGGCCGCCGTCATGCCCTGCAGCATCATCGCGGCGCCCTGTTCGAAGCTGATCGCGTCTGGCATTTTCACCAGGCGATCAGCCTTGATGGTGCGCGCTTCAGCATAGGCGCCAATAGGCCCGGTGGCGTAGGCAACACGGTCACCGATTTTTACCTCGGTAACACCTTCGCCAATTGCTTCCACAATGCCAGAAGCTTCCATGCCAATGATGGCCGGCATGCTCGGCGCCTTATAGAGGCCGGTGCGGAAATAGACGTCAATGTAATTCAGGCCGACTGCCTTATGGCGCACCAGCGCCTCGCCGGGCTTGGGTGCGGGAAGGGGCACTTCTTCCCAAACCATTTTCTCCGGGCCGCCGGTTTCATGGATGCGGATGGCGTGATTCATGGGGGTATCCATCAGGGGCGCTTACGGGGCGCCGGGGGGTTGAGAGGGAGAAGAAGCGCTCGGCTTTCAAGATCCAAAAGAAAGCGCTTTGTAGCCGGTCCGTCGCCGCCGGAATAGCCGCCGAGCGATCCATCCGCCGCCACAACACGGTGGCAGGGAATGATGATGGGAATGGGATTGGCGCCATTGGCGCCGCCGACGGCGCGCGGGGCGGAACCGATGGCGCGGGCGATATCGGCATAACTTCGGGTCTCGCCAGGCGGGATGGCGCAAAGCGCCGCCCAGACGCGTTTCTGGAAATCGGAGCCCTGGGGTGCCAAGGGTAGGTCAAAGGTCAAGCGCTTGCCATCGAAATAATCCTGCAGCTGATCCCGGGCGCGGCGAAGCAGGGGGGTTTCTGCCTGATCTCGCCCACGACCCCAATCAAGCGCAACAATGGCGCCATCATCTTCCGAGATGGTGAGATCGCCGAGATTGGTCAGGAGAGAAAGTTGCGGCATGACGCGGGGGCGAAGTGGCATTATGGCTGGGCAGCGTCAAGCGGTGGCGCGGTTGAAGTAGGTGTAGGGGGGATGCCCGTGGATGAGATGAAAGCTGAGGCGCAGCAGGCGGTTGATCCGCCGCTCTATTTTCAGGCGCATGTCTTCGTCTGCTGTAATCGGCGGCCTGATGGCCATAAGCGTGGTTCCTGCGCCGCGCACGGCAGTGAGAGCCTGCGCGACTATATGAAGGCGCGTGCCAAGGAGTTGGGGCTGTCCGGGGTGCGGGTGAATATGGCCGGCTGCCTGGACCGCTGCGAATTCGGGCCGACCATGGTGATTTACCCCGAGGGTATTTGGTATAAAATCGAAACGAAAACAGATATTGATGAGGTTCTTGAGGTACATCTGCGGCAGGAGGGGCGTGTAGCCCGGCTGATGCTGACGGAGCGCGATGTGCCCCCTGGGAAGGGTTGAGGGCCGCCCTGTGTTTCACGTGAAACGAGGTCAATGTTGAGCGCCGCCGATACGATCTATGCCCTTGCAAGCGGTGCCGCAGCCGGCGCCGTTGCGGTGCTGCGGCTATCGGGGCCCCGTTCCGCTGAGGCGGTAAGGCGTTTGGCTGGTCGCTTGCCGCCGCCGCGGCATGCGAGCCTGCGCCGGTTGCGTGCTGCCGATGGCGAAACCCTGGATCATGCCTTGGTGCTTTGGTTCCCCGGCCCTGCTTCCTACACCGGTGAGGACGCAGCCGAGTTTCATCTACATGGTGGGCTCAGCGTCATTGCTGGGGTGATGGAGGCGCTGGCCGCGGCCGGGCTGCGCCAAGCCGAGCCCGGCGAATTCACCCGCCGCGCCTTTCTGCACGGTAAGATGGACCTGACCGCCGCTGAGGGCATCGCCGATCTGATTGCTGCCGAGACCGCAGCGCAACGCCGCCAGGCGCTTCACCAGGCTGGCGGCGGCCTGGCCAAGCTTTACAGTGGGTGGGCTGAGCGTCTGGCACGGCTACTGGCGCATCAGGAAGCAGCGATTGAGTTTGCCGAGGATGGTCTTCCGACCGATCTGGACGCCAAGGCACGCGCCGGGGCAGGGGAGCTACGCGCGGAAATTGCGGCGCATCTGGCCGATGCAAGGCGCGGCGA
Source organism: Roseomonas sp. (assembly GCA_044356095.1). Classification (GTDB taxonomy): domain Bacteria; phylum Pseudomonadota; class Alphaproteobacteria; order Acetobacterales; family Acetobacteraceae; genus Neoroseomonas. The sequence goes on from JBIKWX010000008.1 coordinate 20,413, forward strand.
ATTGCTGCGCGAGGGCTTGGTCTTTGCCATCATCGGCGCCCCAAATGCCGGAAAATCATCTCTTCTCAATGCTTTGGTGGGCAGGGAGGCGGCCATTGTCTCCGCCCGCGCTGGCACGACCCGCGATATTGTGGAAGCGCGGTTGGATTTGGCGGGCGTTCCTGTAACTCTGTCCGACACCGCTGGCCTGAGAGAAGCCGGCGACGAGATTGAGGCAGAGGGCATCAAGCGCGCCGAGCGTCGGGCAGAGGAAGCGCAGCTGGTCATCACGGTCTTCGCCGCCGATCAGCCGGCCGATGCCGAGACGCTGCGCTGGGTGCGCCCTGATGCGCTTGTGCTGGTCAATAAATGCGACCTTCAAGCTGGGCCTCCCGAGATTGGCGGCATGCCCGCGTTGTCGGTTTCCGCACGGGAGGGTACTGGGCTGGACGCGTTGAAAAGCCGGATTACCGAGGCAGCGCTCCGGCTCGCGGGCGCGGGTGAGGGCAATCAACTCACGCGCCCGCGGCATAGGGCCATTCTGACTGAAGCTGCCGCGCTACTGGCCGACGCTGAGGCAGCCAAATTGCCGGAACTGACCGCCGAAGCGCTGCGGGCTGCGCTTTTCGCCCTTGGTCGGCTGACAGGGCGCGTGGGTGTTGAGGAAATTCTCGATATTGTCTTCAGGGACTTCTGTATCGGCAAGTAATGCTGATATAGGCGGCGCATGACGGGCGCGGATTTGACCTTTGACGTTGTGGTGGTGGGTGGCGGGCACGCCGGTTGTGAAGCCGCGGCAGCCGCAGCGCGCTGTGGTGCGCGTACGCTGCTGCTGACCCATAAGATTGAAACCATTGGCGAAATGTCCTGCAATCCAGCCATTGGTGGGGTGGGCAAGGGGCATCTGGTCCGCGAAATTGACGCGCTTGATGGCATCATGGCCCGCGCGGCGGATGCGGCGGCCATTCACGTCAAAATGCTCAATCTGTCCAAAGGTCCGGCGGTACGTGGGCCGCGCGCCCAGGCGGATCGGCGGCTTTATCGGGAGGCAGTGCAGGCGCTGCTGCGGGTTCAGGCGGGCCTTACGATCATGGCTGGCGGTGCTGAGGGGCTGGAACTTGATGAAGCGGGCGCCCTTGCCGCCATCCTCACTGCCGATGGCCAGCGCATCCGCTGCGGGGCCGCGATTATCACGACAGGCACCTTCCTTCGTGGTGAAATCCATATTGGCGAAAAGCGCTTCCCGGCCGGTCGGGTCGGGGATGCGCCGGCGATTGGCCTCGCCTTGGCTTTCGAGCGCTTGGGCTTGCCACTCGCGCGGCTCAAGACTGGTACACCGCCCAGGCTGGATGGCCGCACCATTGATTGGGCGGCGCTGGAAGCGCAACCGGGGGATGACCCGCCAGAGCCGCTTTCTTGGCTGACCGAGCGGATTACTAATCGCCAGGTGACTTGCGGCATCACGGCGACGACTCCCGAAACCCACGCCATCATCCGGGACAATCTTCAGTCAAGCGCAGTCTATGGCGGGCGAATTCAGGGTGTGGGGCCGCGCTACTGCCCTTCCATTGAAGATAAGGTGGTGCGCTTTGGCGAACGCGAGCGGCACCAGATTTTCTTGGAACCTGAAGGGCTTGATGACCCGACGGTCTATCCGAACGGCATTTCCACCAGCCTTTCGGAAGCGGTGCAGGAACGGGTAGTGGCGTCCATCCCCGGCCTGGCCCACGCCCGCATCCTGCGCCCTGGCTATGCAATCGAATATGATCACATCGACCCCCGCGCGCTGACCCCTATGTTGGAACTGCGCCAGGTGCCGCGCTTGTTCCTGGCCGGCCAGATCAATGGCACCACGGGGTATGAGGAGGCCGGCGCCCAGGGCCTTATGGCCGGGATCAATGCTGCCCGCCGTGCTTCGGGTGCTGCGCCCGAGGCGGTCTTTACCCGCAGTGAGGCCTATATCGGTGTGCTGGTGGATGATTTGACCCTTCAGGGTGTGTCCGAACCCTATCGCATGCTCACGGCGCGGGCCGAACATCGCCTGTCACTCCGGGCGGATAATGCAGGGCTCAGGCTCACTGAGCGTGGAATTGCTTGGGGGTGCGTGGGTGCTGATCGGGCTGGGCGCCATCGTGCCTTTGCCAATGCTGTTGCTGATGCCTTGGCGCGTGCCACTGCCGATGGGGCAACGCCTGCCGCGCTATCCGGTTTCGGCATTAGCGTCAATCAGGATGGTAGGCGGCGGTCAGTGCTTGAAGTGCTGGCTCTAGCCGCTGTGGCGACGGAAAAGGTTCAAGCCGCCTTTCCTTGGTTGCGGGACGTTGCCCCCGCCATACGCACGCAGCTGGAAGCCGAAGCACTCTACGCGCCTTATCTACGGCGTCAGGAAGCCGAGCGGCGCCTTCTGGAACGCGAGGAAAAGGCAGCCATCGCGGAGACCCTTGATTTCGATGCCGTTGATGGGCTTTCCGCTGAAATGCGCCAGCGCCTGAAAGCCGCGCGCCCCGCCACTTTGGGCGCCGCTGGCCGGATTCAGGGCGTCACCCCAGCCGCTCTGGCGGCGCTTGCGGTGCATCTCCGGCGCGACGTTCAACGTTTCACGTGAAACACGCGCCGGAAACCTCTGAAAGGCTTGCAGCCTATCGCAACCTGCTGCTCCGTTGGAATGCCCGGATCAATTTGATTTCCGGGGAAACCGCTGCCGAAATCGATCAGCGCCACATTGCCGATTGCGCGCAGTTAGGGCCGCTGCTGCCGAGGCAAGGCCCGGTCGCCGATATCGGCTCGGGCGCCGGCTTGCCGGGCATGGTGCTCGCGATCTTGCAGCCGGACCGCGAGTTCCATTTGGTGGAGTCAGACAAGCGCAAGGCTGCGTTTCTTGTTGAAGCAAGCGCCCAATTGAAGCTGCCCATGGTTCTCGTGCATGCCTGCCGCGCCGAAGCTGCAAAGCTCCCCCCGCTTGCCGCCATCACCGCCCGCGCCCTTGCCCCGCTGGCGTCCCTGCTGCCCTATGCCGCTAAATTTCTGGCGCCGGGCGGTGTCGCGTTATTCCCGAAAGGCAAGACCGCCGAGAAAGAGTTGACGGGAGCCGCCCAGGACTGGCACTTCACCCTTGAGCGCTTTCCAAGTGCCACCAGCCCCGAAGCAACCATCCTGCGCCTGAGCAATATCCAACGTGTCCAGCCCTAGCCCCGCCAGGCCGAAAATCATAGCCATCGCCAATCAAAAGGGCGGGGTAGGTAAAACGACGACGGCGATCAATCTTGCCACGGCGCTGGCCACCACGCGCAAGGTTCTGCTGATTGACCTGGACCCACAAGGCAATGCCTCCACCGGCCTTGGCCTGCCGCGTCAGGAAAGGGGCCAGGGCAGCTATGCGTTGCTGGTCGGCGCCGCGCCCTTGGCCGAACTTGTGAAGCCATCGCGCATTCCGCAGTTGGATCTGCTGCCGGCTGATGCAGATTTGGCCGGCGCTGAGATTGAACTGATTGATGTCGAAGCCCGCGAAAGGCGCCTGCTGAATGCCCTGGAAGCCGCAGGCGAGACGCTGGCCGACACGGACCTGATCATCATTGATTGCCCGCCATCGCTTGGCCTGATTACGCTGAATGCCCTGGTCGCGGCGGATGAGGTTTTGGTGCCCTTGCAATGCGAATTCTTCGCACTTGAAGGCGTTTCCCAAATCACACGCACCATCGAACGTGTCAGCAAAAGCTTGAACCCGAACCTCAAGCTTGGTGGCATCATCCTGACAATGTTTGATAAACGCAACAATCTATCGGAACTTGTTGCTGCCGATGTGCGCGAATTTTTCGGCGACAAGGTCTATGATACAGTAATTCCCCGCAACATTCGCATTACTGAAGCGCCATCCCATGGCCTGCCGGTGCTGGTCTATGATCATCGCTCTGCGGGTGCGGAAGCCTATGTCGCGCTCGCGCAGGAATGGATCCGCCGCGAAAAGCAACCAAAGGAAACGGCGCAATGAAAAAGCCCGCCCGGCTCGGCATGGGCCTTTCCGCCCTGATGGGTGATGCGCCACCGCCGCCAAGCGCGCCCCAAGCCGGCCCGCCGCGCAGCCTGCCAATTACCATGATCGAACCAGGCCCATTTCAGCCGCGCATGGAACCTGACCGGCAGGGGCTTCAGGAACTCGCGGCCTCCATTACCGAACACGGTATCTTGCAGCCCTTGCTTGTGCGCCCGAAGCCAGGTGAGGCGGGGCGCTATCAGATCATTGGCGGCGAACGCCGCTGGCGTGCCGCGCAAATCGCAAAGCTGCATGACGTTCCCGTCGTCGTCCGGGATTTTGACGACCGCATGGCGATGGCTGCCGGCTTAGTCGAAAACCTGCAGCGCGAGGATTTGAACGCGATTGAGGAAGCGGAAGGCTTTGCCCGCCTCATTGACCAATTCGGCCTCAATCAGGAAAGCCTGGCGCGCGCGGTCGGCAAATCGCGCAGCCACATCGCCAATACGCTCCGCTTGCTCAACCTGCCGCCTGCCATTCGCGAGCATTTGCGCGCCGGGCGTCTCAGCGCTGGCCATGCCCGCGCGCTGCTAGGCGCGGAGGAGCCGGAAAAGCTTGCGACACAAATCCTCACGCGCGGCCTTTCCGTCCGTCAGGCGGAAGCCATGGCCGCAGCGCAGCCAAAGAACCCAGAATCTCGACGGAGCAATGCCAAGGATAGTGATACATTGGCCCTTGAACGCCAATTGTTGGAACGTCTTGGCCTGCACGTCGCCATCAAGCATTTCGGCAAGGGCGGGCAGGTCACCATCAGCTATAATGACCTTGATCAGCTTGATGGCCTGATCCGCCTTTTGATGCCCGAAGCATGACGCAGCCCTTTTGGGCGGGAGGCCACCTTGTCCAAGCCAAATGATCTGGATGCGACCGATCTTGCCATCCTCCGCCTGATTCAGGCCGATGCCTCACTCTCCCTCGGTGACATCGCGAAGGAGGTCGGGCTGACGCAAACCCCATGCTGGAAGCGCATCCGCCGCATGGAGGAAACCGGCATCATCACCGGCCGCGTGACGCTGGTGAATGCGGAAAAGCTCGGCCTTGGCATTTCGGTTTTTGTCGCCATCGAAACCGGTGATCACTCCGCCACCTGGATTGAAAGCTTCGCCAAGACCGTCGCTGATCTGCCGGAGATTGTGGAATGCTGGCGGCTTGGCGGCGATGTGGATTATCTGCTCCGCGTCGTTGTTTCAGACATGACGGCCTATGACGTTTTTTACCGCAAGCTGACGGCGCGGGTTTCCAGCCTGCGCAAGGTGACATCCCGCTTTGCCATGGAATGCGTGAAATCAACCACCGCCCTACCACTCTGATGTGACCTGCCTGATTGACCCGGAAGGGGCTGCGCCCTAGCTTTCCAACCATTATCAAAAGAGGGAGGATATGCCGGCATGACCGTGCATTTCTGTGTGCATGACGAAGGCGATTCCGTCGGCGTCGTGGTTGTCGAAGGGATCAAATCCGGCCAGG